>NZ_JAALXT010000001.1:1110795-1481060 GCF_011634775.1 Thalassoroseus pseudoceratinae
ACACCCCCAATCGAAGATGAAGGCGAACTCACGCCGGAAGAAACGCTGTCGTCCGTGACATCCGAAAGCCCATTTCTGGACGTGGAATTATCCGAGTCTCAACCGTCGACGGATTCGTCCTCGGACCTTCCAAAACCGTTGATGAAACCAGACGTCGCCACATCGCCGGAATTTCCGTTTGAGGGAATCGAACCTCTGTTGAAGCCAACGGGTTCAAACGTTCCCAGTCCGTTGAGACCAACGGAAACTGCTGCAACACCGGCCCCGAAAACACAGCAAGAGACAACCGACGTTGTGGCGATGACACCTGCCAAAACCCAAGTGTCGACCTCACTGCCTTCCAAAGAGTCAGAAAAATCAAAGACCAATTCCCCGGCAACGAAAGTGACACCGGTCGGGCAGCTGCGACCGTACACCATTCTTCGAGCCGATGGTTCTTCCTCGGAAACCAAACCCAC
The DNA here is from genome assembly GCF_011634775.1 of Thalassoroseus pseudoceratinae. Classification (NCBI taxonomy): domain Bacteria; kingdom Pseudomonadati; phylum Planctomycetota; class Planctomycetia; order Planctomycetales; family Planctomycetaceae; genus Thalassoroseus; species Thalassoroseus pseudoceratinae. The sequence goes on from NZ_JAALXT010000001.1 coordinate 1,111,254, forward strand.
GCTCGAAGCCGCATGTGCCGCCGCGAACGACGGCGACATCATCGAGATTCGTACATCCGGAACGCTTCCCGAACAGATCCGGAAACCGATCCTCATTAAAGGGAAGAAACTCGCCATCCGTGCCGCCGAGGATTCCCGCCCGTGGCTGGAGTACTACATCGACGACACGGACGGAGTGACCGAACAAACACGGTTGATTGAACTGGTCGATGCTTCCATTGATTTGATCAACATCGATCTCCGTTTTGACACGGCCACGCAACTCGGTGCGAATACGGATTGGGCTGTGATCTCGCTGCAAGGTAGTGGCCAAGTTCGTTTGGATCGCGTGTCGATCACCGTCGAAAATTTGGGGAACGTGGATTGCACGGCCATCGAGTTGCTCGAAGCCCCCGTGAGAACCGGGGTCGACATGGGCATGAAGCGAACTGGCGGGGAATCACGACCGGAATTCAGCATCGAAATCGTGGATAGCCTGATCCGCGGGGGGTGCGATGTCATTACGGCCCATCACACGAACCCAGGCCGGGTCAACCTCGAACGGTCCGCGATCGTCGTTGAAGGGGCCGCCTACGCATCGATCGGAAATCTTGAGCTACTCGATGAATCTGCCCGCGTGGAATTGCGAATGGTACACGTAACGGCGGTCACGAATTCCCTCATTCGGTTTGACGCTGGCACCACACCTCGTGACCTGCTTCCAATCGACGTTCCAACCGCCCGAGACAACATCTTCGCTACCAACACCAGCAATCCGTTGGTCGTGGTCGAGGGAGCCGTGAGTTCCGACCGTTATGAACAACTACTGCAATGGAACGGGCAGCGAAACTTCTATCATGGTTACGAAATGTTTTGGTCCGGCGACGCTGCCGATTTTGTCTCTCGCGATTTTGAAATGTGGAAACGCACCTGGACGCAATCGACGGCGGGACGAGAAATCGGTGCTCAGAATGGCGAATTCGAGTGGAGCGGTATGTGGGATCGCATGGAATCGTCCTCGGTCGCTCCGGCTGATCTGACGCTAGACGATCAAACTCTCGGCAACCCTGCGATCTCTGGAGCCACTGACGGCACGAACGTCGGTGCCCCGTTGCAATCTCTGCCAGCTCCACCGAGTTTTCCAGCAGAAATCCGCTAAAGAGACACAACCGCCTTCTGCGTCTGGGGTGGACGCAGGAGGAACTTGGTTTCAGGTTACGGGGAAACAAAACCTGTGTTCGTCGCTGCACAGTCGTTTTTCCCCGATTGCGTTTCCCACGCATCAACGACCTGATATACTTTGGAGTGAAGATCGCTGCTCCCGCCCTCACTCCAACCCATGATATCCCGCCATGTTGGACTTTTCGGTTCCGCGACAGTTTGCTTGCGTTGGCTTGATTCTTGGAATCACTCTTTCACCGTGCTTTGCGGATGATGCTGGTTTGGAGTTCTTCGAACGCAAGATTCGTCCGGTGTTGGTCGAGAAGTGTTACGCCTGCCACTCGGCGAAAGCGGCCGCGGACGGGGAATTGAAAGGGAGCTTGCGGCTCGACACACGACAGGCCCTTCTTGTGGGTGGAGATTCCGGTCCGGCGATTGTTCCGAAGAAACCGGATGAGAGCCCGTTAATCGAAGCACTCGATTACACGACCTACGAGATGCCACCAAGTGGACCGTTGGGCGAGCAAGTCGTGTCGGACTTTCGCAAGTGGATCGAAATGGGTGCGCCGGACCCGCGAGACGGTGGCAAAGTCGATCCCGTTGCCAAGAACGAAATCAACTTTGATGCCGCTCGAGAGTTTTGGTCGTTTCAACCTCCAACGCGGCACACTGAACCGGTCGTCCAACACAAATCTTGGATTGAACGTCCAATCGACGCCTTCGTTCTGCGACGGATGGAAGATGCAGGATTGTCACCCAGCGATACCGCGGAGCGTCGGACGTGGTTGCGACGAGTCACTTTCGATCTGACCGGACTTCCACCGTCACCGCAGGACGTCGAACGATTTCTCAAGGATCACTCCGCCGATGCCAAGTCGCGTGTGGTCGAACGCTTGTTGGCCTCCCCACAGTACGGCGAACACTGGGCGAAGATGTGGTTGGACTTGATGCGATACGCAGAAGATCAAGCTCACATCGTCGGCAACAACCGATCCCTATGCTACCCCAACGCGTATCTGTATCGGGATTGGGTCATCGAAGCCCTCAACGATGATGTCCCGTACGATCGTTTCATCAAACTTCAACTCGCCGCCGATCTGCTGGAACCCGATGACGACCGCAATCATGTGGCATTGGGCTTCATCGGATTAGGGCCGAAGTACTATCGTCGCAATTCGCTGGAAGTGATGGCCGATGAGTGGGAAGACCGGGTGGATGTCGTCGGTCGCGGTTTGCTCGGTCTAACCGTTGCGTGTGCACGCTGCCACGATCATAAATACGACCCCATCGAGACCGAAGATTATTACGCACTCGCGGGAGTCTTTGCCAGCACAAGAATGCTGAACCGTCCGCTGAAGAACGCGAAAAAATCCGAGAAGAGCAAGCAGGCGAAGAGTCCCGATGACTCCATGCACATCATCGCGGATGCCCCGACCAAAGACTTGAATGTCTTCATTCGGGGAGACGTCAAAAAGAAGGGCCCCACAGTTCCGCGGCGGTTCTTGCAGATTCTCGACCCCGAAGCCAAGCCGTTTGCGTCACAGAGCGGCCGTCTGGAATTGGCGGAAGCCATTGCCGATCCGAACAACCCATTAACTGCGCGTGTCATCGTCAATCGTATTTGGGCTCGTCACTTCGGGACCCCGATTGTCGATACTCCGAGTAACTTCGGAAAACTCGGATCGGAACCATCACACCCACAATTGCTCGACGACTTGGCCACGCGATTCGTGGAACATGGCTGGTCGTTGAAATGGTTGCATCGCGAGATCACACTTTCAGCGACCTATGGTCAATCGAGCCTGGGAACCGAAAAGTCTCTCGAAGTGGACCCGGCGAATGTCTATCTCTCCCGGATGCCGAGACAGCGGCTGAGTATCGAACAATGGCGAGACGCGATTCTATCCATCTCCGGAAAACTCGAACCGCAAGTTGGTGGAACGTCGATTGACCCGCAGGATCCCACGGCCGCTCGCCGAACGGTCTACAGTGAAATCAGCCGGTTGGAACTGAATTCGATGTTGGCGTTGTTCGGGCACCCTGATCCGAACACGCACAGCGAACGTCGAATTCAAACCACGACGCCGCTGCAAAAACTGTTCGTGCTCAACAGTCCGTTCATGGTCGCCCAGGCTGAGGCGTTTGCACAACGACTGATCGACAATCGAAAAGACCTCGATTCTCAACTTGATCTCGCGTACCGACTCTGCTTCAACCGACTACCGCACGAAGCCGAACGGTCGCTCGCCAAACAGTTCCTGCAAAGTGACGAGGACGACGCCGTCGGACGGTGGACGCAGTACGCTCAAATCTTGTTTGCTTCAAATGAACTGCAATTCGTCGACTAACACCGCCCGACGATGAGGGAAACGCGTTGAAATCAATTCGTCGGAGTTTGACAGAAAGCCCCAAGCCATGCCGCACACGACTCCAACTCTTCTCAATCGTCGATCCATGTTGCAGCAGGCCGGTGCCGGTTTCGGCATGCTGGGTTTGGCGGGCGCGATGAACGCCGGTGGTCTGTTGACGTCGACTGCTCAGGCGGCGACCACGCAGAATCCGCTGCCGCACTTTGCACCGAAAGCGAAGCGGGTTGTCTTTCTGTTTATGAACGGTGCTCCATCGCATGTGGACACCTTCGACCCGAAACCGGCGCTCAAGAAGCACGAGGGCGAAGAACCGTCGGAACGATCCAAAGGACGCGGCGCGGGGTATATGCCATCACCGTTCAAGTTCCAGCCGCACGGTGAAAGCGGCGTGGTGATGAGCGAATTGTTCCCGAACCTGTCGAAACACGCGGACGATCTGTGCGTCTTGCGGTCGATGCATACGGACGTTCCGAATCACGAACCGGGATTGCTATTGATGCACTCGGGGAACATCCAACCGACGCGGCCGTGTCTCGGTTCGTGGGCATCTTACGGACTGGGCAGCGAGAACCAAAACTTGCCGGGCTTCGTGTGTCTGTGTCCCGGATTGCCCGTTGTGGGACCGCAACTGTGGTCGAACTCGTTTCTGCCGGGGCAGCACCAAGGCGTCGCGGTCGATACGAATGACATGGCGGTGGATAAACTTGTAGCCAACGTGAGGCATCCCCGATGGGATCGTTCACAGCAACGCAAACAACTCGACATCCTCAACCAGTTAAATCGGCTTCACGCCGATGGGCGCAACCAGGATGATGCCCTCGAATCGCAAATTCGAGCGATGGAACTAGCCTTCGCCATGCAACGCGAAGCGACGGTCGTCTTCGACATCAGCGGTGAACCGAAATACGTTCAGGAAGCGTATGGGAATACGCCGTTCGGTCGGTCCTGTTTGCTCGCTCGACGGATGTTGGAAGCTGACGTGCGATTCGTGCAAGTCTATTACGTCACGAAGAAAGGCAAACAGCCGTGGGACACGCACTCCAACAATGACGACGGACATCGCCGCCTCTGTGCCGACAGCGACAAAGCCACCGCCGCATTACTCGGAGACTTAAAAGCACGCGGGCTTCTCGATGACACACTCGTCATCTGGGGTGGTGAATTCGGTCGCACGCCGTACGCGCAGCAAGACAAGAAAAAGAAAAACAAACCCGGTCGCGATCACCACAACACCGGCTTCTCGATGTTCCTCGCTGGTGGCGGGACACGCGGCGGTTTGATGTACGGTTCCACCGACGAGTTCGGCATGCACGCCGTCGAAAACCGCATGCACGTCCACGACCTCCACGCCACCATCCTGCACCTGATGGGCCTCGACCACGAACGCCTCACCTACCGCTACTCCGGCCGAGACTTCCGCCTCACCGACGTCCACGGCCGCGTCGTGCACGACATCATCGCGTAAAATCGATGAGTAATGTCGGTCCACATCAGCGGATTTGCTTGTGTGAGCCGTCACATCCGGGCATCTTTTTCGAGAGACCACAGGTGCAGTCGTTGAGGCCTTTGCCGTCGAGAATACGTTCGGTGTAGCGTTCGATTCGTGTGGTGCGGGTCTTGGATTGCTTCGCACTGGAAAAGTGCAGCACGTAGCCGCGTTGCCGACCGGGTGTGAGGGCGGTGAAAGCAGTTTTCAGTTCCGGATTTTTCTCGAATTGCTCCTGAAGTTCGAGCGGAAATTCCAACGCGGCGTGGTCGATCGCCTCGACCTTGCGACCAGATTTCTCAACTTCGATCGCTTCGGTGAGATACGACTTCAAAGTCGGCTTGAGCCTCTCGATCTCCGTGGTGTCCGTAAACCGAATCACACGGGCCGAGCGGGTATTCTCACCCGACTTTTCCAGAATACCTAGCGGGTCTCCGAGCAGGGCTCCCTTGAAAAAACCGAGGGTGCAGCAGTCCTTCAACTCCGCCAGGATCACAATGTTCTTCCCCTGGTGCGTGTAGCACGGGGCTCGCCATTTGAAGTCTTCGGTCAACTCGGTGTCGAGCAAGATCTTCCGCAGCGCGGCCAATTCGTCCTGCCAATTGGCAAGGTCGCGAAAGTAATCGTCAACGTCGGAATTCGTTCCGGTGCTGGAGGGCATGGAAACCTCGCTGGTTGTGTTCGAGTCCAGATCGGTACGTTCTTACAACACAAATTTTAGTTTGCTACTGAGGACGAAAGAACCCAACTTTGACAACAGATCATCAGCAAATTGCGGGTCCCTGTTTTCTGACCTGCGGACGCTTTATCATGGGCCGGTCGATCATACCTAGCGCGAAAGAACATGAACTGATGACCATTCAGAAACTTCTTGTGGCGAACCGTTCGGAGATTGCGATTCGGGCGTTTCGCTCGGCTTATGAGTTGGGCATTCGGACCGTGGCGATTCACGCCCACGAAGACCGCTTCTCGTTGCATCGCTTCAAAGCAGACGAAGCGTACGAAGTCGGTCAAAAAGGTGAGCCCATTCGGTCTTATCTGGATATCGACTCGATCGTTCAGTTGGCTGAACGAATTGGCGTCGACGCGATTTATCCTGGTTACGGTTTCCTCTCGGAAAACGCCGACTTTGCTCAAGCGTGTGCGGACCGAGGAATCAAGTTCGTCGGTCCAACAGTGGATGTTCTGCGGCGGTTGGGAGACAAAACCTCTGCCCGTGAAATCGCCGAGCAAGCTGGTGTACCGATTCTCGGTGGAAGTAGCGGAGCAATTCAAAACGTCGAAGAGGGAATGGAAACCGCGCGGGGATTGGGTTTTCCAATCATTCTGAAAGCCGCCCACGGGGGCGGTGGACGCGGGATGCGTGTCGTTCAAACGGAAGACGAATTTGCTGGTGCATTCGAGCAAGCTCAACGGGAATCGCTGACGGCATTCGGCAGCCCGGATATCTTCGTTGAGAAGTTTATTTCGCAGGCTCGGCACATCGAAGTGCAGTTGCTTGGCGACGAGCATGGTAATGTGCTCCATCTCTACGAACGTGACTGCTCGGTTCAACGACGACATCAGAAAGTCGTGGAGCTTGCACCCGCACCAACTCTTGACGACAGCATTCGCGCGGGGCTTTGTGAAGCGGCGGTGAAGATTGGGCAGTCGGTAAATTACCAAAACGCCGGCACGGTTGAGTTCCTCGTTGACGCCGAAAGCGGGCAATTCTTTTTCATCGAAGTGAATCCCCGGATTCAAGTCGAGCATACGGTGACAGAGGAGATCACCGGGGTCGATATCGTTAAATCGCAGCTTTTGATCGCTCAAGGCAAAGCTCTGAGTGAACCGGAAATCGGGCTGCCAGACCAGGCGTCCGTCCCAATTCACGGATATGCGATTCAATGTCGTGTCACCACCGAGGACCCCACGCAGAATTTCACTCCAGACTATGGCCGCATCACACACTATCGATCCGGTAGCGGCACAGGTGTGCGATTAGATGCCGGCAGTGCATTTTCCGGTGCCGTCGTTTACCCGTTCTATGATTCGCTGCTTGTGAAAGTCACCGCCCGGGCTCGTCGGTTCAATGATGCGGTCAAACGCATGGAACGCGTTCTCGCCGAGTTCCGAATCCGTGGCGTGAAGACCAACATTCCGTTCTTGCAAAAGCTGCTGCGTCACGAAACCTTCGTGGCTGGCGAATGCACCACGCGGTTCATCGACCAACACCCGGAACTGTTCGACATCCCGGAACGTCAGAACCGCGCTCAGAAAATGTTGCGGTACATCGGCGATGTCATCGTGAACGGGAACCCCACGGTCGCCGGTCGACCTCAAAGCAAACGACGCACGCCGGCCCTGGTACCGAAATTCGATGGCAGTCAACCCCTTCCGAAGGGCACACGTGACCGCTTGAAGGAACTTGGCCCTGAGAAGTTTTCTCAGTGGATTCTGGAACAAAAACCACTGCTCATTACCGACACTACCTTCCGCGATGCCCACCAGTCGCTGTTCGCCACACGGATGCGTACATACGACATGTTGCAAGTTGCGGATGCGTACGCTCACTTGGCTCCTCAATTGTTCTCCCTGGAAATGTGGGGCGGGGCGACGTTTGACGTTTCCATGCGGTTTCTCAACGAATCGCCTTGGGATCGTTTGGCACGAATGCGGGAGAAGGTTCCCAACATCCTGTTCCAAATGCTGCTGCGAGCATCGAACGCGGTTGGTTACACCAACTATCCGGACAACGTCGTGCGGGCGTTCGTGAAAGAAACCGCCGACGCGGGGCTGGACGTGTTTCGGGTGTTCGATGCCCTGAACTGGGTTCCGAACATGCGAGTGGCGATGGAAGCCGTGCTCGAAACCGATGCCATCTGCGAAGCGTCAATCTGCTACACCGGTGATATCACCAATCCGAAACGCACCAAGTACGATCTGAAGTACTATGTCGAGTTGGCGAAAACGCTGGAGAAGATGGGTGCTCATATCTTGGCCATCAAGGACATGGCCGGCTTGTGCAAACCAGCGGCGGCGAAGCAGCTTGTGACGGCTCTTAAGAGCGAGATCGGCATTCCGATCCACTTCCACACGCACGACACGGCGGGCATGCAAACCGCTTCGATTTTGGAGGCGGCCGACGTGGGCCTGGATATCGCCGACGCAGCGATGGCACCGCTCTCTGGCGGGACCGCTCAGGTGAACTTGAACACTCTTAGCGAGTCAATTCGTTTCACCGATCGAGCGACTGGTTTGGACTCCGACTCCATCGATTCGCTCGCGGATTACTGGGGTGCCGTCAAGGAATTTTACACGCCGTTTGAAAGCGAAGTCCTTCCCGGCACGGCTGACTTGTACAACCACGAAATGCCAGGCGGACAGTACACGAACTTGTACCAACAGGCATCCGCTCTGGGTTTGTCGGATCGCTGGCGGGAAGTTTGTCATGTCTACGCCGACGTCAACGAAATGTTCGGCGACATTGTCAAAGTCACACCGACCTCGAAAGCCGTGGGCGACATGGCGTTGTTCATGGTCGGGAATGACCTCACCGTCGACGATGTTCTCAACGGCGAAAAGGAATATTCGTACCCGGCTTCGGTGATCGACTTGATCAGCGGTGCGATGGGACAACCGCCGGGTGGTTTTCCAGAAAATGTTCGCCAGCGGATTCTGAAAGATCATCCGTCCTTCGACGGTCGTCCCGGCGAAACGCTGCCACCGGCGGACTTCGAAGCGGAATCCAAGACGCTGGAGGAATTGCTCGATCGCAAACCGACATCGCAAGAAGTGCTATCGTCATTGCTATACCCCCGCGTGTTCGCGGACTTCGCGAAACACCAGTTAGAGTATGGCGACACCAGCACACTCCCGACGCCGGTTTACTTCTTTGGCATGGAAGGCACCGAGGAAATTGCGGCGGATATCGAACCGGGTAAAACGCTCATCATCCGTTATCTGACGACAGGCATCGCCCACTCCGATGGAATGCGAAGCGTGTTCTTCGAGCTCAACGGGCAACCGCGTGACGTGCTCGTTCTGGACAAATCCGAGGAACCGGAAACTCCGGCCAGCGCCCAAGCAGACCCGAACAATGCGAACCACGTTGGAGCCCAAATGCCCGGGATGGTTGTCGCAGTGGCGGTCGACGCGGGTTCCCAGGTCTCGAAAGGTCAAAAGCTGCTCACGATGGAAGCCATGAAGATGCAAACCACCGTGACCGCCGAACGCGATGGAAAAATTGCCGAGGTCCTGGTGAAAGCCGGGAGTCAGGTGAAGACCGGCGACTTGCTTCTCACTTGGGAATAGGATGAGGTCTACGGTGCTGGCATGTGGGGAAATCGAATCTCGAACCACCCGCGTGTGAGGATTTAGGGATTAGGAAAGATGCTCGGAGAGCTCTGGTTTTCCTACGAAATCCTGATCCCATCATCCGAATGGCTAATTGGTAATCGCACGATTTTCAAGGATGCCAGTCCGTGACCGATGATCCAACCAAGTCCAGCGAGGCGAAAAAGCCTGTCCTCCGGGTGGCCGTCGCGCAGATTGACTCCGTCCCGTACGAAGTCAACATCAACGTGGACAAGCATTTCAAATACATCGAGGAAGCCCGCGCTGCGGACGTCGATCTGCTTGTGTTTCCGGAATTGTCTATCACTGGTTATCCGGTTGGGTTTCGGGCGTTGGAAGTGGCCATCACCCAAGACGACCAACTCCTCACCGAATTAGCGAGCGAATCCGGACCGATGCGAACGGTTGTCGGATTCGTCGAAGATGGTTACGCCGCCCAAATTCACAACACGTGTGCCGTTTTGCATGACGGTGACGTGCAGTTCATTCATCGCAAGTTGAACTTGGCATCCTACGGCAACTTGGAAGAGAAAAAACACTACGCCGGGGGACGCTACATCGATGTGTTCAAGATGCAGTCGCCCTGGATTGGTTCCATCCTCGTATGTGCCGATTTGTGGAACCCGGCTTTGGTGCAAATTGCTGCGCTCTACGGAACGACATTGTTGATTGCTCCCGTGGCGTCTTCGGAACGGGCACTCGCGGGAGACTTCTCCAATCCGATGGGCTGGGAAACGGTCATTAAATTCTATTCCATGATCTATGGATTCCCTGTGATCATGGCGAACTTCTCCGGCGGCATCAGTTTGGATGACCGGTTTTGGGGAGGTAGTCGGGTGGTCGATCCCTATGGAAATACGCTCATCCAAGCGGGTGATGGTGAAGAACTGATTATTGCGGAAATCGACTACAACGGCGTCCGCGATGCCCGTTTCCGATTGCCAACCGTGCGGGACTCCAACCTCGACCTAATTCAACGGGAGATCGGCCGACTCACGAAGAACCTCGGTGTTCCGTTCAATGTGCGTACTTGACGAAGACAGTGCCCCGGTCTACGGTTGCCTTCGGACAGCCCGCGCTTTTGCCGAAGAATTGACTCAAGGACACTGCTTTTATGTGTGGATTCGTTTGTTTGTGGAACATCGACGACGAAACCCTTGCCCAGCGGATGATTGAAAGCATCGCCCACCGTGGTCCTGATGAAGTCCAAGTTTACCGCTCGGAGAATGTCCCGGCGGTGATGGCACACTGTCGACTTTCGATCATCGGTACCCAGAACGGTCGCCAACCGATCGACAACGCCAACAATATTTTGGTGGCGAACGGAGAGATTTATAATCACGCCGATCTGCGGGCGATCCTCGGCGAAAGTGCATTTGAAACCGAAAGCGATAGCGAAACGATTTTGCATCTCTTTCGCTCCGACCAACTCCGCTGGGTGGCTCGGTTGGATGGTATGTTCGCATTCGTCCTCGCGACGAAAGATCGGGTTATTGCCGCTCGCGATCCATTGGGAATCAAACCGCTTTATGTGGCCGAATTTGAAGAGGGCCTGGCGTTCGCGTCCGAATTGAAGGCGTTCGACGGTCTCGGATTGAAGTCGATCCAGGCCATCAAACCCGGTGGCATGTTCGACAGCATCGACGGTTTCCGCCAATGGTCACGAATTCCGCATGGTGCCGCCGACATCGATCCCGGTGTAAACATCGAGGCGATTTACCGTGAACTTCGGTTGGTCTTGGAAGACGCTGTTCGGAAATGGATGGTCGCCGATGTTGAAGTAGGTTCGTTTCTTTCCGGCGGGCTGGACTCCTCGATTATTGCGGCTCTCGCGGCAAAGGCCATCGATCGACCATTGAAAACGTTTTCGGTCGGTGTGGAAGGCAGTCCCGATTTGCTCGCTGCGAGACAAGTCGCCGAACACATCGGAGCCGATCACTACGAGTTGACGTTCACACCGCAAGACCTGGCGGATGCGTTGCCGCACGTGATCTATCACTTGGAGAGTGCCGACGTGGACCTCGTCCGCAGCGCAATGCCGACGCACTTCGCCACCACGCTGGCCCGCCGACATGTGAAAGCCACGCTCACCGGCGAAGGAGCCGACGAGTTATTCGCCGGCTATGCGTACCATCACGATTACGCGACGGCCCCCCGCGAACTCGCCGAGGAACTCACACGGTCGTTGCAGTCGATGCACAACATCAATTTGCAACGGGTCGATCGCATCACAATGGCTCAGGGACTCGAAGCCCGCACGCCATTTCTGGATCGCGATTTGATCGACTTCGCCCAGTCGATTCCCGCATCCCTCAAAATGCGGGTCACCGACGAAGCCACCGGCAAGACAGTTGAAAAGTGGATTCTCCGCAAAGCCTGCGAGGACTTGTTGCCCCCAGAACTGGTTTGGCGGGAGAAGGCCCAATTCGACGAAGGCACCGGTACGGTCGGTGTGCTCGATCAAGCGTTAGGTTTGGTCGCTAACTCTCCGACACCGATTAGTCGCGAAACCGAAGCGGCGATCTACGAGCAAATTCTTCGCGAGCAGTTCAAAGACCCCGACTTCATTCTCGAAAACGCGGGAACCTGGACCGACAATCGTGTGGCTCACTGATCAACAGAAGTCACGGACGCAAAAAAGGGCAGTCGTCTTGAAGACCAAGACGCTGCCCTTGCTGATTCTTCGAATGTTACCCCGTAGTGTTTGGCTTAGAAGTCTTGCACGACTTCACCGGAGCTCTTGCTTCCCAATGCCCCCCATACGCCGTAGGGACTTTGTCCACCGAAGCTGGCAGAACTTTGCGAAACACCTAGGTTTCCGGTGTTGATTGTCTCGCTGATGAAGCGAACCGAAGCATCGCACATCAACGCATTCACACCACCCGAGTGACGGCTACTGGCTGGCAGCAAGACGTTGACCGAGTCGGCATTCACATTGGCATCATCAGTGCACCCAGGTGAGTTGGGAGGCAAAACGGTGTTGAACGCACAGCGTTCCGGTTGACCGTCCCACAAGGAAGTTCCAAAGCGGCCTTTGACGTTGCTGGGCGTGACAAAGGTGTTCCCGGAAGTCAGCGAAAGACAATTCACAGGCGGATTGATGGTGGCACTCGTCGCGGTTCCTTCGATCGGCTGTGCACCATTGTTGCCACCGATTCCGAAGTTGGCTTTCACGCGTTCGCTCATCATTATGGTATTGCTGGTTCCATCGGTGATGTCACCCATCCGCGTTGAAGTCCGAAACATGAAAATGCCGCGAAGGTTGCTGGTGTCGCGGATGTTCATGTGGCTATCGCCAACGCTGAATGCGTAGTTGGTCTGACGAACACCTTCCGGATACGCGTCGGACGGGCAAAGAAGACCGTCGATCTTCACGTTCCAAACTGACCACCCAGACCATGCGGTTGGTCCACCAGGAGGTGTGGAAGCGTCTCCTGCTTGGATTTGCTTGAACAAGTTGTCTTGCTCGATGAAAGGCAACAAACCGTAGAAACCGCTCAAGCGGTTGCTGTTGGTTGCCGTACCGTATTTCCGAGGGACGAATCCACCGTGGGTATCGTGATAGTTGTGCAACGCGATGCCGAGTTGCTTCAAGTTGTTCTTGCATTGTGTTCGGCGAGCAGCTTCACGGGCCTGTTGAACGGCAGGCAAGAGCAGGGCGATCAGAATGGCGATGATGGCAATGACCACCAGCAATTCGATCAAGGTGAATCCGCGACGCAAGGGGCGGGTGGACATAGACTCTCTCCAAATCAAGAAGGAAGGAACAGAGGGAGTGATTCCCTCGACTATTGGTGGGACTCGTACACTCCGGCTCGGAGGGTTTGGTCTGTGTGGAAACCAAGTGTGAGCCGTTAGGTTGGTGGCTTCGTCTGTGCTCGCCGGACGACATCCAAGTGTGTAGGAAGGGGATGTCGTGGAATCGAATCCAAACTGGTCACTGCATTTTCCGTCTCACCCTGGCCAAGATGGATTGGAAAAATCTATAACAGTGATACGAAATCTTCATAAATATTTTAGAACTCGTATCCCACAAAATTCAAGAGGTGAAAATGTTAAAACTTCAACTCATGCTGATGAGTACTGTGTGTCTGGCCATTTCCAGTGGTTGCGGTGGATCGCCGGAAGTTCCGGGCCGCCCCAAAACGACGCCGGTTTCGATTACGGTCACACAGGGAGGAGAACCAGTCGAGGGGGCTACGGTCGCTTTTATTCCGACCGATCCAGCGAATGGCCATGCGGGTTCTGCGATCACTGATGATCAAGGGCAAGCAGAGCCACGGACCTTTGAACAGGGCGACGGCTTGGTTCCCGGGGCGTATGTTGTCACGGTCGTTAAGAAAGACGCACCGTCCCAAACGGGAACTGCGTCAGAAGATGAAAGCGACTATCAACCGCCGGTCCCTGGCCAACCCGCTGCGACGCCCAAGAACCTGTTGCCGCCGCAGTACGCAGAGCCAGCGAAGTCACCGCTCAAAGCGACAATTCTGGAAACCGATGAGGAACAGGAACTAACCTTCACGATCGAGTAGTTCCAAATTCGCTCTGAAACACATGGCCTCAGCTGGATATCACGCGGCTTGGGCCATGTCGTCCTCGCCGTCTGTGTTGAACTCGCCGTCGTCGCTGACGTCATCGAAGCGAACGGACATGCGTTTGGACACCCCGGATTGTTCCATCGTCACGCCATAGATGACATCGGAAATGGTCATCGTCGGCTTCTTGTGCGTGATGATGATGAACTGCGTTTCGCCCTTGAACTCCTCGACGAGTGCTCCCAATCGCCCGACGTTCGCTTCGTCGAGCGGAGCGTCCACTTCGTCGAGCAGACAGTACGGGCTCGGTCGCGTTTTGAACAACGCCAACAATAGCGCAAACGCGGTCAGGGCTTTCTCGCCACCACTCATCAGCGAGATGCTCTTGAGATCCTTACCCGGCGGACGTGCGATCAATTCGATCCCACATTCGAGCACATCGTTGGGGTCTTCGAGGACGATATCGCCGTCACCCCCACCGAACGCTTTCCGGAATAGGTGTTGGAAGTGTCCGCGAACCAACTCGAACGTTTCGACGAATAGCCGTTTACTTTCGGTGTTGATTTTCCGCACGATTTCTTCGAGGGCGGCTTTGGCTTCGGTGAGGTCCGCGAGTTGCGTGCTCATATGAGCGAAGCGGGCCTCCATTTCTTCGAGGTCGCCCAGACTTTCGGTGTCGACGTTGCCCATACTTTTGAGCCGCCGTCGCAACTTGTCGACTTGCTGCTCGAAACCGTCGCGGAGTTCTTCGAACTCGGGAATCGGTTCTTCGGCAACCGGGGGAGCTTCTTCCGGTTCGTCGAACTCCTCACCGGATTCCAACTCCACAGATTCATCAATGGACTCATCTGTATCGACGGAATCGTCACCCGCTTGCTGCCAACCGGGATGATTTTCGTTGAGGTAATCGTGATACGCCGAGGCATCGGACGCAACAATTTCGTGAAGCTCCAACTGGTATTCTTCGCGGATTCGCTCGGCCATGGATTCGAGCCGTTGACGAATATCACGGGCCGACATCTCTTGCAGGTGCTGTTGGTCGTTCAGATCTCGGCGTTCGCTGCGGAGCGTGGTTTCTTCCTTCAAAAAGACGCTCCGGCGTCCGCGTAAATCGGATTTTTCAGCCATGAGTTGTCGGACACGCGTACCAACGGATTCTTGTTCCAAAGCCAACTCAGCGAGCTGGGCGGACGTGTTCAGCACATGCAATGTGATATCTTGTCGCTTCGCCATCGCCGCCGCGTAACGTCGTTCGACTTCGTCCCGCTGTTGCAGTCGCGTGGTGCGATCCTCCTCCAACCGCTTGTACGCCTGCTGCATTCCGGCAAGCCGTTCCTCGTGCTTGACCGTGCTGAGCCGTTCCTCGGTCTTGGTTTTCTCCAAGGTTTGCAGACGGTGCTCCGAACGAGCCAAGTCGAATTCCAACTGGCTGATGTTGTTTTGCAAACCTTCGAGTTGTTCTTCCGCAGCCGCGTGAGCCGCTTCGGCTTGCTGCAGTTCCGCGGTGACTCGTTCTTCGTCGAGTGTGATTTTGTGAACTTCTTCATCCAACGCGTTGAGATCACGCAACAAGCGAGCGAGCTCTTGAGTCTCCGCGTGATAGACGGCCTTGCATTGATTGTGTTCGTCCGCAGCCTCTTGAAGTGTGTGGTCGATGTCGTCCAGTTCATCGTCGTAGCTCGTCAGCGTGTGAGCCATCCCAGACAGTTCGTTTTCCCGCTGCTCAATGAGTTCACTGACTTCTTGCAGATCGTATTTCAGTCGTTGCAGTTCACTTTTGCGGGGAATAAGTGCCGTCTCGATTTGCAATGTACCGACGACCAAATTGCGATCGGCGTCGAGTAACTCGCCTTGCAGCGTGACGAACCGGCAACCATGCCCCGCACCGTTCGCCAACTGCCGGGCGACTTGAACAGTTTCGACGACCCAGGTATCCGCCAGCAACCGTAATGGCAGGTCCGCGATCCGTGGTGACTCACTGACCAGAGAATCGGCCCGATAACACACACCGGGTTCGCCAGACAGATCCCGTGTGGCGGCGGCGACGGTTTGCCCCGTTTCGTCTTCAGCGACTTCGACCAAAGATTCCGGCGTCAAAGCCGAGAGATCTACAAACCCCACGCGGCCGGTGATGTCGCAAACACCGCTCGTCAAATAGTCGACCAGTGAATCGAGATTATCCACAACCAAGTATTGTGAACGTGGCCCAAGAGCGGCTTCGAGAATCGCAGCGTGCTCCAACTCAACCTCTAGCAGCTCTGCAACGCTGCCATGAATCGTGTTCCAAGGCGGTTGATCGAGAGTGGCCGCGCGACGCAGAAGTTCCTTCACGCCGACACCCAAACCGTTCTGCCGTCGTTCGAGATCGTCGAGCACATTCTTGCGAGCTTGCCAACCGCTTCGTTGTTCGCGAAGGTCAGATAGACTCTGCTGATACGAATGCCGATCTTCGAGAAGTTTACGACGTTCGGCATGGAGTTCGTGGACTCGGTCCCCGAGTCGCACCACCCGTTCCCCGGATGTCTCCAATTCATCGCGGCGACCGCGGCATTCGTCCTCGCACGCGTTGACGGCTTCCGCGACTCGTGACCGACGTGCCAACACGCCGACTTTCGACTCGCTCATGGCTTTCAGTTGCTGACGGAACCCGTCCGCGCGACTGGCGGCAACCGACGCTTCCTTCATCTGTTCCAGGAGTTGTTCCCGATATTCCTCAACCGTGTCGCGTTCGCTCTGAATCTTGTGATTCAACTCCGCGATTTCCGCGAGACACTGCTCGAGACGGCCTTTGCGTTCGGCGTGTTCTTGTTCGAATTGCATGAGTTGCGAATGAACGTGGTCAATCTCGCCGATCACCTCCGCCGCCCGCGACGCCAAAAACGTGCGTTGATGCCGCAATCGGTCGAGTTCGGTTTCCAACTCCTCCAACCGCGAAGATTGGTGCCCAATGGTTGTCTCGTGACCGGCCAGTGTTTCGCGTTGAGCCGAGCTGGCTTGCTCCTCCACACGTAATCGGTCTTCCACTTCGGCGATATCAACGTCGAGCGCGGAAAGCTGGGATTCCAATTCCTGATGACGGCTGTTGACCTCATCCAATCGGCGTCCGCACTCGGACAGTTCCGTTTCGAGGTGGGTCAGTTCTTCGGATTGATAGCGATAATCATCCGCAGCCAGACCGAGCCAAAGTTTCTTCAACTCGGCGGACGTGTCCCGATACTTGGCCGCACGTCCGGCTTGTGTGCGTAGAGAATTGAGGCGGTTTTCGACTTCCTCGACAATGTCCCGCAAACGCAGCAAGTTTTGATCGACACGTTCCAGCTTCCGCAGGGCATCCGCCTTGCGTGCCTTGAACTTGCTGATTCCGGCGGCTTCTTCAAAGATGACCCGCCGATTCGCTGCGTTGGCTTGCAGAATTTGATCGACGCGGCCTTGTTCGATGATGTTATACGCCGCGGACCCGGCACCGGTCCCCATCAGCAGACTGCGGATATCCTTTAACCGAGCCGTTTGTCGATTAATCAGGTATTCCGCATCGCCGTTCCGCCACAACCGTCGACCGATTGCCACTTCACGGGCATCAATTGGCAGAAAGCCGGATGTGTTGTCGAACGTCAGCGTGGCTTCGGCAAAGTTACTTCCTTTGCGGCCACTGGAGCCGTTGAAGATGACGTCCGTCATCTCTTTGCCGCGAAGACTCTTCGCGCTTTGATCCCCAAGAATCCACTTGATGCCATCGACAACGTTACTCTTGCCACTACCGTTCGGTCCCACCACGGCGGTAATGCCGGGCGAGAAGTCGAACCGCGTCTTCTCGGCAAAACTTTTGAAGCCGAAGAGTTCAAGGGATTTCAGCATGGTCTGAGTTCAAGACCTGTTCAAGTGATCGCAAGTCAGGTGACAGGGATCAAGTCGCGGGAATCAGGATAGGCGATGCAGAGTACCTCTGCCGTTCGTATCCCGACTCCCGATCCTTAACTCCTGATCAGTCCGTGTTGAGTTGGGGTTTGCCCAACAGTCGACGTGGGTCGTACCATTTTCTTTCATCTTGGAGAAGAGCGTTTTCGAGATTCTCGCCTTCTTCGTCGTCGATCGGAGATTTATCAGTCACGCTAGCTTGCCCATCTTTCTCATCGAAGGGCAATTCTTCTTCTTCGTCGTCATCTCGGGATTTTCGTTCGCGGGATGATTTTTCTTCGCCAGCTTCAAACAGGTTCGGTAGCAAACCGCTTCCACCAACTCGCGAAGAGGATGTTTTCTCGGCATCCCGGTAGTAGATTCGACCCGATTTCGGCAGCGCATCGACTTCCAGACGACCAACCAAGTTGTGCTGAATATCCGCCTGCGTGAGCAATTGGGCGACGTCTGGATAGGTGGCTCCCATTTCCGTGACGGCACGGACGACGTCCACAACACGATTCGGAACTTCCCGTTTTTGATCGGTCCGTCCCACTTGGAATCGGCTGATTTTGACAGTGGAGCTTCCCGGCGACCCGGTCACGAGGATGTGTCGCCCGGCTCGCAATGCCATCGGAGTTTCAAACTTCTGCCCAGCTCCGAAGATCACAACCTCCGCAATTTTGCGGTTGGTCAGGTGAACCATTGGTTCGCCCTCTGTATCCAAGGCATGCAACATGAATTGTGCATCCTCGATACTGGGCAACGGTTCGCCTTCGATGAACGGGTCCCGTTTATCCAACACGGACAATGCCCGAAACGCCCCGTAACGGGTTTCCGCACTGTCGCTGCTTAGCAAACTTCGGAGACCGACGTGGGCGGTTGCGTCTTCCGTTGCTGCCAGTCCCGCCAAAGCGTACACACGAAATGCGGGTTCGTCCCGAGCGGCCTCGACAAGAGCATCGATCCCGTCTGGCTCACCCAGATACGTGATCGCCATCGCTGCATGGAATCGCACTTCCAAGTCCGGATTTTCCAAAGCGTCTCGGAGAATCGGAATCGAATCCCGCCCGACGGCTTCCAACTCCAACGCCGCCTTCTCCGCAGTCGGTGGGTTGTTCAACTTGTCAGCAAGTTTCTCCACCCGAACGTGCTTGGCGACATCGGTTTCACGGAAAGCAATGTGCCGAATGGCTTGGAGAAATCGTGGATAATTCTCTTTGTAACGCGGTTGCAGTTTGAGTTCGATTCGTTGATGAGTCTTGGCTTCCGCCAGCGGTTCGCGAATACCGGCTCGGTTGTAGCGGTAGAAGCGTTTTCCAATTCGGTCCGCGATACGGACCGAGTTCCGGAAGCTGGCGAAATCGTTTCGCAGGTACATCGTGAGGTGACGTTCCGTTTTGGAAACGCCCCCACCGAGAACCCGACCGCGTTTGAGGACACCGGCTAACTCCTCACGATCGCCTTCGCTGGCGGACACCAGAATCGGTCCCGATGCAATCGCGAACTCGCGACCAGTCATCACACCTTCACCGGGAACGACCGCATGTTCGCTGAGGTACGTTTCGTATAGCCAACCACCATTCAGGCTTTTCGTGTCGTCCTTACCGGGAACCCGAACTTCCACGTCGAACCGATCGCCCTTGGCAACCAACGGTGGAAGATAGGCCCGGACCACAACCAATGCCGTATCGGGCGATGCAAGCAACTGGTTCGGGTTCTTGATATCGCGACGCCGCATCTCGTCGAGGAGCGCCTCACGATAGTGTGATGGAGCCGGGTCACCGCCATTGCCATCCAGACCGACAACCAGACCCACACCTTCCAAGGTAATGAAATGCAATCCTTCGATCGTGGTGTAGTCACCCACCATCGGAGTTTCGATTGTGGTTTCGAGTGTGAGATCTTCGTCAGGGCTCTGCGAGCGGGCGAATAGACCATCATCAAATGGGTTGACCGTTTTCAACGCGGTCGACATCGACGGTCCACGTAACGGATCACCTCCGCATCCAGCCGCTAGAAGCACAAGCGTGATCCACACGAAACCCCTGGTTGAACGTGGCAACCGACTAGAACAATGGCGCATGGAACACGAGTCCTTTCGTGTCGAGACCGCTGGCCCGGATCCGCATGTTTAGCTAGTCGTGACAGAACGTCACCACCGGCTACACGAATTGGGGTTCGCATCCGATGAGATCGAATCGAGATGTACTGGAGAAGAGAGAGGGCGGGAGAATAGAAACCCTCTCGCAATCGGTCAACCGCAGTTTTTTGACTGCTACTTGATTTCGTTTTTCCTGCGAATCGTCATAAAGATAATGTTGTTGTTTTCCTCGGATTCTAATGCGACGGATTGAATTTCTTCCTCGGGAATATCCAATGTCATGCCGATCATTTCTTGCCGTGTGCGATAGATCAGCTTCCAATCCATGATGGCTTCCATATAGCCGATATCATGAATGCCGGGCAGGAAGTTCGCGACAATCAACCGCCCACCTGGTCGCAACATCTCAAAGGCTTTGGTTACTAACCGTCGACCGATCTTCTCGTTGAGATAGTCAAACAACCCCAATGAGTAAATAAGGTCGAACCGACCGGCATCGACCGTCCCTTTGAGGAGACTCATCAGAGGCTCGGCGATGGTTTCGACACCGTAGCGTCCGTACCGCGTTTCGACTTCGTTCAGGCTTTGGGGATCGGCATCGAGTGCCACGACTCGACCGAAACGTCGCCGCCGAATCGCTGCCGACATTTCCGCTTCGCGAAAGTGTCCAGAGGCAATCGACAAGACATGCGGACGTGTTGTCTCGAATGCCGCCAAATCGAGAACATCCGCGATGTATCCCCGGCGTGCCCGCACTCCTGCAGATGCCGGTGCCAAGGTGGTGTAGTCGAAGATCTGTTTGCCCAATGCCGTACATTCAGGCAACGGCCAGTAGTCTTCTTGGCCGTAGATGTAATCGAGCATGACTGCATCACCCGCGTACTTCCGCGGTTTGTAGAACGCTCGATGCGTGAACGGGTCCTCATGCAATAAGGTCAACACCGGGTGTGATCGGCATATTTGTACACATTGCTGCCAAGTTTTTTCATCCAATTCCAACTTGAGGGTTTGCAAGCTCGTGAAAAGCAGTTCTAAGCAATCCCGAACGCGATTTTCGTCAATTAGCCACCGAAGTGCAGTGTCTAATTGTGTCGATAGTTCATGTAACTGGGGATGCATCGGAAATTCATTAGGTCGATCAAGTGCGGATGATGACTTCGTTGAAACACTGCGGAGAGGGGTACTCATCGTCAGTCCTTATGACATTTCGGCCCGACAGAATTAGTAAAAATACTGATAGCTCATCTTACCGAGAATTCTCGCGCAGTCAAAACTTTTAACCCCATAAACATTAAACACTTACGAACAAAACACAGTGCGAATTTTACGTAAACTTTGCGTGCTACAAGCGTTCTTCCAGTGAGAACACGATTCAAACGTATGCATACTTACGGATTGCAGGTTCAAGCCTTGAGGTGGTCTTCCACCATCGGGGAATCGTGATTGGAAATCATCACAATCCGAAAAAGCACTCACAGATAGGGGAAACCCCGGGGTTTCTGGCAATGTGTTGCCGTTTTGCAACGCATTGTGGCGATTCTGAAACTTGAATCTGTGTATTGCGAAGCTGCATTCGATCGTCTTCGATGCTGCGCAGTCATTGAGAAAAGATTTGCCCGACGCGTTGACGTCTGGCGTCTCCAAGCGACACCACTCGACTTTCGATCCACTTGCCGAAATCTACCCCGAGGACAACCGTGCCGGAAAACCAAATATCCGCCTCGAGTTGGAGAGACTTACCGCAAGCGGTGCGCGATCGGTATCAATTGCGGCAGACCTTGGAAACGCCGCACCCGCGTGGTCGCTGGCTGGCAGAGGACGTGAACTCCCACAGTCGGGTTATGATTCAAACGATTCATCCGGAGTCGATGACCGGCGGGTTGCGACTCCGGCTGGAACACGATGCCAACTCGCTGAAGAAGCACGGCGGGAAACTGATTGACGGCATCGTTAATTTGGTAAAGCAACCTCGCGTTTGGACGGTCGTTTCCCAATACCGGCCGGGACAGCGGCTTTCGGATCGGCTTGAATCAGAACCGTTGTCCATTGCCGAAGCGTTGCAAGTCGGCAGCGATTTGCTGAAATCGTTGCAAGAAGCTCATTCGATTGGCGTTCTACACCGGACAATCCGACCGTCCCGCGTGATTATCGACGCCGAGACGCAGACGGCTCATTTGCGAGGTGTCGGGACATCGGGTTTGACGAGTTGGGAGGAGCAAGACGAGCGACAAAAAGTTCGAATCGCCGCTTATCTTTCACCGGAACAAGCTGGTGCCGTCGATCACGATGTGAGCGTCACCGCGGACCTGTATTCGCTGGGTATCGTGCTGTTCGAGTGCCTCGCGGGACGCCCGCCGTTCACGGGGTCAACCATCGGCGAGATGCTCATGCAACACATGACTGCCGAAGTTCCCAGCTTGCGGCTATTTGGTTGCCAATCTCCTCGAGTTCTCGATGAAGTTTTTCAACGGTTGTTATGCAAAGATCCGCAGGATCGCTATCAATCCGCCGAAGCGGTCTTGCATGACTGGGAGATGATTCAGCAAGCCTGGAGCGAGGGAAATTCTGAACCATCCCTTGTCGTGGGTCTCGCCGACAACCGCCGCACGTTGGTGGAATCATCGTTCGTTGCGCGAGAAGCGGAGCTGCAATGCTTGATGGATGCCGTTGCGGAATCTCGGCAGGGGAAGCGAAGGCTTGTTTCGATCGAGAGCGAATCGGGGATGGGGAAAACCCGAACCATTCAGGAATTGATCCGTTCAGCGAATAGCCAAGATGTTTGGGTTCTGAGAGGCCAGGGGACCGACCGGAGTGGGCAACGCCCGTTCTCATTGCTGCTTGGTGTCATCCAAGAAATTATTCGACGGACAGCCGAGGAACCGGAATGTCTTCGCCAAATCCAAGACCGGATCGGCGACCGTCTCGACGCCATCACGGCAGCCATCCCGGAATTGGCAGCGGCGTGGAACATCAAATCGGAAACGGATCTCGGCCCGGAAGCGTTCGGGGAAACTCGTACCACAGAAGCATTGGCCTTGCTGTTGGATTCGTTGGGAACTTTTGAGAAGCCGGCTCTCATTATTCTTGATGACTCCCAATGGTCTGACAACGCAACCATTCGACTGATTCAGAACTGGAAAGATCTTGATGACCGTCCCGGATGCTGCACGGTCCTGCTGGGGATACGCACCGAAGAAACCGAACCCGACCACATGCTGCGGTCTCTCCTGACCGACAGTCGGGTGGAACTTCAGCCGCTCAGTCCCGACGATGTGAAGCAACTTACGGAGTCCATGGCGGGGCCACTCCCGGAGGATATCCACCCCACGATTTGGCGGTTATCGAAAGGAAGCCCATTCCTGGCATCCGCGGTTCTTCGAGGCTTGGTCGAAACCAAGGCGTTGCATCCCACCGAGAAAGGATGGCGGACGGACTCACTCGCCATGCGGGACATGCAATCCTCGCAGCAGGCAGCGGATCTGCTCCTGCAACGTATTCAACTTCTTTCTGAACCCGCACTGAACTTTCTTCGTGGCGGATCGATTCTCGGCAAGGAGTTCGATCTCGAAGCAGCAGCCGAACTCGTGAATCTCTCGACGACAGATATGATGTCGGCCGTTGACGAAGTTCGACGGAGAAATATGATTTGGTTGCGTGCCGACGGAACCACCTGTGTTTTCCTGCACGGACGAATCCGAGAAACTCTGCTCGACCAAATGGACGCCGACACGCAGACAGAGTTGCATCTTCGTGCGGCGAATCGAATTCACCGAACGCAGCCTGATCGTGTCTTCGACTTGGCCTACCACTTCGATGCGGCGGGGCAGTCCGACCGGGCACTGCCGTTTGCTTTGTCTGCCGCCGACCAAGCACGAACCCAACATGCGTTGGAAGTGGCCGAGCAACAGTTTCGTATTGCCGAACGTGGCAGTGCTGAATGCGACGACGAAACCCGCTATCAGATCGCGGAGGGACTGGGCGATGTGTTGATGCTTCGCGGGCAATACGATGCGGCAGAAGAATATCTCCAGCAGGCATCGGAGTTGGCAAGTCACTCATTTGCTCAGGCTAAGACACGGTGCAAACTGGGGGAAGTTGCGTTCAAGCGTGGCCAAGTCGAGTCGGCAACAAAATCGTTTGAAGATGCACTCCGATTGCTAGGAAGATTCGTCCCCCGCTGTTCGGTTTCTTTGGTGGTGCTATTGGTCTGGGAAATCTTCGTCCAGGCATTGCACACAATATGGCCGTCTCGTTTCCTCGCGCGTCGTCAATCGGAACCGAGTCAAGAAGTGCGGCTGAGCTTGCATCTATTTAGTCGGTTGGCGCATGGGTATTGGTTCACACGTTCGAATTTGCACGTGTTGTGGACGCATTTGCGGGGAATGAATCTTGGCGAACTCTATCCGCCCACACTGGAGTTGGCTCAGGCGTACTCCGAACATGCCCCGGCAATGAGTTTGGTTTCTCGGTACCGACGCGGAATTCGATACGCACAAAAATCCTTGCGGATTCGTCGTCGTCTCGGTGATGTCTGGGGGCAGGGGCAGAGCCTGCACTATTACAGCGTCGTGTTGTTTACGGGAGCGCGGTTCGAAGAGTGCATCCCGAAAGCGCGTGAGGCCGTTCGTCTACTTGAACGAACCGGTGACTATTGGGAGGTGCACACCGCACGATATCAACTTTCGGCAGCCCTGTATCGTCTCGGTCGATTACGTGAAGCTGTCGAAGAAGCGCAGATCACCCACCAATCCGGCCTGAAGTATGGAGACGAACAGGCCTCGGGAATTATTTTGGATGTTTGGTCCCGAGCGACTGACGGTGATATTCCCGAAGACATCATGGCATTGGAAATGAGCCGCGTTAGACCGGACGCGCAAGGCACTGCTCAAACGATGCTTGGCGAGGGAGTTCGGTTGCTCGCCGAAAACAACCCCGAGAAAGCGGTCGAAGTTTTTCACTCGGCATACACGCTGGCCAGTCGTGCAGGGGTGTGCAACGCATATGTTTCGCCAAACCTCACATGGCATGTCACGGCATTGCGTGTCCAAGCCGAAGGATTGTCTTCATTCCATTCCCGTCAGAAACGCGAGCTGATTCGCAAAGCGATTCGGGTTAGTCGGCGTTCGGTCCGAATGGCGCATCGCTTTCCGAATTGTCTACCGCATGCGCTTCGCGAGCGTGGTCTGTTGCTGGCGATGCAGGAACTTCACCAAGCCGCCCTAACTTCGCTCAACCAAAGTCTAGAAGTCGCCAAGGAACAAAAGGCCGAGTACGAGGCCGAGCAAACCCAACTCGCCATTGCACAGGTCCGGGCGGCTTGGGGGGCGTGTGATGATCAGCGAGAAATCGAGCAAGCGGAACTGCAACTCGCTAACCGAAGACGGCAGGTCGCACCGGAATCAGAGCACAAGATTGATTCGCTCTCATTGGCCGACCGGTTTGATTTCGTCCTTCAAGCTGGACGTGAAATTGCCACGGCACTTCAACCGACGGAAATCTTTCGAGCCGTCGAAGACTCCGGCGCTCGACTCCTCCGTGCGGAACAGTGTTCTCTGCTGATGATTCCTGAAGATCATGAGTTCGATGACTTTGAGGAATTATTCTCGGCAACGGAAGTACAAGTCGAGTCCGGACTGGTCGCCTCCGCGGTGATGTCTGGCCGGGCGATGGTTCCCAATGAAGACTCCGAAGAAAATCTCCCGCGTGACGACAACCGGTCGCAGTTATGCGTACCAATTTCGGTACGATCGCGTGTGGTGGCTTGCCTGGTCGCTAAGCACGATCACATTCGCAATCTCTTCGGACCGGATGAATGTCGCTTGGCAGACTTTATCGCGACTATCGCTGGGGCTGCCCTGGAGAACTCCGAAAACTTCCAACAGCTTCAAGAACTCAACGAGACCTTGGAAGCTCGCATCGCCGAACGAACTGCCGCTGCGGAGGCACGAGCCCAGGAACTCCAGTTGGTGGCCGCCGAACTCAAAACCGCAGACGAACGTCTCCGCGTGGCCAAAGAAGCGGCGGAAGCGGCCAACCGAGCCAAGAGCGATTTTCTCGCGAACATGAGTCACGAAATTCGCACGCCGATGAACGCCATTCTTGGCTTCACCGATTTGCTCCGCCGCGACTTCTACGAGTCCGATGCCGAACGAGTCGAATTTTTGGAAACCATTCACTCCAGCGGCACACAATTGCTGCATTTGATCAACGGCATCCTCGACCTTTCGAAGGTGGAAGCTGGCCAGTTGGATATTGAACAGGTCGCGTGTTCGCCGCACGATGTGCTGGAAAACACTCTACGCACGTTGAGTGTTCGTGCGTTGGAAAAAGGACTGACTCTCCAGATGGAGACTCCGGAGCCGTTGCCCAAACGGATCGTCACAGACCCGGCTCGATTGCGTCAGGTCATTACAAACTTGGTTGGAAACGCAATCAAATTTACCGAAACCGGCGGTGTGCATCTTGTCGCAACAATGCAAGAGGGAGAGACGCCCACGCTGCGAGTTGACGTCATTGATAGCGGCATCGGTATGTCTCCAGACAATGTCGAATGCATCTTCCAACCGTTTGTGCAGGCCGACACTTCGATCACCCGGAAGTATGGTGGAACCGGGTTGGGGTTGGCGATCAGTCAGCGACTTGCCAGAGCATTGGGAGGCGAACTTAGCGCAACCAGCGAAGTCGGCGTTGGCAGCACGTTTACACTGACGGTATCCGCACCGCAGCCCAGTGCGGATACGCAAATTGAAGACGTGACGGTCTCCGAATCATCCACAGGCTTTGTCACGCAGTCATTCCAAGAGAAGTTGCCGTTCGCTCGTGTTCTGCTGGTCGATGACGGAGAGGAGAACCGACGGCTGTTGCGATTGGTCCTATCCCGCGCTGGATTGGAAGTTGTCCAAGCCGAGAACGGTCAGATTGCTGTCGATGAGGCGTTGTCGAGTTCATTCGATGTCATTCTGATGGACATGCAAATGCCCGTTATGGATGGTTATACAGCCACGCGAAAACTCCGCGATGCCGGTTTGGAGATTCCCATCTTCGCCCTGACTGCGAGTGTCATGCGGGGTGATGAGGAGAAGTGCTTGGAAGCGGGTTGTTCACAGTTCATCGCGAAGCCGGTGGACTTGGATGCCCTGATGAATACGTTGTCGGACGTCCTTCAGAACTTAACGACCTCACGCGATGTTCGTGATCCTTCAACCGATGATGTCGAGTTGTCGATGGAAATTGGTATCGAGGATTTGATGAGGAACATTGGGACGCACGGTCGACTCATGACTTGTGCATTTCAAGCCCAAGAGATCGAACGGCTAACCGAGCTCAATGCTCGTCTTCACGAAGCCGCGAGCGAAATGGATTTGGACGATCTCGTCGAGACAACGAGGACCGTCGGGGAATGCCTCGACACCCAAGACGAAGACGGTTTGACGCTGGCGATGACGGAACTCTCGACTGTCATTGAAATGTTTGCCGGTCCGGCCGTCTCCGAACCAGCCCCCAAACCGGTTGCAGCCAGCCCGATGGATGCATTTGCTGACGATCCCGAATTCCAGACGATCCGCCGAGACTATCTCGCTGGTCTTCCGAGCAAACTCGACGAAATGAACAAGGCCGTCGATGCCCGAGACTGGAGTGAACTCAAGTCGATTGCTCACTGGTTGCTTGGGTCAGCTGGAACCGTCGGTTGGCCGGAGTTTAGCCCACTTGCTCGCGAACTCGAAAATGCGGCAATCGCACAAGACGAAAAACTTGTTCGCGATTTGCTAACGCAAATTCAGACGTTGGTCGACACCAACGCGGCGGCGTATCACGAATGACACGAACCGCACCAATGCGGAAGTTCCTAAGTTGCCTATATTTTGCATCACGGAGAATTGATCTTCCGGCGTTGGGAAAGTGTCATCGCGAATCGAGTTTCCGCAGTCGTCCGGTCGATACGTGCCACTGGACGACGTTGACGACTGGAGCAACTTCTAACGGTGGAAGTTGTGGTGGTCATCTGGTTTTGTCCGTTTCGAGTCCCGCATGGAACGCATTCGAAGTCAAGTTGATCCGCAAACGGTCCTGATTTTCACGGTCCTAATAGGATTGTGGAACCTCATCAGTCCGTCGGTCTGCCATGCCCAGGTCAGATCCACCGAACGTTCCTGGCTCTCACGATTCTGCGATTCCGCCACGTGCGATTGGAAACGGTCTCTCAAAGAAACCGAGTTTCAGAACCAACCGAGCGCGGAAACTGCGGGGAAACTCGCGAAGCATCTGTTATGGCGTGCCAAGCAGGCCGCCGAGCACAACAAGCAAATTGCCGTCGATCATGCGTATCTAGCAGCCACGTATGCTTGGTACGGTCAATTCGCGCTCGAACCGTCGCCGTGCGTTGGCTCACAATGCTTGAGAATCTACAACGAGGCGGTTGGAGTCTGCCTGGAAGTCGGCTTCAAGACCGGGCGATTTCATCCCACCAAGGGATTGACCGTCAGCACGCCAATGGGCTGGCAAACCGTGCCGGTTGAGATCTTTGGGTTGGAATGGCAGCCTGGGAAAATTGACCGTTTGTACGCAGTTGCGGACGTTCCGGTCGACGATATCAATTCCGATTACAAAGTGGACGGGGTCGGTGCACCGATGGCGGCCGTACACGTACGTGACCCATCCGATCCCACGGAAGAATACCTTTTCGATGAGCATGTTTACGCACTCACAATTGTGCTGCGTCCGGATCTCCGGTGGCTTGTCGGCTCGAACGAACTGCTGGGGACATCGGAGAAAGATCACTCACCGCTTGGACCGGCTGTCGAACTTCATGATGTCCTCCGTCATAGTGGGGTCAGAGTCGCGGAGAATGTCTGGCCGCTGACGAAGCACGCGGCTGTCGCATTGACGATGAGCAGGAAACTCGCCCGAGGCGAGCACAACGTCGTCCGAGCGTATTTGCACCCGGACCGAGCAATAGATCAGCAACGTCTCTACATGCTGGAACCCCACAAACCCGGCCGCATTCCGATCATCATGGTTCACGGCTTTCTGTCCTATCCGTGGACATGGACGGAGATCGCAAACTTCATCCGTTCCGATCCTTGGATGATGGAACACTTCGAGTTATGGACGTACTTCTATCCCACCTCGATGCCGGTTCCACAATCTTCGGCGAACTTACGGTCCAAAATGCGAAGAGCCGTCGAAGAGTTCGATCCCGAGGGAACTGATGTTGCCTTGCAGAATATGGTGATGCTGGGTCACAGCATGGGTGGTTTGATCACGAAGATGCAAATCACAGATAGCGGTAGCACCCTCTGGAATCGCTTCAGCAATGTGCCATGGCCACAAGTTCGGGGCAGCGAGAAGATGAAACGGTTCTTCCACCGGCAGTTCTTCTACGAGGCACAACCCTTCATCACCCGCGCGGTTTTCTTCGCAACTCCGCATCGCGGAACTGGTTTGCCGGAAGCGGGCGTCCGTTGTATCGCGTTGGCACTGGCAGGGGAACTAAGAACGACCACGCAGTATTTCCAAGAACTGGTCCAGAAGAACCCCGGCATCATTCGGGAACCGGATCTGACTCGATACGGAAATGGTCCGTTGATCCGAATCTTGCGGTCCCCGTTCTTTATCCCGTCAAGCATTCTGAACGTGACCGAACCGAGTAGCGTTCTGCAGGGACTCGATCAACTGCCCTACAATCCGAGGGTCACCATCCACACGGTCTACGGTCGACTGGGCGAATTTTGCGATCGAGAAATCGGCGACCTCGTCGTGCCACCGTATAGTGCACGAGAACCGGAGACCGATACCCTGCGAGCACTTCGGATCACGCACGGGCGGGTCCATAGGATTCCCGCTGCCTTGCAAGAAACACAGCAGATCTTGTTGCAGCAATGGGAGGCAGTTCAAGCTGCTCGCGCGGCAACCCCCATCGCACCGACTCCATCAGACGAGACGCGGCAAGACGTGCCAGCACCGTTGCCGAGTGAATTCGATGATAGGGAATCGGTCGAGTTCGACGCTTCGCCCGTGCCGGCACCGGCTCCGTTGGGATACGACTAGACGAAGTGAAGAATCCGTCTCGTCGTTGAAACCCTCTTCCTGCGGCAGAGCCATTGTTTCGGCAAGTTCAGCCGTTCGATCAACGCGGATTAAGCGGCGTCGAGTTCTTTGGTTGGCGTCGTGGTGTTCTCGGGCTTTTGGCCGGGGATACGAAAACTGGCTTTTTCTTTGATGATCGATTCGCCGTCGAATCGTGTCCCGAAGTACATTTGCTGGGCGAGCGGGTCGTTCAGCACCGTCGCTGCATCCCCGCTAACGAGAATCTTTCCAGCACAGACGACGTAACTTCGGTCCGTGATGGTCAGTGTTTCGCGTTCGCGGTGGTCTGTCAGGAGAATGGAAATTCCCGAATCGCGCAGATCGCGGATGATGTCCTGAATACTGTTGATCGTCACCGGATCGATCCCAGTGAACGGTTCGTCGAGCAGGATGAGTCGCGGCCGACTCGCCAAACAGCGGGCAATTTCCAGCCGTCGGCGTTCTCCCCCGGACAATGTCGACGCAATCCGAGGTTTCTTGTCTTGAAGACCGAACTGCTCCAGCAACCGGTCCACCTCGCGATACCGATCCTTACGTTTGAGTTTCAGGTACTCAAGAATGGCCAGTATATTCTGTTGAACAGTGAGTTTGCCAAAGACGCTGTCGTCCTGTGGCAGAAATCCCATTCCTTGTCGTGCTCGGCGGAACATCGGCCAACGGGTTACTTCGACACCCTGCAAAAACACTTGCCCTTTGGTGGGTGTGATCAAACCGCAAGACATGCGGAAGGTCGTTGTTTTCCCGGCTCCGTTCGGGCCCAGCAACCCCACGATTTCGCCTTCTTCGACGGTGAAATCAATTCCATCGACCGCCCGTTTTCCAGGGTAGTCCTTCACCAAACCACTGCATTTCAACAATGCCATCTGTTCGTCCTCCGTGACGAATGGGAACTGATTCGCGGGGTGTTACGTTCCGGTTCGGTATTGTCTCAACTTCGAGGAAGTTTGCAAAGATCGAATTGCCGAAACATGCAGGCCGTAGTTTCGGGTCGGCATCAACGGATCCGTTTCATGCGGAACAAATCGGGATAGAACGGCACCCGAAAACTGGGATAGTCCGTTTTTCCAATCGCTCCGCCAGAAGGGAAGTGATCTCCGTTGTCTTTCACCGCACGATGGTCCCGAATGCCCCAACCGTTTCCGTCATTGCCGAACGGTACACCGTGCGGCCAGTAGATGAAGAACGCTTTGCCGACCAACGCGGATCGCGGAACCGCATGCCGATTCAGCGGGCGACGATCCCCTGGCAACATCCAGTCTCGATCGAATGGCCACAGTCGGCTATCCATACTTTGCGGACTGTTGTCGCCCATCGCGAAAAATTCATCTTCATCAAGCCGATCGAACTCGATGGCCTCACCCACCAAGTCGCGATAAAGATCGAACCATTGTTCTGGCTGGGATTGAAGAAAATCGAGATCGCGGACGTTACTCGTTGACTCTTTCTCCCCAACGAACAAATCGGCTCGGTAGTAGATATCGCGTTCGAGCAGCAAGTTCGAGACCTTGGCAACTGCGTTTTGAACCGTCACACCGACCGGCGAAAGATCGGCTTCCGTCGGCACTGTGCGAGTTCGCAACCCACCCACCGGGTGATATGCACCGACTTGTTCACCGTCGACCAACTCGACTTCACCCGCCGATTCAAATTCAACCAAGTCGCCATCGATCCACAAGCAGACTCGGTCGTCGACATTCGCGTAGGTGATCTCCCACGCTCCCGTACCGATCACGTCGGTCTCCGCAAATCCGAGCGTGACGACCTCGGACTCATCGCGGCTCTGATCGTCCGGATAGTAAAGCGTGGCTTTTCCGTTCGACAGATCGATCCGACACCGATAACGCCGCCGTCCCTCGATCAATTCCAATAACAGTTCCGCACCATCGTTGGCCGATTCGACAACGACATCCATCGAAACCGTCAGGTCCCCGACCCAGAAATGCCCTTCGCCATCGTGGTTTCCGTATTCTTCCAACGTGAACGCATTGTATCCGCAGTAGTCGGTGACGAGTTTGAGACGCTCGCGGAGATTGATGACGTTCTCCGAAGACTCATCCCCACCGAAGTCACGATCTGCCAGACCAGGCGGGGTTCGCCATTCAAATTGCAGGTTGTCACCGGAGTCCGCGATGGCTTGCCAATCAGACTGTTGCGGTACGAAATGGCGATACCGTAACGTCGCCTGCCCGTCGGTCGCATCGACGACGAAACTGCGATCCACCGGGTCCATTTTCCAGCCTGTGGGGTCGTCGATCCAACCAGCGATCGCTCGGCCATCGTCACCGCGTGTCATTCCCCCCCAGCGTTCCGGCCAGCCAACAGCACGGAGAGCCTCGGAGGAATGATTGTTATCGTAGACAAGAATTTGCAACTCCCGCTGCTTGTCGGGGTCGTCCTTCCGCAGAATCCGCAATGGTCCGTCGTCGGCATCGTTGACGTACACATCGCCTTGTTGAATCCGAATTTTCTCGCCCGGAAGTCCCACAAGGCGTTTGATGTAGTTGGTCGTGGGTTTCTCGGGATACTTGAAAACGATCACGTCCCAACGGTCGGGTCCGCGAAGTTCAAAGGGAAATTTATTGACGAGAATCCGGTCGCCCTTGAACGCCGGTTTGTCATACATACTGAACCGATACCGGCAATTGTCACAAACGACGTCGTGAATCCGGCGAGTTCCCTCGATCAAACCATTCGGCGATTTGCGGCCATACAAATAGCCATCGTTGTTGACTTCGGCCGACGCACCGACAACCACATGATGACCACACTGCGGGCAATCGGCTTCTTTGTGACGCCCACGCAAGGTCGGTGCCATCGACCCGGTTGGGATCACGAACGCTTCGGCTTCAAAGGTCCGAAACAGAAACGCCAAAATGAACGCGACCACGATGGATTCCATCGTTTCCCGCAGCTCACCGGATTTCGACTTCTGGGTGTCCTCGGAATCCGCAGATTTCTCGGATTGCTGTCCAGATGTCGTTCCGCTTCCGGATGGAGTACTAGTGGGATGTGCTTTCGCCATGAGTACGAGAAATCCTATCGCAAAAACCGGGCGGCAAATTGCCTGCTTGCCCGCAAAATAGAGCCGTCACTGGCCGACTGAATCGTCATTATCCGCAAATTCCGCACATTAGGCAATGTTAGCCGAGGGAATCGAACACATGCGACCGATGAAAGTGTTTTCCTCCCCGCATTCCCCCTGTAATATCCATTCAACCTAAAACACTGGCTACACCAAAGCCCTCTTTTTAGTGTATATTTGCTGGCCTGCCGATAAAAATCGCATTTGCCGAACTGCAAGTATCCCTGAAATGCGTGTTGAACGGATCCCCGACCTCGCGTTTCACAAGGAATCGTTCACGCGTATTGGAGACCGCCTGTCGCGTTCGAGCGAACCCCACATTGCGAAACTCCAAAGTTCAGAAGAGCTTCAAACATGCCTCGTCCACAAAAACGATCTGGTGCGCGCCATCAGAAAATCGACATTGCACAAGTGGAGACGGTCGAAGACCGCGTGCTGCTCTCGGCCGTTTCGTCGGTTGGTGATTTGACAGAGTTCGCCCCAATTGACGGGGTTGGGAACAACGTCGAGAATCCTGAACTCGGTTCCACCGACACACCGTTGATCCGACAAACATCCGTTGGGTACGCCGACGGGCTAGGAACCCCGGCCGGTGAGGATCGGCCGAGCCCGCGTGCTATCAGCAATGCCGTGGCATCTCAAACAGGTTCGACGATCAACGATCGGCATCTCACTGACTACGTTTGGGTGTGGGGCCAGTTCCTTGATCACGATATCAGTCTCACCGAATTGGCGGACCCTCTCGAACCTTATCCGATCAAGGTTCCCACGGGTGATTCGCTTTTCGATCCGTTCGGCACGGGAACCGCTCAAATTGATCTGTCGCGGTCCATCTACGAAATCGACGGGAATGGCATCCGTCAGCAAATCAACCAAATCACAACCTACATTGATGCCTCCAACGTCTACGGGTCGGACATTGATCTCGCCAACGAGTTGCGAACGTTCTCGGGTGGAAAGCTAAAAACGAGCGAAGGTGATCTGCTCCCGTACAACGTGAATGGATTCCACAACGGCGGTGGCGAAAGCCCCGAGTTCTTCCTCGCTGGTGATATTCGAGCCAACGAAAATGCGGTTCTGACCTCGATTCACACTGTCTGGGTCCGTGAGCACAACCGAATTGCAGACGAACTTGCTCGGCAGGACCGCAGTCTTTCCGACGAAGAACTGTATCAGCAGGCACGAGCCATTGTCACGGCGGAAATTCAGGCCATCACGTTCAACGAATTCCTCCCCGCATTGCTGGGAGAAAATGCGATTGACGATTATCAAGGCTACGACCCGAATGTCGATCCGTCGATCGCAAATAGCTTCTCGACGGCCGCCTACCGCCTCGGACACAGCTTGCTTTCATCGGAACTGCAACGCCTCAATAACGATGGCAGCGTTGCCGACGAAGGTAACATCGAACTCCGAGACGCTTTCTTCACACCATCCGTCGTGGGCGACAACGGTATCGACAGCCTCCTCGTGGGTGCCTCGTTTCAGTTGGCCCAGGAACTCGACAGCCAGGTCATTGACGACATCCGCAACTTCCTGTTCGGACCTCCCGGAGCCGGTGGATTCGACTTGGCATCGCTGAACATTCAGCGGGGACGCGATCACGGTTTGGCGGATTACAACCAGACGCGAATCGATCTTGGGCTATCACCAGTCACGAGTTTCGCGGACGTTTCTTCCGATCCCGACACGCAAGCCGCCCTCGCCAGCGTTTACGAAAATGTGGACCAAATCGACCTGTGGGTCGGAGGATTGGCCGAAGATCATCTGCCCGGTTCCAGTGTCGGCGAACTGCTCAACACAATTCTCGTTGACCAATTCGAGCGGCTCCGTGATGGCGATCGGTTTTGGTATCAGAACATCTTCACAGGCGGGTTGCTGGAAGAAATCGAGTCGACAACTTTAGCGGACGTGATCGAACGCAATACGTCAGCCGCCGGTCTCCAGGACAACATCTTCTTTAGCCGTACATTGCAGAACTCGACGCAGCTTGAGAATCTCCGCAATGAACCCATTCCATCACAGCGAATGGATCGCGATTTCAAGATCGTCGTCACCGGGGATTTCGATGGTTCCGCAACGGAGCAGGGTGTTCATGATGATTTGTTCCTGTGGAATCCACGGACGGGAACCAATCGGATTATTCTCGGTAACGGTGCCATCCGCACAAACCCCATCTCGCCGCAAGCGATCAATGGCAACGATTTTCGCACCGTCGTTGGCGGGAATTTCGATAACACCGGCGGCAGCGACTTGTTCTTCTGGAATCCCAGTACGGGACGGAACCGGATCGTTCATCTCGATTCCGGTTCCTTCGGTCAATTGAGCACGGTTGTCGAAACAAACATTGTCGCACCGACCGCAATCAACGGTAATGCCTACCAAGAAGTGGTGAAGGGTGACTTCGACCAAGGGGGCGTTGAAGACCTGTTCCTGTGGAACCCACGGACAGGAGGCAATCGGCTCATCCGTCTGGATGCTGGTTCAACATCGGAATCGACCGTCACTAGGGAAATCCAGACGAACGTGATTTCCCCGCAAGCAATCAATGGGAATGACTTCCAAGAAATCTTCGTCGGCCAATTCGCTGCTGGCGGTTCGGATGACATTCTCTTCGTCAACCTACAAACAGGCCGAAACCGAGTCGCCGAGTTGACGCCCAGCACACCCGGCGGATCGGTCATTTCCGGGGCGATTTCGACGAACGTCATCGACTCGACGGCAATTAACGGCAACGCCTACACACACGTCTCAATCGGTGACCTGAACCAAGACGGCGTGGACGAGTTGTTCGCCTGGAATTCCCGCAGTGGAGCCAACCGACTCTGCCTGATCAACAACAACGATCCCACACTCGATCAGGTGTTCGATGAAGTTGTTGACTCCGGTTTCATCAATGGCAACGATTTCGATCAATTACTCAGCCTCAGAATGAGTGATGACGACGAAATCGGCGACGCCTTGTTCTTCTGCAACTCGATCACCGGCCGAAATCGCATGGTCTACAACGGCTTCGACGGCATGCGACCATTCGGAAGTTGAAACTGAAACACGCGTTCGGATCGAGTAGCATCCAATGATCTCCCCTCCGGTAGCGCAGACAGCAACTTGCCGCCGGAGGGTTGTCATAACCAGTTTGGCCGCGTGATCCGTCGTCAGTTCACCCCCACTGGTTCTTGCACCGCTGGTTCGGATTGATCGAATGGTTCATCGCGATTGCTTCTGACCAAATCGAACATTCGGTTTTGGGTTTCCATGACAACGCTGAATAGAGTTGGCACGAGGAAGAGAGTGAATACGGTCGACAATGCCAACCCTCCGAGCACCACGCTCCCCAAACCGCGATAGAGTTCACTCCCCGCACCGGGGAAGAGCACCAGCGGCAATAGGCCCAATACGGTTGTGGTGGTCGTCATGAAGATCGGCCGAATCCGCGTGCGAACACTTTCGAGAATCGCTTGCCGAGGCGGGAGGTTTTCTTCACGCATCAGGTTCAGCGATTGGTGCACAATCAGGATTGGGTTGTTCACCACCGTGCCGATCAGAATCACGAACCCCAGCATCGTCAGCACATCGAGCATCTGTGTCGGTTGCCCTGTAAATGCCAACCACACATTGAGCAACTGCAAACCGATGATCCCGCCGACCGCTCCCAACGGCACACTCAGAATCACCACCGCCGGGTAAATCCAAGATTCAAACAACGCCGCCATTAGCAAATAGGTGATCAACAATGCCAAAATTACGTTCGACTGCAACGCTTTCCATGTACTGTCGAGTTTGTCAGCGGTTCCCGCCAAGTTGACCCGGTAGCCACCTTCGAGTTGTCCGCTCTCACGAAGCGGAGCAATGACTTGCGATTTGATCAACTCCATCGCATCTTCCAGAGGCATTTCTGCCGGTGGGGAAACTTCAATCGTGATCGCCCGTAGGCGTTCCCGGTGATTGACTTGTTCCGGTCCGCTGCTCATCTCGATCGTGGCGAGCGCTTCCAATGGAACAACCTGTCCGATCGGCGTGGCGACGGGTAGTCCGCGAATCCGTTGTACGCTGTCGGCTCGGGTCTCGTCGCCCACGATCGTCAAGTCGATCTTGTCACCTTCGATGTAGTAATCACCAGCGTAGGCACCGTCGATGAGGGCATCCGCGGCGTAACCCAGGTCCGAAGTCGAAATCTGCATTTCGGCCGCTTGCGTCAATTTGGGTTCGATATGAACTTCGGGTGATGACAAATCCAAACTCGGTACCGGACGGGCCTGTGCGGACTCTGTAATGGTTTCACCATTGACCACACGTTCGACTTTGATAATTTGCCCAATCGGATTCAAACCGATGTTGGGATTCCCCCCCAAAATCTGCCCACCCATTCCGACGAGTGTTTTCAGTTCCGGCCCCGTGATTTCAATATCAATTGTTCGACCGGCGGTCAGCCCTTGCTCGAACAAACTGGACTGCTTGGCCACCGCGAACGTGCCGGGAAGTTGGGAGCCAACCCGCTGAACCAACGGCACCAATTTGCCGACCTGGTCCTGATTGCGAGCCCGGATTCCCAAGAAAACCTGACGACCGCGAGCAACGAAGAAGAAATCACCGATCACGGGGAAATCCAAACCGGCTTCCTCAGCGTTTTTGGCATCGGTATCCCAATAGGGACGGAGTTCCCGCTCAACCGTTTCACCCATCTCCATCATTTGATTGAGGTTGTATCCCGGCGGCGGAATGAGTATCCCGAAGACAAGGTTTCGGTTCCCTGTTGGTAAGTACTCCACCTTCGGCCACAACACCCAACTGAGGGCCACGGCCGCCCCGACCAAAATGCCAATGGTTGCCAATCGCCGTATCAACGAGTGTTGAATCCAATCGTTGATCCCCACAACTTGCTGGACGAAAAAGCCACCGACTTTGTTAACTCCGGAGACAATCAGCGATTCGTTATGCGAGTGACGAGACGCAATCGGGTCGGCGTCGTCGAAGGAATCCAGAGAACCGCCAAGACCGTCGATCTTCGCATCACGTCCGCCGAACAATCGGGACGAGGCTGTCGGAATCACTGTCATGGAAACCAACATCGAAAGCGCAACCGCGCCGCTAATTGCCAACGCGATGTCGCGGAACAACTGGCCCGCTTCTTCTTGCACAAACACGATCGGCAAGAACACGGCAATGGTAGTCAATGTGGAAGCCACAACGGCTCCCCAAACTTCTTGCGTACCACGAACCGCGGCGACCATCGGTTTCTCGCCGAGCGAAGAATACCGGCGGAAGATGTTTTCCAGCACCACCACGGCGTTGTCGACCAACATTCCAACCGCGAACGCCAGCCCCGCAAGTGAAATCACATTGAGCGATCGACCAAGTGCCCCCAAAATCAAAAACGTCCCGATGATACTGATCGGAATTGCCAAACCAACGACGAGTGCACCACGAGCAAACCAAAAACCAGACCCAATAATCAGGGCCAAACAGACGACAAAAAACCACGGAGACCAAAACGCCGCCAAGTATCCCGTGGCCAAGATCGCAGGAATCACCAGCAGCGTTCGCACGCCGAGGTGCAAGAACGACATCAACACAATCATCGTGAGTGCGCCACCGATGAAAATGTTTTCCTGCACCAAATCGACGGAGGAGTAAATGTAGTCGGTTTCATCGTAGACCTGAGTCAGCACCAAGCCACGATCTTTCAGAATGCCTTCGTTGAGTTCCTGATTGACGACTCGCAGTCCTTCCATCAAATCGAGAACATTCGCCCCGGTTTCCCGCAAGCAGTTGACCGCGATGCTCGACTCACCAAATCGTCGCACCAAGCCGTCGGGCTTGCGATACCCCAACCGAACTTGGGCCACATCGCGAACATAGACCGGTCCACCTTCATCGTTGGCTAACAATTGTTGCTCGACTTGCTCGGGCGTGCGGAATTGCCCAAGGGTTCGCACCACCCAACGCCGTTTCGATTCCCAGAAGTCCCCGGCGGAAACATCGGTGTTCTGCCCCCGCAAGACTTGCCGCACATCGGCAATCGTCAGGTTCCGGGCCGCTAGTTTGTGGGGGTCCACAACGACCTGCAATTCTTCTTCCAGACCACCGATCACGTTGGACTGCGACACCCCGGACACCCGTTCGAATCGGGCTTCAATTTCGTCTTCCGCGAATCGCTTGAGTTTGGTGACGTCCAAATCTTCCGGCGGCAGTAGTGTTTTCACTTCCGGATGCTTTTTAGCAATGATTCGCAACCGCAGCGTTGCCAAGCCGGGATTGGCAGCCTGCAGCACCCGATCCAATTCCTCACTCATTTCCGGGTGATCTTGCTGCATTTTCCGAATGTCTTCGGGATTGGGAAATTGTGCACTCAGAATAAACCAAGCAATCGGTCGGTCGGCCGCGTTCGACGTGCTGATGATCGGTTTGTCGGCGTCTTCGGGGTAGCTAGGAACTTGCTCCAATCGCCCGATGACATCGACGACGGCTTTATCCATGTCCGTCCCGACGAGGAACTCCAACGTAATCTTGCCAGAGGAATCGCTGCTCTCCGACGTCATCTTCGTGACCGCCTCGACGCTTTTGAGTTGCTCTTCCTGTTCGAGCACAATTTCGCGTTCGATCTCCTGCGGACTGGCTCCCGGCCATCGCGTCTCGACGGTGATCGTCGGCGTTTGCACCTCCGGCGTCAGTTGCATCGGCATCCGATCGAGAGCCACATAGCCGAATAGCAACAGCAGCAGCACGCCGACGGAAACTTTGACGGGACTGCGTACAAACGAACCAATCAAGTTCATATCGCACCGCTTGAAACCAAGAGTTGAGAATTAAGACCACGCCGCCAAAACTCATCCACCTCGTGTCACTCACACACGAAGTCATCAGTTGCTGAGTCGTGGCAACCGGTTGTTAGAGATCAAAGACTCACTTGCGAAACGAGCATCACTGCCGAGTTCAACTCGCTTGCTTCCCCCGTTTGAGCCGTTCGCGTCTGAGCGTCGGTCACAACGAACCGTCGCGTTCCGCAAAGTCAGTCTGACGTCACTGCCGATCGAATCGATGTCGATGGGCCCACCTTCGTCGGGTCGACCGTATCGACAATAATGACTTCGTTCGGTCCACGAGGTCGCAGGCGTTCATTTCCCAAGACGACGACCAAGTCATCTTGCTTGACGTCTCCTTTGACCTCGATGAACACGCCGCGGGCGGCATGGGTTTCCACCGGAACCGCGACCGCCGTTCCCGTTTGTGGCTCCCCGTTCTTACTGGGTTTGTTCGGCTTCACAACAAAAATGGATCGCTGATTTCCCGACAACACCAGAGCATCTTTAGGAACGAGCAACCCCTCGTGCTGTGAACCCGTCGGCAAGTAGGCTCTCGCCAGCATGCCCGCTTTGATGACCGGTTGACCATCGACAATCTCGTTCTCCACCCGCACTTTCACCGGAAATGTTCGCGAACGCGGATCACCTTGCGGGTTGATGCTGACAATCTCGCCTCGGAACGATCGTCCGAGGGCGGGCACTTCGACAATTTCCACCGCACCCCCGATTTGCAAATGCGGCACATGACTTTCGAGCACATTCACCACTACATCCACCCGATCCAACGCCACAACTTCCGCGACGAGATCGCCTCGGTTGACCCATTGTCCTTCTTCGGTGTGCTCGGCAGAAACGTAACCGTCAAACCGGGAAATGATCGTGTGCTTCTTAATTTGATCCGACAGCTTTTGGACCACTGCTTCTTGCATGCGGGCCATTGCATCGGCCTGAGCGACTTTCTCTTTTCGCGGTCCGGCAACGGCCAAAACATGACCGGCTTTGCGTTCGTTGAAGGTCTCCTGAGCCGCCGACCAAACCGAGATGGCTTGGAGCAATTCATCTTCAGAGATGCTGTTGCGAGCGTACAAGGTTTGAGCTCGCGACTTCCGACTCTCCGCCAATTCCAAAACCGCTTTGGCCGCCTCCATTTGGGCTCGAGCTTGCTCAATTTCTTCCGGACGTGAACCGGCTTTCAGTTCTTGAAGTTCTTCGCGTCGCATTTCGAGTTCCGCTTTGGCAGCCGTCAACTCGAGCGAAATGGTTTCGGTCAGCAGTTGTGCCAGCGTTCCACCTTTTTCAACTCGATCTCCTTCCTCCACAGGAAACTCGACCACCCGGCCGTCCACCGCACTTCCCACAACGGCGCGACGTTCTGGCATCACGGAACCCACAAAGGCTTGTTCCGATCGAATTGAAGAACGTTGAACCGGGGAAAGGATGACCCGAACAGTTCTCTGAGCCATCGCCGTCGAGGTGATGCCCAACAAGACGACAAGCAGAATCGGAAAGGCGAGGCAGGAACAGTTCCGGATGGAAGCGCGTGGTCTCATAGCGGAGGATCCGATGGTTGGTGATTCAGGTTCGCGTGGACGACTCGCAACAAGTCTCGGAGTGTGGCGACTTGCTCCTCGGTCAGTCCTTGCGTCGAGTGGGCTCGAATTCGGCGGGCACACTGAGCGACGATTTCCCAAACGGGTTCCGCCGCTGGTGTGAGTTGGATGAGTTTCTTGCGTCGGTCGTCGGGGCAGCTCGTGCGAGTGACCCATCCCGTTCGCTCCATTCGATCGACAATGCCCGCCAACGTTGGCGGCTCGATCTGCATTCGACAAGCCAATTCGCTTTGCGACAGTCGCCCATCCAAGACCAGCCATCCAAGCACTTGCGACTGTCGAAACGTGATGTCATGCGGCGCTAACTCCGCATTGAGTACCCGATGATACGACAACGCAGTTACCGTCACCCAATACCCGACACTCTCTTCAAAGTCATAATCCACAAAAGTGTCCACCCGTGTTCAATAGCTAGCTAAAGTTTACCAGGCTTAGTATTAGTGTCAATTTCGAATTGCCGCGAGATGGGTATTGGAAGACCGGTCCAGAACGGACTTTGATCTTCCGTGCTGCGGTTGGACTTGGGGAGGCCATTGTTTGCCGGCCTCCACGAGACACGCCCCACAACAATCGAGAGTCAATGACTCTAGACCGTAATACGGTCTTCTGTGTCTGCGGTGAGTGCGTTAAGTTCAGTGTTTTACCGACTGCCACGAGACAGAACCCGCTACGGTGAAACGTAGACTGCTCTAGTATCGAGCCAAATCTTTGGTGGCTGGTTCCATGTCAAGTTCGCTCAGCATGCGACTGGCATCGTTGACCATCATTTTCATTTCGCTCGCCAACGCAATGAATTGCCAGCCTTCGGCGATTCGCTGCTGGACTTGGGCCGGCGTTTGCACGTGCAAACCAACCGGTGTGCCAGTCTTCTTGCCCGCCGCGAGAACACGCTGCATCATTTCTTCGTGGGCTTCAGGAGTTGGGTCCGTTCCATCTGGCGTTCGCATTTGCGCTCGCAAGTCGTTCGGACCGACAAAAATCGCATCGCATCCGGGCAAACTGTAGATTTCCTCCGCGTTCTCTACACCGGTCGGCGATTCGGTTTGCAGG
This sequence comes from Thalassoroseus pseudoceratinae, assembly GCF_011634775.1. NCBI lineage: Bacteria > Pseudomonadati > Planctomycetota > Planctomycetia > Planctomycetales > Planctomycetaceae > Thalassoroseus > Thalassoroseus pseudoceratinae. The sequence goes on from NZ_JAALXT010000001.1 coordinate 1,153,748, forward strand.
ACGACGAGGATTTCATCATTCGCATGCCGATAATAGTCACCCGCCGAAGCACTAAAGTTCAACGCATGCATGCCGCCCCCGACTGACCGATTCCCAATCGGCGGATACTTCGTCGCCGCGATGATGGACTTCGCTTGCTCGACAGTGTCGACCATCGGAGCGACAATTCCCATTGCACCGGCGTCGAGTGCTCGCTTGATGTGGGTGTGATCGCCATTCGGCACACGACAGATCGGCACACAACCGGCATCGGCGATCACGCCAAACAACGTGCCCGCTTCCATCCAGCTAATCGGCGAGTGTTCCATGTCCACGGTCAGCCACGGAAACCCAGTGCGGGCCATCAACCGAGTGGCAAAGATATTGCCAAACGATAACCAAGTCCCGACCTGCGGTTTCCCGGCTTGCAACTGTTGTTTAACGGGGTTCTTTTTCATCAGCGAATTCCTACAGTTTCGTCGGGTGCGTCGTGACGCACCACAAAACGATCATGAATTGATTGGAAGAGACGGTGTATCGCGACGCACTCGACAAAGCTTCGTTACTTCTTGAACATGGGATTGTTCGGGTTGCCACGTGAGAGCAAATACGCCATCAAATCGAGAACTTCCTCCCGATTCAAATCATTAAGCAATTTCGCGGGCATCGTGGAGGTTTTTGAGGGCGTCATGATTTCGATGTCGTCTTTGTCCACAGTGACAGTCTTTGAGATATCGACCGGGTCGGTCAAGATGACAACTTTGCCGTCTGCCTCGGAGAGGACACGTCCCGAATAACTCAGTCCTGACGACAAGAACACCTTCATTTCACGGTATTGATCGGAAATGACTTTACTAGGATCGATGATCGCCTCGGCCAAATCCTTGCCACCGAACCGACCGGCGACGTTGGAAAGATCCGGCCCAGTGGCCCCGCCTTCGCCACCGTATCGGTGACAACGCACACACTGAGCCGCCGCGAACATGGCTCGACCTTGGTCGAAATCGCGACCGGTCAAACCGGACTTGGTCATTTGCACCAACTCATCGACTGTCCAGTTTTTCCCCGGTCCCTGTGGCTTGGGGAGTTCTTCGAGTGATGGCGGTTCCAGATCGACGGTGCGTTCGAGCGCATCGCGTTCGGCATCGGTCGTGTTCTCCAACGCCTCTTTACGAATATTGTCGATGAAGCCCTGGTAACTCGCCCCGCCACTTTTCTCACGGAGTTTCGACAAGTGCTCGAAATACGCTTGGCGTTGTTCCAAAGTCCATCCGTATTTCAGATTTCGTAGCACCAACGCATAGAAGACTTTGTCCGGGTCGGGTTGGTTGGCAATCATCTGAGCAACCGTGCCGCCGTACCGCGAGTTGCGAGCCAACAAATCCGCCCGCTGTTCCGCAGTGGGTTTGAATGGCTTGTCCATCAACTTCAGCGTTTTTGTGATGACCGTCGGCGAATTCAGATAGACCAACAACCGTGCGAGTTCCCGGTTCACATCGGAATCGTCACTGGGGAAATACGGATCCAGTTTATTCGCTAACTCCGAAGCAACTTGCTGCGTCGGTTCGCCCATACGAATGAAGACCAATGCCCACGCACGCAAGTACGCCAGTTTTTGTTCCTTCTCGAACTCACCTGGATTCAACTTCGTGAGTGCGGTCACGGCAATCGCTTTTTGTGATGGATCACCTTGTCGAGCCAACGCGATGACGGCCGAGACGACTTGCTCAGGAGTATCGGCTTGATCCAATTTCGGCAACCATTGCTCGACCGATCGGTGCTCCAACGCAACCCGTGCGGCGTAGCGAATGAATCGATCGGAGCTATCCAAATTCGACCAGATGAAGTCCAAATCTTCTTTGCTGACTTTGCCAGGATGGTGCAACGCTTCCAAACGTTGTCGCGTTTCACGCATGTTCTCGTTCGACTGGTTCTTCGCTTCAACTGGTTCGGTGGACTCATCCCCCACATACGTCACGCGGTAGAGTTCCGATTGTGTGCCGCGACCACCGATCGTGAAATACAACGCACCGTCCGGTCCGACGGCGGCATCGGTCAATGGCAGCGGTGTGCGAGAGAGAAACTCCGTGCGTTCGCCGTCATAAGTGGAACCGTTCGGCGTGAGATGAATGGCATAGATCGTGCCGAAGGTCCAATCGAGCAAGTACAACGCCTTTTGATACTTCGCCGGGAATTTGGTGCCATAGCCGAACTCCACACCAACTGGCGAACCAGGACCGATCTCGACAACTGGCGGCAGGGAATCCGGGAAATACGTCGGCCATTTGCCGGTACCGCTTCGCCAACCGAATTCGCTACCGCTAATCGCATGACTGACCCGCGTCGGACGATACCACGGTGAACCCAGGTCCCATTCCATGTCGGCATCGTATGCGAAGAGTTCACCGTCGGCATTGAACGCCATGTCGTACGGATTGCGATAACCCACGCTGAACATCTCCCACGTCTCGCCGTTGCGGTCGGTCTTGGCAATCCAACCGCCGGGTGCCAACTTGCCGCGAGCGTGACCACGGGCGTCCCATTGACGCGGCAACAGCAGGTCTTCACTCCAATTCGATGGAATGCGTGAGGCATCGAACTTCGGCGGGTTGGTGTGATTCCCCGCGATGACAAACAATGATTTTCCGTCTGGCGACAACCGAACCGCATGCGGTCCGTGTTCACCGCCACCTTGGAACGATTGCAGTTTTTTGACTTCGTCGTACTGGTCGTCGCCATCGGTATCGGTCAGCCGATAGAACCCGCTGCCGGGTCCACCGTTGACGGAACAGTACAAATGACCGAACGCAGCGAGCATCCCCTGAGCCGACGTCATCTTGACATCCAATGGTTCGACTTTCGTGGGTTCATCGCTGCCGATCGGTGGCGGTGTAATCCGGCAAAGTCCTTTGTCGCCTTGATCACTCGCGATCAAACGTCCTGTTTCATCAAAGGTGATGCACACCCAGGAACCGAGTTCGTCTTTCGGCACTGTGTACAACAATTCGACCTGAAAACCTGGTGGCGTTTGAAACACGTTCCGCGGTTGACTACTCGCCAACCCGGTTTTCGAGAACACATTGCCCCACGGTTGATCGCCCATTTTCCCGATCGTTCGCACCGCGACGGCATCGCTACCACTCTTCTGACGTGAGGCGGTCCAACTGTCATCAGTAACGATGTATTTGGGATCGGCGTTGGGATCACGTTTGCTGCCCAGCACCAATTTCATGGCGAATGCGGCGATCCCACCAGCGTTGTTCGCTTCGACGAGAATTTCATTCTCGCCCCGCTTGAGCATCGCGCCAATCTCGCGGGTTTCCGGCGTTTGCCATTCACTGCTGCTGAAGACCTTCTTGCCGTTGAGATGCACGGTCATCACGTTATCGCAGGACGCAATCATGGTTCCGGTCCATCCACGGTCCACGCTGAATGTTTTCCGGAAGTACCACGTTTGATTGTCGTTGCCTTCGCCCCAAATCCATTTTGGTTTCGGTCCTTGGTTGAAGTCGACCACGGGCGAATCATTCGGCTCGGCCGTTTCGCCTTTTACCTGTGATGCAGCGACTTCCGGCACTTGCGTCAGAACTTTTGCATCTTCCGCGACGACTTGACCGAGCGAAAATGCCCCCAGAACAAAGCCCAAACAACACCATCCGCCCCCCCGGACGATCAGCAACGAACGCGACATTTCGAACCTCTTTGGAATTGATGAGAGTATTCCGTTAAGATAACGAATGCCCGATGCGAACGGTACTGTGAGACGTGGCGACCAGCGCCGGATGTGTGATGGAACTGCGGTGGCGTGTTGGTATCCGAAGTGGTTCCAACGACAGAGACACTCGCAATCTGCCTAAGAGATCAAACGATGAGGACCATCGCGTTTGCAATTTGCTTGTGCATTCTGTGCGGTTGCGATGCAGCGTTCTTCGAAACACCGCCTGCGTATGAAACGCTTGATACGTTTTTGAAAGTTCCGCCTCCGACAATCGAGGCACCACCGTTCTTCGTTGTCGACGATGAATCACAGCCAGTCCCAATACCGGACACCCCATGGTGCTTGGGAGCGGCAATCGCCGAACCATACCAACGCACGGCCCCGCCGCCTTTCCCTGACCAGCTAACACTGGACGAAATCAATGAGATCATTGCACCACTTCACGAGCCGGAAGCAGCAATCACTGACTGTGCTATGAAAATCTGCGGTGATAGTTACACCTATGTTGGCGAAGTGACGACGGACTGGCTCAACGGTCCCGTTGTCGTCACCTGTGGTACAATATTCACTGACCGAGGCGAACGGATAACGCAATTCATCATCAATCGACAACGGTATTTACGTCGGAGTCTGCATACGAATGTGTTGACATGGTGGCAGACATACCAGTGAAATCGGTCCCGCACATCCATACCGCCGACGTGTCGGCGACGTCCGATCCTATGAGATCGTCTGGGGAGCCTACTCATCTTTCCGGGCCGCGAGCCATTTGGCGTATTCGCTGTGCGAATAGAAGATGATGTTCGTGCCGAGTTGGTAACATGCTTCCCAGACGGTCGGTTTCACACCGGCGTGGTCGTCGGCCCAGGCGTCGGCGATGTCGCCGGGATGGTAATAGCACACCCAGCGTCCGTCGACCTTCCAACCGAGAGCCTCTTTCCCACCGTGCGGAGCGACGTACGGCAGGAAGGGCAGGGTGTACGGGATGCGGTGAATCACGTCGTCGAGCGGCACCGGCACCTCCCGCACGTTCGGCAACACTTGGTGCATCATGTGCAGAACTTGATTGTGAAAATGCCGACTCCCGCCGTTGTCCACGAACAACATACCGTGCTTGTCGAGCAGATATTCCCGGAGAATTTTGATCTCGCTGTTGGAGAGTGAGATGTTTTTCTGACCGGTGAGGAAGACCATCGGCGGAGATTTGCCGATCGGAAAGTTTTTGAGTTCCGCGACGCGTCGAGCTTCGGTTTTGGCGGCGACCTTCTGACCGGTCCGGATACCATATTCGATCAGAATATTTTGGTCCGCTCCGACGCCGAAATCCTGGTTCCAGTCGCCACCGGAGTACTCCAACCGAATAAACCGCACCTTGCCCTTCTGTGTGCCGCCTGCGAAACCGGCTCCCTCACCCTGACCGTAACCAACGGTGTAGGCGTGTTTCGTCAGTTCTTGCGTGATGACCTGCACTTCGTCGATCGGCGGAACTTTGAACTTCAGAGCCGACAGCGGATTGACGACGAACTTCTGCCGAATCTTCTTCTGCACTTTGACAACCTGGGCGATCGGCTGCTGTTGCCCACCACCAGCGGGCATTTCATAGACTTCCGAGCAACCACCAACCTGCGTGAGCAACATGTACCCGGCGAAGAACAACACGATGTAGCTCGTGAGTGCCGATAGCGATTGATTCAATTTCTGACTGCGACGCCCGTAAAACCAGGCATCCGGACGGAGCGGGTTCCAGATGCGTTTTGGCGGTTCGTCTGCCGATTCCAGGGCGTTGAGCCAATGGCGACGTTCGATTCGTTCGAGCGTCCAGATCATCCATGCCAAGCCGACGAAGAAGGTTCCGATCGTGCCCCATAATGCCAGTTGGCTGCGAATCCACTCCCAACCCAATGCGTGAGCCGCGAACACACTCAATTGCCACCACATCAGTCCGATCACAGTGGCGACCGCCCGACGCCGCGCGACACCGGTTTCACGAACTCGCCACCACCAAAACAGCCCCATGGGAACTGTGGATGCGAAGACCCCCCAATACACACCGGTAACCCAGCCGTGCGTATCGGCGAGTCGCGTGAAGTATTTCCACGTTGCGACCGCGACCAGCCACACGACGAAAAACACGCCGGCGAGAATCATTTGGTTGCGGGACTTCGAGGTTTCGGACATGAGTCGGATTCAGTTGTGCGAGTATGGTCTCGCGGACGTCAGCAAACTTGAAATTCTTCGCATCCACCGCAGACGCAGAAGACCGCCACGCGGTCATTCCAGCGAACGATCGAGAATGCTGTCCAAGTCAGGTGCGTCGGCCGGATCGGTGCCTTTGGTTTCGTCGATACCAAGCACGCGAGCCGCGTTGTCGAGGTCGGGCTTCGATGCCGCGGGATTCGTTGGTGCGGTGTTCGTGGGGGCTTCCGAAGGTGATGCAGCCGTTTCGGTGGCATCGTTTGTTGGTGCTTTCGAAGGTGCGGCCGGAGTGTTCGCCGCTTTCGATTCCACCTGTTGCGATGCGGCCTCGGCGGGTTCGCTCATCAGATACGGCACAACGGTGAAGACGCCGATCACCAGCACGAAGCCAATCGTCGATAGGAATAATGCCTGGACTAATCCGCTCGCCGCGACCGCCCCCAACGCGTCTTGCGGCGATTTCCCTTGAATCGAACTGAGGAACTCTCGCAACTCGGTCGCGGAAGCAGCTCCGTTCCGGTGAAGTTTCTGTAGATCGTTCGCCACTCCGCCGCGGGTCGGCGGTTCACTGAGTCGGTCTCGTGTATGTTCCATATTTTTCTCCGACAGTCCGCAGGAAAAACTCTCGCGGACGGAATGCTATTCGGATTCGGTTTTCTGTTCTTCGAGAACAAGGAACGCTTCGCCACCGGCTGCCCCGACGGCTTCCAACACTGGCCCCCAGCGTTGACCAAGCGCGTCTTTGTGAATCTTCAGAAGCACGTTGCGTTCGCCTTTCGGGGCATCGCCGAGAAGTCCACTGATTGAGCCTTCTAACGCCGCGAGCCCGATCTCACCACCATTGAGGTACAACCGGCTTTCCTTGTCGATCACCACACTGACTTGCGATTGCCGTCCCGCTTGCAACTCCGCCGCGTTGGCTGGTTGCCACTGCAAATGGCTATCGTCCTGAGCCCGGGCCAAGATGACGAAGAAGATCAGCAGATTGAACGCAATGTCCCCCATCGCCATGCTCGGCACTTCTGCGGTTGAGGATCGACGGCGAATTTTCATGATGTGATAATCAGATGACAGATTTACTCGGCTGGGATATCAACTTCTTTTTCTTCTTCGGTTTGCAGCACGACGGTGCCACCGGCGGTGTCGATGATCTCGGACACCTCCACATACCGAGACCAAGGCGCGTCGTTGTCGTAACTGACGACGACGAGTTTCTCCTCCGGCGTGCGAGCGGCACTAAACTTGTTGGTGAGTGCCGGTCGAAGCGTCTCCGGTTGAATTGGGTCACCATTGTATAACAGGACGGTTCGTTTGATGCGGACTTCCAGGTTTTCCTGTTCGTTTTGCTGCTCGACGGTTTCGCTGCCGGGGATGTTCTGCTCCTTGCCACCCTCCGGTTGGACCGACGCACACACCAGGAAGAACACAATCAAATTAAACGCAATGTCCCCTGTCGCACTCGCGGGCGATTCCACCAACAACTTGTTTCGACGCCGAATTCGCATGCTGTTCTTTGGTTTTCCGTTCGAAGGGTGCGTCGTGACACACCGCATTTGAGCGTTGGATCTTGGTGCATCGCAACGCCCCCAACAGTTATGTGACGAGATCCGTTTCGGACTTTTCGGTGATCGCTCCGTTGCGGTCGGCGAGGGTTTCGTTCAGTGAGACGGTTTCGATCAGTTCCGTGGCGGATTCTTCCACATCCAACACGAAGCGATTGATCACGCTGTTGAAGTAGTTAAAGCCGATGAACGCGGGAATCCCGATAATCAACCCCGCACATGTCGTCAGCAGGGCTTCACTGATCCCGCCGGAGGCGAGTTTCACAATGTTTTCCTCGCCGATGCGTTCGTTGATTTCGTTGAAAGACACAATCATCCCGGACACGGTTCCCAAGAACCCCAACATCGGAGCGGCACTCGAAACCGTCGCGAGAATCGGGAGATGTTTCTCCAACGCAGCGACGATATGAACACTGTAGTCGTCCATCGCCTTGATGACTTGTTCCTCGATGCGGGCGGTGTCGTAGCCGAGTCGCCGCAGCACAACATACTTCCGCAAACCCGCCGCGAGAATGGCGGCCACGGGGCCGGTTTCCCGGTCGCACAACTCCAGCGCCTTCTCGGGTTGGTCTTGTTCGAGCAATGCTCGGACTTTGTTCCGGAGCTGGGAAGAATCGGTGCTGAGCATTTTTAAACTGCGGTAGCGTTCGATGATCACACCGAACGCGACAATTCCCAGCAGTAGAATCGGCAGCATGAACCAACCGCCATCAAGCAGCAATTTCAACGCACCGGAATTCATCAATCCACCGAGAACACCGTCAGAAGCCGATTCTTCCGCGGGTTCGGTCTCCGCGTTATCGGCCGGTTCCGATTGATCGGTGGGGGCGGGGTTCTCTGGAGCGACTTGCTGTTCGGCGGCCGGTGGTGGCACATCGTCCACTTCCGGCGCAGTCGGAGCCGCCTGTGCAAACAGGAGCGTACAGACAATCCAGTGCGTCATGACAATTCACGGCTTTCCAAGATTTCGATTTCACTCACTCACGAGGTGTTCTCGGGGCTTTCCCGTCGTAACCAATTGTCAAAACCTGACGCGAGGATACGCAAAAATTGACCATTCCGCCCGTTTTTTCAAAAGTCCCTGATATGACGTTCACGAAAAACCGACGCAATGAGTCTCCATCTTGACGCACTCTGCTTGGGCTGGCAATCCGACACGAGAGTCGCGAGAATACCGTCGCCTTCTATGATTTTTCCCGAGAGAATTGACCATGTCCGACGATCGTCAAGCCGCCACAATTCTGATCTTCGGTGCCACCGGAGATTTGACGGCTCGTAAACTCTTGCCTGCTCTCTATGAATTGTGGAGCGCTGGGTATTTGTCAGATCGGTGTCCGATCGTGGGGGTCGCTCGGCGGGATAAATCCGACGACGATTTCCGCAGCGATATGCAGGCAGCCATCCGCGATGCGCGCGATGACTATAGCGATGAAAATTGGGACAAATTCGCCAGCCGACTGTTCTATCAACGCACCGACTTGAAAGACCCCGAAGATTTTCGTCGGCTGCGTCAACGGGTGGAATCGCTCGAAGAAGAAACCGACACACGCGGAAAGCGGCTTGTCTATTTGGCCACCGCACCTTCGCTGTTCGTGCCGTCCGTCGAAGCCCTGAGCGATGCCGGCATGATCCCCAATGCCGACGATGAGCAGGTTCTGCGGGTCGTTATCGAAAAGCCATTCGGGCACGATTTGGAGTCGGCTCGTGAAATGAGCACGGAACTCGGTCGACTGCTCCGAGAAGATCAGATTTACCGCATCGACCACTATCTCGGCAAAGATACCGTCCAGAACATTTTGATGTTCCGCTTCGGCAATTCGATCTTCGAACCGCTGATGAACCGTAACCACGTCGATCACGTGCAAATCACGGTGGCGGAGTCACAGGGGATGGAACACGGTCGCGGAGGATATTACGACCACGCCGGTGCCCTGCGAGACGTGTTGCAAAACCATGCGTTGCAACTTCTTTGCCTCACCGCTATGGAACCGCCGGGGCAATTCCTGCAAGAACACATCCGGGACGAGAAAGTTAAAGTCCTCGAGGCACTCGAAGCCCCATCGAAAAACATCGACGACTGGGCCGTTGCGGGGCAGTACACCGAAAACACGATCGGCGGCGAAACCTTGCTTGGCTATCGTCAAGAAGACCGCGTCGATGAGAACTCGAACCGCGATACGTACGTTGGAATGGAAGTTCACATCGACAACTGGAGGTGGTCCGGTGTGCCGTTTTATCTGCGAACCGGCAAACGGATGACGAAACGCGTCACTGAAATTGCGGTCCAATTCAAGTTACCGCCCCAGCACCTCTTTCAAACCGTGGAGTGTGAAGGTGACATCTGCGATGTTGTCGGCACACAGCCGAATGCGTTGGTGTTCCGTATTCAACCGAAGGAAGCGATTTCGCTGAAGTTCTCCACCAAACGTCCCGGCATGCAATATCAAGTTCACCCGGCGAACATGGAATTTTGCTACGAAGACGCATTCAGCAACCGAATGCCTGAGGCGTACGAGCGGTTATTGCTCGACGTCTTGCGAGGCGATTCGACGTTGTTCACTCGTAGTGACGAACTCGAAGCGGCTTGGAAATTTGTCACACCGGTTCTCGACCACTGGGAACAGGACAACTTTGAACCGAATTTCTACCCCGCCGGAACTTGGGGACCGAAAGCCTCCGACGAACTCCTCGCCAAAACCGGCCGCCACTGGCGACGCCCACAAGAATCCGGACCGGCTTGATTCTGTAAACGAGTGTCACGTCCATTGAAGTCGCCGACGACCTTGATCCGGTCTAGTTCACCGTCTTGGCGAAATACAAGCCGGTGTAGACTTTGGGATCGATATACCGGCCTTTTGCTCGGCGTTTGAGCCAGTTATCGATATCATCGAGCGGGACTTCGTGGATTTCGATGTCTTCGGAACCGTCTCCGCCGCCGTCTTCGACTTTCGTCAAACCGGTCGCTAGATAAAAGGTGACGACTTCCGTCGACAGCCCCGCCGACGGTGGTCCCTCGGTGACTTTCTTCATGCGACGGGCTTTGTAGCCGGTCTCTTCGAGCAGTTCTCGTTTGGCCGCCAACGCGGGTGTTTCCGAACCGGGCTGGTCCCCGACCAGACCGGCCGGAATCTCAACCACCCGTTTGCCGACCGGTGCCCGGAATTGCTCGATGAGGACGATCTTTCCGTCGTCAGTGACAGGAATCATCGCCACGATCCCCGTGACGCCCACACGGTCGACGTATTCCCAGCCGCTCTCGCGTAGCAATCGCAGGTATTTGCCGTGGGCTTGAAAATCAATTGCGGAATCGGAATTCATGGTGGTTGGCTTCGTTGGTTTGAGTCGGTGGGCTCGTTATCATGTCAACGTCGTCACCCCGAGTATAGATCAATCGAAAAAGGGAAATCCATGTTCCATCGTCGCTCATTGTTGGCCGTTGCGTTGGCTACTGTGCTGGGGTTGCCGCTGTCTTCATCCGCTGCGGAAAAACCAGCTCGCGTGCTATTTTTGACGCAAAGCAAGGGCTTCGTACACGGTTCGGTGAAACGCAAAGGGCAGGAGTTGTCGCCGTCCGAAATCGCGATGAAACAACTCGGCCAGCAAACGGGGTTGTTCACGCTGGATGCCACTCAAGACGCCGCTACGGACTTCACGCCGGAGAACCTAAAGAAATACGACATCGTGATGCTCTACACCACCGGCGAGCTTCCCATCAGCGACGAAGCGAAAGAGTATTTTCTGAACGATTGGTTGAAACAACCGGGACACGGCGTGATCGGTTTTCACTCCGCGACCGACACCTACCGCAACGACAAACCCGAACACGCCTGGTACCGCGAGTTGATTGGCGGCACATTCGCTGGGCATCCGTGGAACTCTCGGAACAATGTCACGATTGCCGTTCATGATCCCGAACATCCCGCCATGCAACCGTTCGGCGAGGAGTTTCAGATCCAGGACGAAATTTATCAGTACAAGAACTTCGTCCCGGAAAACGTGCACGTGCTGATGAGTTTAGATATGTCGAAATGCAAGCCGAGTAAACCGTATCATGTGCCGGTGGCGTGGTGTCGTGAGTGGGGCGAAGGCAAGATCTTCTACAATAATCTCGGCCACAACAACCAAACCTGGACCGACAAACGGTTTCTCAAATCGACCGAAAACGCGGTGAAGTGGGTGCTCGACCAAGTCGAAGGCGACGCCGACCCCAACCCCGAAGTCTCCGCCCAAGCCGAAGCGGATGCAAAAAAAGCCGCGAGTTAGAATTGTGTCGGTCAGGCTGTGCCTGACCGTTTCAAAAAATCCGCAACGAGTCGCGTCAGGCGCAGCCTGGCCGACTCACACGCCCACCGAGTGGTCCTTCAACTGACGATTTCACCATGACAACTGTTCGCACGCGATTCGCACCGTCTCCGACTGGCTACATGCACATTGGTGGCATGCGGACCGCTTTATTCAATTGGCTGTGGGCCAAAGCTAACGGCGGCCAATTTATTCTTCGCATCGACGACACCGACCAAAAACGCCACGTCGAATCCGCCTTGGAACCGATCTTCCAAGCCTTCCGTTGGCTCGACATGGATTGGGATGAAGGTCCGGAAGCCGGTGGGGAGTTTGGTCCGTATTTTCAATCGCAGCGGGGTGACTTGTACAAAGCCGCTGTGGAAAAATTGCTCGCCGACGGCCATGCCTTCCGTGACTACAACACGCCCGAGCAGAACGCTGAAGATCGGGAACTCGCCGACAAAGAAAAGCGTCCCCGACTCAACATCCGGCGGTCCCTTGATCTGACCGACGCTGAACGCGAACAGTATGAAGCGGAAGGTCGGAATCATGTGATTCGATTGTTGGTCCCGCGTGACGAGAAAATCAGTGTCGATGACCTCGTCCGTGGCCACGTCGAGTGGGATTTATCGATCATGTCGGACCCCGCCATCGCCCGCAGCGATGGATCGCCACTCTACAACTTGGCAACCGTCGTCGACGATGCTCAGATGAAAATCAGCCATGTGATCCGAGCCGAGGAACACCTTTCCAACACGCCCGCACAACTGCTGATTTACAAAGCACTCGGTGAAACACCGCCCACGTTTGCGCATATTCCGTTCGTGACTGCACCAGGAACGTCGAAGAAACTATCCAAGCGAGACATCGGCAAATATCGCAACAACCCGAAATTCAAAAAGCTCTTCGAAGCCGGCGACCGCGTGTTCCCCCGCTTAAATCTTCAAGACGTCAGTGACGAAACGCTCAACCCTGTGATGGTGCAGTACTACGAACAGATCGGCTACCTACCGGCCGGTTTGCTCAATGCGTTGGCTCAGCTAGGTTGGTCGTTCGATGACAAAACCGAGATACTCTCACGTGAGTTTTTGCTGGACAATTTCACGCTCGATAAGGTGATCAAAGCCCCGGCTGGCTTCGATCCCGATAAGCTTAACAGCTACCAATCCCACTGGATGCAAGAACTTCCCCGCGAGCGGAAAATCAACGGGTGTCTTCCGTACTTGCAACAAGCCGGATTGCTTGGCAAGGAACCAACCGACGAAGACCGTGAGTGGGTCGGGCAAGTGATCGACACGCTTGGAGAGCGTTTGACTCTCTTCAGCGATATCCTCAACGCGGATGACTTCTTCACCGCCGACGACGAACTGACTTTCGACGAAAAGTCGTTCAAGAAACGAATCCAGAAGCCGGACGACGCGGTCCCATTGCTTGCCGAGTTTCGCGAGGCATTGGCGAATGCGGAGTCGTTCGATGTCGACTCGCTCGACAAATTACTACACGACTTCTGCGAGCAAAAGGACATCAAGATCGGACAGATCATCCACGCCATCCGCATCGGTGCGACGGGAAAACCCAGCGGTCCAGGATTGTTCGAAAGCCTCGCCGTTCTGGGCCGAGAGCGGGTGCTCACGCGGATCGATCGTGCGTTGAAAAAAGCCCAAAGCTGACCGAAACTCCGCCGCGTGGGTTGGACAACGCATCGGCAAACGTGGATAATTCCGGAGTTGCGTTCATGAAGTCCTTCCATCTGTTGTGGAGTCAATTACATGGTCCGTTGGACGTTCGTCCTCGCGGGGATTTTGACGTGTGTTTGTGCTGATCGTCTTTCCGCTCAATCGGCAATGGTGAAGAGCCCGGTGCCGCCGAAGGAGTCGATTCAGCATCTCGAAGTGCATCCCAATGTGCATGTGGAGTTAGTCGCGTGTGAACCGCAGATCGTCGATCCGGTTGCGATCGCGTTCGACGCTTCCTCGGGGTTGTATGTCGTGCAGATGACGGACTACCCGAACGGTCCGGCCGATGGTGAAGCACCAAAGTCGAAGATTAAATATCTTCAAGACAAAGACGACGACGGCTTCTTCGAAACGGCTCACGTCTTCGCCGACGAATTGCTGTTTGCCAACGGCGTTTTGCCGTGGCGGGGCGGGGTGATCGTCACCATGGCTGGCGAAGTTGCCTACTTCAAAGACACCGACGGCGATCACAAAGCGGACGTGCGTGAAACATGGTTCACCGGCTTCGCCGAACAAAACCCCCAATTGCGGGCGAACCACCCGACGTTGGGAATCGACGGGTACGTTTACATCGCTAACGGTCTACGTGGCGGTGACGTGATCGCACGAAAAAAAGAATGGGCCAAAGACGCCAAACCAATTTCACTCAGCGGCCGCGACTTCCGTTTCGATCCACTGACCGGCGAATACGAAGCCGTCACCGGCATTGGCCAATTTGGACTGACATTCGATGACTACGGCCGACGATTTGTCTGTAGCAATCGAAACCCATGTAAACATCTCGTCTTCGAAGACCACTATCTGAAGAAGAATCCACAATTGGCGATTAGCCAAACCGCACACGATGTCTCACCAGCCGCCGAAAACAGTCGAGTCTATCCGAAGGTCAATGCCTGGACGACTTCCACCTTGCACTCCGGCCAATTCACCGCCGCCTGCGGGGTGACCGTTTACCGAGGAAGTGCATTGCCCCAATTCTACGGCAACTCGTTCACCTGCGAGCCGACCGGAAGTTTGGTGCACCGCGATGTTTGGTCGCCGATGGGGGCGACTTTCAACTCGACACCAGGACGCAAAGAAGTGGAATTTTTGGCAAGCAAGGATTCGTGGTTTCGCCCGGTCAATTTGGCTCACGGACCGGATGGTGCGTTGTACGTCTGCGATATGTACCGAGCTGTGATCGAACACCCACAGTTCATGCCCACGGAACTCAAAACGCGTCGCGATCTCACCAATGGCGACACTCGCGGTCGGATTTATCGGCTGACCAAAAAACCGATCACGACCGATGAAGAAGACAAACCCGTGACGAACCTCGCGGATTTCCCCTCTTCCAAACTGGTCCCGCTCCTCGATGCCAACACTTCGCAACGGGAAACCGCAGTGCGACTGCTCGTTGAGCGGCAAGACAAATCCATCATTCCCGCAGTGGCCAAACAGTTGAAAACCGCTCGCAAGCCAGCCGGCCGAGTCGCGGCACTCAGCGTGTTGCGGTCGTTGGGAGGGTTGGAGTCGAATCGCAATTTGGTTCTTTCGACGATCAAGTCGGACAAGGATCGCGTCGCCGAAATTGCGGTTCGTTTCACCGAAGAATGGCTGAGCGAATCCGATGCAGAGTTGCTGGGCGTCATTCGAGACCGTGCGAAAACAGCGGACCCGCGATTGCAATTTCAAATCGCGCTCAGCCTGAGTTACGCCGCGGACGATGCCAGCGACACCCTCGCAGAAATCGCGTTGAACAACCTTCGAGATGATTGGATCGGTTCCGCCGTTCTAATCGCCACGAAGAAACCTACGGAACTGCTAACGCGAATCACAAACTCTCCCCGCGTGGGCGATGCTGATGAATTCTTGTCTCAATTGGGTAACTACATTGGCCGTCGCAACCAACCCGCCGAGACCAAACAGGCGTTTGCAACCATCAGTGAATTGTCGGACGACAAATTGCTGGTGACGCAATTGCAATTCCTGAACGGACTCGCATCAGGATTGCGGAGTCGTGGGCAGCGATTGCCCAACGTCGTCAAAACACTCGACGAGCCACTTCAAGAACGCATCAACGCGATCGCTTCGCAGGCATTGGAACTCGCTGCCAATTCGGGAGCCACCGCGAGTGTTCGACAAGTCGCGATGGATTTCCTCGCGCAAGGGTTAGCGGATGCCGATGAAACGCTGTTCAAGCTGGCGACGTCTCGCGAACCGCAATCCATTCGGATGGCCGCAATCACCGTGTTGGGTCAACGCTCCAGTTCGCGGGTCGCGCAGTTATTGAAGTCAGGATTCGCTGAGCAAACTCCAACGCTACGAAGCAAAATCCTTGATGCCGCCATCACCGTCCCGACGGCCACAGAAGTCCTGTTGAGTCAAATGGAGGCCCAAAAAATTAAACCGGCGGAACTTTCTGTCTTTCAATCGCGACGTTTGACCTCACATCGGAATCCGGAAATCCGCAAAGCCTTCGCCAAGATCGTTCAGGCAGCAACCCCCGCAGACCGCAAGCAAGTTCTCAGTGATTACCAAACGGCGTTGTCACTCAAAGCAGACGCGGCTGCCGGACGAGAAGTGTTCGCGAAGAACTGTGCGACGTGCCATCGCATCGGCAAGATCGGCGTGAATGTCGCTCCCGACATCGCCGACTCTCGCACGAAAACTCCACAGTACTTACTGACAAACATTCTCGACCCCAACCGAGCCGTTGATAACAACTACTTCAGTTTCACAGTGCTGACCGTCGAAGGCCAAATCTACACCGGTTTGGTGGCGACCGAAACCGCGACGTCTGTCACCCTGAAGCAACCCGAAGGCAAAACGATCACGCTGTTGCGTAGCGACATCGAGCAGATGAAATCCGACGGCGTTTCTCTGATGCCAGTCGGTTTGGAGAAAAACATTACGCCACAACAGATGGCGAACCTCATCAGCTTCATCAAGAATTGGCGTTACCTCGATGGGGATATTCCCATCGACCTGCCAGGTGAATAGCCCCAGTGGCAGACGGTCCACACGTAACCGAACGTTACAAACTTCGTGACATTGCGAACGACTCGGTCAATTTGCCGAGTCGTCGCATCCATTTCATTCGCTGCAAGCAGTTCGACGGCTGAACTCACCTTGCAGTTTTCTAGAGCGGTGTTTCCACCGCCAGTTCCCCAACGCCTGACGGGAATCGCGAAAAACCATCTGGTCGACCAACACGACGACCGATAGGATGAGTAAAAAGAGCGGTCTCGCATCGCCATTCGCGCTCCGTTTACCGCGTTAGGAACTGCATGATTCATTCGCGACGATTGATCCGCTTCGCTCACCTGGGTTCCCTTTGCGGCCTCATCCTCTGCGGAACGGCCACCGCATGGGGGCAGCTTTACACCGTCAAACCGTATCGCGGTCGGCAACCGAAATCAGTCACACCCCCATCGCGCCCAACCAGCACGACGCGAGTCACCAACACCATACGTGGCACAAGGACTCCGCAAACGGTTGTCTCGGTGGAACTCCTCATGGAAGCACCGGGCACGAGTTACGAAGCTCAACGTTGGGCATCACAGCTGAGCAAACTCGGGTATTCGCCTCAGGTTCGCACGAGACGATCCGTCGACGAGCCTGGTGTCTCTGAACGGAATGTGCGGGGTGTTCGTAAAGTTGATGTCGTTGCCGTCTTGGATCGCCGGGGGCGTGTCGTTTTACCGAGTGCCGCGTTTACGCTCGACAATCTCAACGAGTTTCGCAGCTATCTCGATGAACTCAAGAAATACGGCCAACAAGGCGATCCGAAGGGCCAACCACTTTGGGGTTTGACCAAGACGCAGTTCGGGACCATCTTCGGCACGCTGAGTCTGGAAGTCGAGCAAGAGTTGAAAAATCTGCCGCTTGAGACGGCGCTCGGACGACTGAACCTTCCGGAAGACATCCCAGTTCAAATCTCAAAATCGGCTCGAGCGTGGCTACGACTCCAAGGTCAAGACAAGACCACGGTCGCACAATCGGTGGCTGGTTTTTCGCATGGAACGGCACTCGCGATCATGTTGCGAGAGCAAAACCTTGGTTTCCGTCCGCGTCGCACGCCCAGCGGAGAGCTGGAACTCGTCGTAGAACCACTCAACTCTGATGCCAAACTTTGGCCGGTCGGTTGGGAGCCGAAAAACGCCCCCATCGAGACCGCACCGATATTGTTCAAACTCCTGCCGGTGAATCTTCAGGATGTCGGATTGATGGATCTCCTGGCGACCATCGAAGCCAAGACGAACATCCCAATGCGGTTGGACCTCGACGGCATCGCCAGACAACGAATTGACCTCGATGAGATTCGTGTCGATCACCCATCCCGTACAACATCGTGGAGCTTGCTGATCCGGCGAGTCACTGCGAAAAGCGGTCTTGTTCGCGAGCTGAAAATCGACGAAGGTGGCCGACCATTCATTTGGATCACCCCCATGAAACACGGCCCCGTCGGACAGTGATTCCTTCCTCAACTCTTTAATAGAATTTGTACTCAATGGTCTATCTATGGGCCGTACTACTGCTCGTCGCGAATCTTATTGCATGGGTTTCGACGGCGTTCGGGCTGCCGGGAAATTGGCTGATTGTCCTGTTCACGGCTCTTTATGCGTATCTCCAACCTGTCGGGCAGACACCACATGTGAGTTGGACGGTCGTCATCGCCATTCTCATCTTGGCGGCAATCGGCGAGATCGTTGAATTTCTAGCCGGTGCCGCCGGAGCCGCGAAGCAGGGTGGCAGCCGACGCGGCATCATTTTCTCCATCGTTGGAACGATCGTCGGCAGTATCCTCGGCGCGACGGTCGGCATTCCAATTCCCGTGATCGGCCCCATCATCGGAGCCGTCGGCGGCGGTGCAGGCGGAGCATTCGCCGGGGCGTATCTTGGAGAATCCTCGCTGGAGCGAACGACCACCGAACGCCTCGCCATCGGCAAAGGAGCCATGATCGGCCGTCTGCTCGGCACGGCCAGCAAACTCATCGTCGGCGTCGTGATGGTGATCGCGGTGGGCTTTGATTCGTTTCTCGACTTGAAACAGCCACCGGAACCAGCTGCAAATATCGAACAGAACGAACACCCGTCGGTCGGCCTGTGCCTGAATGAGTCATGAATTGACTGAGTTCGGTTGCAGCTTGTTGACAAAGTCGCGAAACGAATCCGCGATGGAGACGAGGAATGAGTCCCAGTTGACGTTCAAAAACTCGTCATCATCCCCAAACTGCTGATCGAAAGGCAACGACTCCCACTCGAAATAGGCAGTCATTGCGTTGTGCGATTCCCAAAGCACGACCTTTGGGATCGTGGGTTGGTCACGATAGTCAAAACAGAACAGATCGACATAGCCACGGTCAAGACACATACCGGTTTCCGTGGCGGCGAACGGCACGATATCCGAGAACAGCGCTACATAGGTATTGCCGTCGGTATTCATCACCGAGTCAATCGACTTGACGACACGCTCATCGGTACCAGTTCGCTCGAAGTGCGGACGAAAGTCGCCTTCAAGTTTCGATTGTTCATCCAGCAATGTGAGGAACTCAGCGACTCGATAAGTTTGACCGTTGACCTTCACCGTGCCAATTGCCGGTTGCCCACCGTGACACGTCGCCATGCAAGCGAGGAAATCAGGATCGAGCGGGTAGCGTTTCGATAACTCCGCAACGACGCGATCATCAATCGGCCCGGCCAATGTGGATGGATCACACGCTAAATTATGCATAGATTTGTACCCCTAGTATCCGCAGGGTGCGTCGTGACGCACCATGATTCCGCGCGGTATTGCGGTGCGTCTTGACGCACCCTACGGATAATGGGCCTGATGCTCATAGCAATTTGTCAGGTACAGCCCAATCTACTGATTCGAATGTGGATGTTTCCACGGTTCGCGGTACGGTCGCTGCAACAGTTTCGTCGCTTCCTCATCGCCGATGACGATGTGTTGTTCCGGGTCGAACACTAACGATCGACCTAACTGCATCGAGCGGTTCGCGAGGATGCAACTGGCGGCGGAGATGTGGCCTTGTTCGATGTCGGCGACGGGGTTTGTGCGGTTGTCGATGGCGGTGAGGAAGTCACGCATGTGGCCACGGATAGCGGAGGCGACGTGTTGTTCGAGCCGGATGAGTTTTTTGTCCGGTCCGTCGAGCGGGTATTTGTCGAGTTCGATCACCGCATCCCCGTGGAGTTTCTTGCCGGGGCCGTGGGGAGTGAAGTCGTAGCGATTGACACTCAACTTTAGCGTGCCCTTAGTGCCGTAGAGGGTGGCTCCCCAGGGGTATTCCGGATCGGGCGGATTGCCCCAACTGCGGTGCGTCCAGAGGATGTCGAAATCGTCGTACTCGAAGATCGCGTTTTGCGTATCGGGAATGTTCGCGATTGACTTTTCATCGACGAGAATCCCGCCGCTGGAAGCGATACGCTTTGGCCAGCCAAGTTCGAGCATCCACCGCACCATGTCGAGCATATGCACACACATGTCGCCCATGATGCCGTTGCCGTATTCCCAGAATGCCCGCCAACTCCGCGGATGAGTCAAACTCGTATAAGGTCGCATCGGTGCGGGGCCCGTCCACATGTCATAATCGAACCACTCCGGCGGTTGCGTGGCGGGCGGATTCGCTTTGGCTCGCATGTGGTAGTAACAATAGGTCTCGACCTGAGCGATATCGCCGAGCAGTCCTTCATTGATGACGCGGTCGCGGGCTTCGATCAGATGTGGCGTGCTGCGACGTTGCATGCCGACTTGCACGATGCGTTTGTGTTTCCGAGCGGCATCGACCATCGCTTTGCCTTCCAGAACATCCACGCTGATCGGCTTTTGCACCCAGACATCCGCCCCCGATTTGGCCGCTGCAATCATCGGCAACGCATGCCAGTGATCGGGCGTGTCGATGAGGACGATATCCATCTCCTGATCGGCAAGCATCTTTCGATAGTCGCCGTAGAGTTTTGGAGTCTTTTGGGATTCTTGTCGCGAGGCAATCAGATCGCCCGCTTCCTTCAGCATCTTCTGATCGACATCACACAACGCGACGACTTCAACGGGTTCGATCTGCATGAGACGTGTGAGATCGCACTTGCCATACCATCCGGTGCCGATCAACCCGACACGGCGACGCGACGATGCGGGAGCGGCAAAGGCACCACTCGTTAACCATGCCCCCGGCAATGCGGTCGCGGTCAATCCGAGGGCGGCGCTTTTCAAAATGTCTCTGCGATTCATCGGCTGATCCTTTGCGAGCGGTTGGCGTCAGATGGGATCACATTCTAACACCGATTTCCGTCTCCCGCGATTCCATGAATGAGTTTCCAATGGTTGCGACTTCTTTGACTCCGGATACTGGTGTCACGAGGCGAACGCGCTTTACAATATTGGTTTATTGAATGGACTCCACCTTTCCGCCGAATCTCGTTGCCCAAGCAGAGATCGCTTGAGCACAACGAATATCGAGGAGAATTCCGCTGATGTCGCGAAATTGGTTTCGATTGCTGATTGGTCTGTGGGCGTGCTTGTGCGTCGGGCAGGGGGGACCATCCCCCGTCATCGCTGAGGAACTTTCCGCCACGCAAAAATCGCTGCTGGATGATCTGAAGTATCTCGCATCCGATGATCTGGACGGTCGCGGCGTGGGCACAGAGGGTTTGAACCAAGCCGCCGAGTTCGTCAAAAAGTCCTTCCAAGAAGCCGGGCTGAAAGTCGATGCCGTCAACGGCGATGCCTTCCAGACATTTGAGATCACGACCGGTTCCAAGCTCGGCCAACCAAACAAATTGACGCTTACCGGTCCGAATGACAAAACGATCGAACTCAAACTCGATGAAGATTTCGAAGTCTGTTCGTTTGGTGGTTCCGGCAAGTTCGATAAGCCACTAGTGTTTTGCGGCTATGGTATTGAGCATGAGAAATACAACGATTTCGACGGCGTTGAGCTAAAAGACGCGATCGCGATCATCATGCGACGCAACCCGCAACAGGGCAAGAAGGGCAGTCCATTTGCCGGTGTTCACGGCGGTGTGTCACGACATGCGGCGTTGTCGACGAAACTCAGCAACGCCTACCAACGTGGGGCGGCGGCGGTTTTGTTCGTGAACGATCCCTACAGCCGAGCGAGCGAATTGAGCAACCTCAAAGACCAACTTCAGAAAGCCCGCGCGAAACGAAAAGAACTCGCCCAAAAAATCGCGGAAGTCAGCCCCGACGACGAAGACGCTGCGAAGAAATTGAAGCAACAGCAAGTCGATACCCAAAAGCAAATTCGTGCAGTTCGGCAGCAGATTGACAAGTTCGATCCCGATCCGTTGATGGAGTTTGGTTACGGTGGCGATGGCAAAGACAAATCGATTCCAGTTGCCCATATCACGCAAGAGGTGGCGAACCGAGTATTGTCAGCCAGTCTCGGCAAAACACTCAGCGAGTTGGAAACCCAAATCGACGAAGACCTCAAACCGCAAAGTGCCATCCTGAAAGGTTGGAAGGCTGATGGAACGGTGACGGTCGAGCGAGTGAAATCGGAAATCAAAAACGTTATTGGAGTCTTGGAAGGCGAAGGACCGCTGAAAGACGAAACTATTGTGATTGGGGCTCATTACGATCACGTCGGCATGGGCGGCGCGGGTTCATTGGCTCCCGGCTCGAACGAAGTGCACAACGGAGCCGACGACAACGCCTCTGGCACGGTCGCTTTGTTGGAACTCGCCGAACGGCTGGCCAATCGTGAAGAAAAACCGAAACGGCGGTTGGTGTTCATCGCGTTCACAGCGGAAGAAATCGGACTCGTTGGTTCCGCACGTTACTGCAAAGAGCCGGTGTTCCCGCTTAAGAATACGATCGCGATGTTCAACATGGACATGGTTGGCAGGTTGCGGGACGATTCACTGACCATCTTCGGCACCGGAACCGCAAAACGATGGGAAAAGTTACTTGAACCGATCGGAAAAGATTCCGGCCTGAAGCTAACCTTCAAACCCGAGGGATTCGGCCCGAGCGATCAATCTTCATTCTATGCCAAGAAGATTCCGGTCTTGCACCTCTTTACAAACACACACCGCGATTATCACCGACCGAGCGACGATTGGGACAAGATCAACGTTTCCGGGATCGATCGCATTGTGGCGTTGCTGGAAAAGATCGTCGTCGCCACCGACAACGAGCCCGAACGCCCGGAATACGTGCAAGTCAAAGAAAAAGCGAACCCGATGCGGTCGGGGAATCGTCCGTATTTTGGCAGTATTCCGGACTTCGCGAACGAGATCGAAGGATATGCGTTGCAAGGTGTTTCACCGGGCAGCCCGGCGGATAAGGGTGGGCTGAAGGCTGGTGACGTGATCGTCGAGTTCGGTGATAGCAAGATCGGCGGACTTGACGATTTCGATCTCGCCTTGCGGAAGTTCAAAGCGGGCGAGCAAGTTGCCGTCGTTGTCATTCGGGATGGAAAACGCGTTAAGCTCAAAGTGACGCTCGCGACCCCCAAATAAAGGGCATGACAAACCTTGAATGGGTTGCATCTGATTTTCAACGAATCGATCCTCGGCCATTCCTCATTCGCAGTGTTCGCTCAAGCCGGATTTGCAAATTGGGGAATGCTCGGTTGGGCGGCGGTGGCGGGGTTGCCGGTGTTGATCCACCTGCTACATCGTCGCCGCTACAAGGTAACCGACTGGGCCGCCATGCAGTTTCTGCTGCAAGCGACGCGAAAACATTCGCGACGTATTCGACTGGAGCAGTTGCTGCTCTTGGCGATCCGAGTGTTGATTTTGCTTCTGTTAGTGACAGCACTCGCTCGACCGTATATGTCGGCGTTGGGGTCATTCTTTCAGAGTGATGCACCAACACACCGCATTGTCGTAGTCGATACGTCAATGAGTCTCGCCCATCAATCCAGTGAGCAAAGCCGATTCGAGCAGGCTCGCGAACTGGCACGAGAGGTGATTTCGTCAAGCCGTCAGGGCGACGCCTTGAACCTTGTGAGGATGGGAACGCTTCCGCCGACCGTCCTGGTTCAAAAACCGTCGTACCAAAAATCGCAAGTGCTCAGCGAAGTGGACAACCTGCGTCAAACTCATGAGGTTGCGGATGTCGTTACATCGCTGAGAGACGTAGAAACCCTGTTGGCCGAAGCCAGCGCCATCACGCAGAAAGAAGTCGTCTTCATCAGCGACTTCCAACAAACCTCTTGGCAACCAGAAGCGTCAGGTCGGCAGAGCCAAGTTGGTCGGACGCTCAAGCGACTCAGCGAACAAGCACGAGTCTTTTTTCTCCCGGTCGGCCAACCGGATGCCGCGAACTTGGCGATTTCCTCGTTTTCAATCGTCGATCCCTACGTCACCACCGGACGACCGGCGAACTTTCGCGTCACAGTGTCGAATCACTCGTTGAACTCTTCGGGTTCCCGATCGGTACAATTGGTCGTTAACGACCGAGTGGTGGCCAGCGAGCAAGTCGACATTGCCGCCGATGATAGTGCCACCGTCGACTTTGAAACGACCTTTGCTTCGGCCGGAGAATTTCGCGTGGAGGCACGTTTCGCGAATGAAGATGCTCTTAGTGTCGATGACCATCGGTTTCTCGCGGTCCCCGTGAAAGAGAAATTGAACGTCTTGCTGGTGAATGGTCGCCCCGCGGGACGACCTCGCGAAACGGCGACATTCTACTTACAGCAAGTGCTGCAATCGTCGCCGGAAACCGCGATCGGCATGAACGCCACAGCAACTCAAGTCATCGGAGATGGCGAGTTAGCCGCGGTTGATTTGAGCCGATACGACTGCGTTTTCCTCTGCGATGTCGCCTTGATCACCGAACAGGAAGCGACACTTCTTTCGCGATTTGTCGAAGCTGGCGGCGGTTTGGTGATTTGCCTTGGCGATCGGGTACAGGCGGCGAATTACAATCAAACGCTGTTTGCGGACGGGCAGGGCTTGCTGCCGGCAAAGCTTCTCGAAACCGCTGGCGGCACGGCGGAGGACGATCTTGATGCCATCTTTCAGTTTGATCCCATCGAACTGAAACATCCAATCGTCAATGCCTATCTCGGCAATCCGGGTACAGGATTGGAAGACACGATTGTGTTCAAGTATTTCCGCACCAGCATCGAAGACGGCATGCAAGTCGAGCGTGTTCTCAACTTCACGAATGGCGATGCAGCGTTGCTGGATCGAAAAGTGGGTTGGGGCCGTGTCATTCTCATCACGACCTCCGTTGACGACCGCTGGGGACTTTGGCCGGTTCAACCGAATACAAGTTTTCCGCCGATCATCAGCGAAACCGTGCGATACGTAGTTGCAGGGCGTTGGGCCGAACGCAATCGGCAAGTTGGCGAGCCACTCACACTGACGGGATACCGCTCCGATCGTTCGGCGATTGTCGTCGCTCCGGACCAAACCGAAGCCACCCTGCAAGCCAGTTCCTCGGAGAACGCCCTACAGTGGGACAACACGTCGCTTTCCGGGTTCTACGAGTTCCGGATCGCCTCGACGGATCGCGGAGCGGGCTGGTTCGCGGTTAATCCAGATCCGAGCGAAAGCCAACTCCACACGGTTTCGAAGTCCACGTTCGAGCAAGAGTTGCTTCCAGGAGCCAAATTCTCCTACCAACCAACATGGAAAGAAGCACCTCGTGTCAGCCAAGCTGATGACGATGGAAACGGCTTGATTCGCTGGCTACTCAGAGCCGTTCTCTGTTTGATTTTCGTGGAACAACTGATGGCGTGGCGATTTGGCTGGGGATTGGTGGCGTTGCTTGCGTGTATTGTGTGCACAGTTGTTCGGCAAGCCGTTTTCGGCCCATTGGCTTGGGGAACGGCTTTCGGATTGGTAGCAATCCTGATTATTCTGCGGGTTACTATGCGGTCGGGGAAAACGGGTTCGGTGACTTCGAACTAGGGTGGTCGGCTTACGCTTGAACACGACCGAGTCCGTGATACCATCGTCAATTATCGGGCCTATTCGTATTTGGTTTCGATTTCGGATACCGTCTCGTTTCAGAACGGTGGCCGATCGGTTTTTTTCCGGTGAAAGGTCTCTGTTCCTCCATGCCCATCACCACGATTGATCAACTCACGCACGATTTGATCCAAGCCCGTCTACTCACTCAGCAGCAGATCGATGACGCCCTGATCCAAGTTGGTTCCCGGTCGCAAACACCAGACGATCTGCTGAAGGTTCTCGAACAAACGGGTACCCTCACTTCGTACCAGACCGGACGGATTCGACAAGACGCCGCCGACGAGTTGGTGCTGGGCAATTACAAGATTATGTACCGGAACGCCTCGGGGAGTTTCGCGCGAGTGTTTCGAGCGAGTCGCCTTTCCGACGGCGAAACGTTCGCATTGAAGGTGCTTCGGAAACGCTGGGCGGACGACCCGACCATGGTGGCCCAATTCCAGCGTGAAGCGGAGATGTGCCAGAAACTCCGTCATCGCAACATCGTGCGGATTGACGAAATCGAAGCCGAACGGGGTTACCACTATTTTGTGATGGAGTTCGTTCAGGGTGGGAATCTCAAAGAGTTCCTGCAAATGCGGCGAAAGCTGTCCGCACTGGATGCCACACGTATCACCCTGGACGCCGCTCAAGGTTTGGCTTACGCAATCTCTCAAGGTGTCACCCACCGCGACATCAAGCTGACGAACATTCTGATGGGAATGGACGGCGTTGCGAAGCTTGTGGATTTCGGGCTGGGCGGCGACGACGAAAGCGGCGATTTCGAGAGTGAAGATAGTGAAGCCAACGCCCGGGCACTGGAATACGGAGCCATCGAAAAGTTGCCGGGGGCACGTCGGAACGATCCGCGCAGCGATCTGTTCTTTCTCGGGGCGGTCTACTACGAACTTCTCACCGGGCAACCGCCTTGGCCAGCGACGAAAAAGCCGGACGAGCGTCGCATGTCCACACGATACACGAACATCCGCCCTGTCCGGTCGATTGAACCGACGCTGCCGAATCGCGTTTGCGAAATTGTTGATCGGCTGTTACACCCCAGCGCCAGCCAACGGTATCAAACGGCCGCTGAAGTCTCCGCAGACTTGCGAAAAGCTCTCAATGAACTGGATGAAAGCAAACCTGCCAACAATAAAGCAACTTCCAACGGTCAACCGACAATTCTCTGCGTGGAAAACCGGGTAAAGCAGCAAGATGCGCTCCGCCAATATCTATCGAAACATGGCTATCGAGTCATGCTTGTCGGGGACGCCCAACGCGGAATTAGCCGACTCAACCAAAACCCGCCCGACTGCCTCATCCTGATGGGAGATTCCATCGGCAGCGAAATTGGCGAAGTCTTCCAGCAAGCCGTCTCCACCGCCAACGATCAATCAGTGTTCACCATCGCGGTTCTCTCGGAAAAACAGCAGAAGTTGGCGAAGAAACTCAAGTCGTTGGACCGAGCTCGCGTGCTCGTGCAGCCGCTCAAATTGCGAGATCTCCGGGCAACGATCGAGGAAGGCGTGAAGGCCAAAAAACAACCAAACCCGTTGGCATAAGACTTCATCTGGGTTACTCGGTGATTTCGCGGATGTTGACCAAGTAGTGTCCGGAATTGTCGCCGAGGCGATTCCATCGGTCATTCACGCGAAGGTAGATCGTACCATCGACCGGTGCCATAAAGGCCGCCTCATGGCCCATTGGGAGGGGGTGGAGCAGACGATCGGCCCGTCCTTGCAGTCCTGCTGTGTCGTCTCGAACGGCGAGTAGCAATTGTCCCAACGGGAGTCCATCGAAATAGTCGAAGGTGATTCCGCCGGGTTCACTGACCCATGGCTTGGGTTCTTGAGCCAAAGTCACTTGCCCGGAAGCCCGGATGTCGTAGGAAACACCGCGTTTGACTTCGACACCAGTCGCCTGCCAACCGCGATCGGCTCGAACCGGTATGCTTGCCTGTCCGGCCGTGGGAAGCGGCTCCGCAGGGGTTTCGACGACAGACGCCCGCGGCACATCATATCCCTCCATAAGGCCATTCACGAACAGTCCCCATCCCATCGTCATATCATCCACGTCGCTCTGAAACACCTTTTCGAATTGGTTTTGGAACTCCGGCCGAGACCTGGTTCGTCCAAGCTCCTGGAATCTCGCGAAGTATTCCGGATGATGATCCAACCAGTAGCACAATGCCCAGGACCAGGCGTACGCTTCGTTCTTCAAAAAGTCGTTCGGCGTCAGTTCGAGTACGTCACCAAGATTGAGATAAACTCCGTTCTCAATCGATTGCTGAATCAGGGGAATCCGTCCTAGCCCGGCGAAATCATCTTTGTTGTGTGGCATGACTCCAAAAACCGTTTTGCCATCGGCATCGACGGTATGAGTCGCAAAGTATTCCGCCATGCCTTCCATGTACCAAACCGGGGGCAACAGGTTGTTGTTCCGACGCACGGACATGAAACAGTGTGTGGCTTCGTGCAGCAGGAGATGACGACGGTAGTAATCGAATTCCTGCTCGTTCATCCAAAATTCCCGGTCCCGATGCCGACCATTCAAGAACTGCGGCAGATCGTCCGGCAACAGCCCCATTTGACGGAACAAGTCCCGATCTTTCATCAGATAGCCGGTCATTTGGAACGGTTGACCATCGCGGTCCGGGGGCAATGGTGAGAAATACCGCTCCCACTCGAGATACAATGCATCGACAAACGCCGGTAGTCGGCTGGCAATCTCGGCGGGAATGTCGGTGTAGAGTAGCAGATGCTTCGACTCGTATTGATGAATCCCGACCGAAGCTAATTCAGCGGCATCCCGCACGGGACGAGTGTCGGCACGCCGAAAATTTGTCGCGGCAACCGGTGGTGTCACGGGCTCAAACACGGGAGGCGTCGCCGGAGTAAGTTCTTGGGGCGGGACAACCGGCTCATATTGATCGTCCGATTCGACTGGGGTGTTCGGCGGACGAGTTTCGGATTGTACGGTCGAATTCGATGCTTCTGACCGCGATGGTTTGGCATCGCCACATCCGCTGATGATGATTCCCGAGGAAATCAAACACCAAACCAAACAGGTCGCCTGCGAAGTTCGTCGAAGCACTTTCATTCTGGCCTGTTCAAATTGCGTTGTCGGAATTGGCTGGGTACGCTGACGCGTGTCCGAACAGTATCATTCAGTGCGTTGCACGAACACTATTGTCGCTGATGGAAGCTCACCATGCCCGATTTTATCTACTCGCTCAACTCAAGTACGATTAAACCAACACCGATTCTTGAGAAAATCCGAATCGCCGGTGAGGTGGGCTACAAAGCGATTGAACTCTGGCACGATGATATTGATGCACACGTCCAGAACGGTGGCAGCTTGGCGGATATCCGGAAGGCATTGGGAGACCAAGGGTTATCGGTCCCCACGACCATTTTCCTCAAAGGGTGGTGGGATCGCAGTGGCGACGAGTACCGAATTGCGATGGATGAAATTCGCCGTCGCTTGGCACAGGCGGCCGAAGTCGGAGCCCCACACTCAATCGCCGGTCCACCGCATCACGATGTCAGCGACTTTGACTTTGGAGCGGAACAATACGCAAAGTTGCTGGCGGTCGGTCGCGAATTCGGTGTGAAACCGGTGATGGAATACCTGGGATTCGCCGACGAAGTCAACACCATCGAGGCTGCCATCGACATCATGGAACGCTGTGGCGATCCCGATGCCACCACGGTCGTCGATCCGTTTCACTGCTTTCGTGGGGGCGGGGGTGTCGAGGGAATTGCCAAACTTCGCCCGGAGCAAATTGCCGTTTCACACTTCAACGATGCCCCCGCAGATCCGCCACGCGAAACACAACGCGACCCGCATCGAGTCATGCCGGGCGACGGTTGCATCGATCTGAAACGATACTGCGATTTGCTCCGACAAATCGGTTATAACCGCTGTCTATCATTGGAGTTATTTCGCGAAGACCTTTGGCAGCAAGACCCGACCGAAGTCGCAAAGATCGGCCTTGAAAAGATGAAAGCGGCCGCCGAAGTGTGAATAACGCCTTCTATTCGGGCAAAGGTTCTCTCACGAGTTGGCTGATCTGCTTGAACGTATCCGTTCCGGCAACTTCGCACCACTCGAAAAGAACTGATTCGGTCGTCGTGATCACCGCACCGCCATCGCGAAGTCGCTTCAATGCCAGTTCGTGATGGGTGGTCGACCGACTACTGACGGCGTCAGCGACAATGAACACCCGTAGTCCGCGTTCCATCAGATCGAAAGCCGTTTGCAAAATGCAAATGTGCGTCTCGATGCCGGCAATCACTATTTGATCGCGGGTCTGTTCGTCATCTTCATTCAACGACCAAGGCAGTAACTCGGCTGCGCTGAAGCGAAGCTTGTCAGGTCGGTCCTCAAAGAAGTCGGCAAGCGGCGAGACGGTTGGTCCCAATCCCTTGGGATATTGTTCCGTCGCGACTGCGGGTACATCGAGAATCTTTGCCCCCGTGAGTAACCGGCGACATCCTTCGATGACCCGAGCGGCCCCAGAAATGTGGGGAACGAATTTCTCTTGGACGTCCACGATTAGCAAGCGGGAACGCCCCACGGACAAGAGTTCGTGGCTGCGGTGAAAATCAGTCGACTGGTTCATCGTGATTGGAATCCGAAAACGGTAGCGGGGAAAGTCGCTCAGTATGTCCCGTCATTGCGTGACCTGTCAAACCGCCAAAAACATCAAATGCAAACCATTATAGCAAAGCAGTTTACATCGTTGACAAAAGTTTGACAAAAGTTTGACGGCCACGAGACAGAACACGGTTTACATCCGCCTAAAATGCCGGGTACAACTTCACGTCGAACTCGCCGAGCACAATGTCGGCGTGTTTTTTGCCGCGAATCCTCCCAGAAGTCTTCAATCGAAGGTCATATTCTCATGTCAGATACAATTGTCCCGGAAACTCAAAATGAGTTGCCGCCGGAAACCGATGCCTCCGGTGTCGCAACACTCGAACTACCGAGCGAGTCGGTGCTGGATCAGACCGACGCTGATACGTCTTCGGATCGACCGTTGACGATCGCTGAAGAGCGACAGTTGATCATTGATTTTCATGATCCATCGAACTTGCGATGGAACAACCTCGATTGGATCACACTTGGTTGGACCGTGGTGATGCACGTAGGTGCGGTCGCTGCGTTGTTCAACTTCACGTGGCCAGCGTTTTTCGCCTTCTTGGTGCTGCACTGGCTGACCGCGAGCATCGGAATCTGCTTGGGCTACCACCGATATTTGTCACACCGATCGTTTAAGCTACGAACGCCGGGCAAGTTCTTTGCCATGCTATGCGGCACGTTGTCGGCGGAAGGGTCTCCGTTGGACTGGGCTTCGACTCACCGTTTGCATCACCAGAAATCCGACCAGAAGGGTGACCCTCACTCTCCGAACCAAGGAAACTGGTGGTCACACATTCTTTGGTTGTTCGCGAAGCCGCCAAAGGGTCACTGGGAACGAATGCACCGCATCTACACTCCCGAACTGGTGAATGACCCCATCCTCAGATTCTTCCAGAAGACCGAGTTCTTCTTGCTCGTTGGTAGTGGCGTGGTTCTGTACCTGATCGGTGGACTGCCGATGTTGTTGTGGGGTCTGTGCATGCGAATGGTGGTTGCGTACCACAGCACGTGGTTCGTCAACTCCGCAACCCACATCTGGGGCTACCGCAACTACGAAACCCGTGACCGATCTCGCAATCTTTGGTGGGTCGCTTTGCTGAGTTACGGCGAAGGTTGGCACAACAATCACCATGCTCACCCTTCAGTCGCCCCCGCCGGACACCGTTGGTGGGAAATCGACATGACTTGGATGGCTATCCGAACATGGCAGTTCTTCGGATTGGCTTACGACGTCAAAGACCAAATTCCGGATCGCGCGAGTCGCAAAGCGGGCATAGACGAAAACGATGCCCCAGCTGATCCCATCGCCGCGACCAGTGTGTGACATTGAATGAACAACTTCACAAAAAAACGCCTGCCGACATTGTCGGGCAGGCGTTTTTTTGTGGGCATCGTCAATTGTTTGATTCGCAATATCACCGCTCTGAACGGTCGAGCACGGCCTCCAAAGTCGGAGTCGGGTCTAGACAACGTCCAATCGGCCATCGGGATAGCAACGCATTGCCGGACCGGCGTCGGCGATGGGCAAACCGTGGACGGTCAAGCGGACGGATTCATCTCCAATCCAACCTTGCACTTCAATCACCGAGTTTTGCATCGACGGTGCAACTTGAGTTACGGAGTCCATGGGAAACGTCTTCCAAGCGACGCTGTCGATCCCGCTGAACAGTTCCTGTACTCCTTGCACATCGAACCGAAATGCTGCGGGACGTCGGGAGCCATCTTCCGGCCCGCCAACGTGTTCCACTAGTCCCAAGTAGACATCTACAGCCCAATTCGTTTCCGTCAGGCTGCATTGAAACCCAACGCGGGCCACATCATCCTCGGGGTCGAACAACTCCGCCGCATTCTCGACGAGATCAACCAACCAATCCGGGCGAATATCAACAGACTCTCGGGGGGAATTCTTGTAAGACTCCAGTTGTTTCAGCAAGTGTTGCACAGGCAAATGCGAATGACTCAACGGCGTTTTCTCCGAATCACAACGTGGGCTACGGCAATCGCCGCGGCGGGTTATAGAGCGGTTCTTATCTCATCGTTGGTGGTGTGTCGTAGAGATTGGTTCACACGACGGTGGACATTCTCTACGGGCACAAAATCTTGTGACTCGGTCTCCGGGTCACTTAGGAGGATATCGGGCGATATTCGATAGCATCCGCATGGAAATCGGTTTGCTTCCCGTTCGATCGACGCAGCGCGCACGGTTGGAAGAGATGGTCCGACGACGACACGAATTCCCAGCCGTACCCATTGTATCGGTCACAGCAACTACCGGCGTTCCAAGCCTTAAAGAGAGTTCCCTCAAGTAGTAACGGCGGACGAAAGCGCGCAAAAAAACGGAGCAGCTTGAAATCTTTTCAAGCCACCCCGTAAAACTCGAACTCTTTAATCCGCGTCCGTGCAGCGAGTTCTCCCTTCAGAGCTTCTTCACACAATTAGGTAGGCTGCTCGTAAGCGTGCATGCCGTGCTCGCAAAGGTCCAAGCCCTTCATTTCTTCTTCTGGTGAGACGCGGAGCAAACCGACGACCTTCAGGACCAGGAAGAGAACGAACATCGTTGCGAATGCCCAAATTGGAATGGCGATCGAGCCGATGATCTGAGCCATCATGTCTTTGTCGGCACCGAAGATACCCGTGGCAATCCCGCCCCAGATACCACAGAGACCGTGCACAGGCCATGCACCGACAGGATCGTCGATCTTGACCATGTCCAAGAAGATAATCCCCAAAACAACCAACACACCAGCCACAGCACCAATGATGACCGATTCCAAGTTCGTCACACAATCACAGTTCGCGGTGATCCCAACGAGACCGGCGAGGATACCGTTCAATGCCATCGACAAATCTGGCTTACCGAACATGCACCAGGACGTGACCATCGCGAGGAAACCACCAGCGGCAGCGGCCATCAGGGTGTTGACAGCGATCAGCAAGGTTGCGTTGATGTTTGCAGCACTGGAGAAGTCCAACTGACTACCAGGGTTAAAGCCGAACCAACCCACCCAGAGGATGAACACACCCAGTGATGCGACGGTCAGGTTGTGACCGGGCATTGCTTGAGCTTTGCCAGTCGTTTCGTTGAACTTACCGATACGCGGCCCAAGCAAGATGGCACCGGCGAGACCTGCGAATCCACCACAAGCGTGCACGACGAGCGAACCAGCGAAGTCGTGGAAACCACGTTCGTTCAACCAGCCACCGCCCCATTTCCAGTAACCGCTGATCGGGTAGATGATGGCGGTCAACACGGCACTGTAGACCAAGTAGCCCGTGAACTTCATCCGTCCGGCGACGGCACCGGAAACAATCGTTGCTGCGGTCGCGGCAAAGGCAACTTGGAACAGGAAGTCCGCTTGTGGGAACATCGTTCCGCCGGTGACATCGGCAGCGGCCAAGGTTTCAGCCGGGAACAAACCGCCCCACTTGAACCATCCGTTTCCGCCGTCTCCGGGGTACATCAGGTTGAAACCAACGAGCCAGAACAGCAACGCACCAATACACAGGTCCATCGCGTTCTTGAACAGGATGTTGACGGTGTTCTTCGAGGCGTTGAACCCCGATTCCACCATCGAAAAGCCGGCCTGCATAAACAGCACCAGGACGGCACAGATGAACAACATGATGTTCGTGATTGCGTACCAAACCTGCGTCTCTTGCGGGATTTCCTCGTACGTCATCTCGGGGGCGGCTTCGGCAGCTTCTTCGTCACTGGCTTCCGCCTCTTCACCGGCTTCCTCACTGCCCGCTTCTGGGCTGGTTGCAGCTGGTTCCTCATCCTGGGCAAATGCCGGGACCGGACTAAAGACCGGATTGAGGAAAACAATACCGCTCAGAAGTGCTCCGAGCGCAAGTAAGCGTTTCATGGATGGTTCCCTTTCGCAGATGGTGCATCACGTTGGACTACAAAAATGTTCAAATAGGATGCAAAGAGAAATCGAAGGCAGCACCGGCCCCACGATCACAGCTCCACATCATCACGGTGAGTTAATTCCGAAGTGTCTCCAAGCAACGGTCGCGGGTGAGTGGAGGGAAAACCTGCCCCGCGTCATCAAAAGCTGAGGACTTTCAATAAAATTGGCAGAACGCAATTTGTATGCCTGTCCTGCCCGAGTTCTGAGCATCTAGAATTTTCGATGAAGAAATTGCGGTTTTCCCTGTGATTCGAGCGACTTTTTTTTGGGCAGCCACTTGAAAATAGCGAACAAAGGTCGCGAGCGCAGGGACCGTTGCCCAACATGCAAGCGTCGATGCTCAATCTGATGGCACAATTTCGGCGATCTGAGAGCAGCCTGTGGTTTGAATCGGGATTGACGCATTTGCGGTCGGTTGTCAACATGCCGCCGCTTCCGAAACCGCAGCCGAATCATGGGTGTTCATTCGGATTCTCAATTGCACGTTGTCAGCATGAAGGCCAGACAAACCAATGTCTTATCATCTCATTGATGCGGTCGAGGGACTTGGAGAACCGCGTTTGCTCGTCTTGGGGGATCTGATTCTTGATCGGTACATCTGGGGAGATGCCGAGCGAATCAGCCAAGAGGCCCCTGTTGTCACGCTGCGGGAAGAACGACAAGAAGTCCGACTCGGCGGAGCGGCAAACGTCGCTCAGATGCTGTGCGGTTTAAATGCCGAAGTCACGGTGGCAGGCGTCGTCGGTGCCGATGCCGATGCCCAAGTGCTCCGACGGCAATTGGAAAAAATTGGTGCCGACTGTGTTGGCGTGGTGGATGATCCGTCCCGCCCCACGACCGTGAAACAACGTTACCTAGGACACGCACCGCATCGACATCCGCATCAGATGCTGCGGGTCGACCGGGAAACTCGGGAAGCAGTCTCGGCAGAGGTTGCCGACGAAATTCGCCGATCGATCTCCTCGCGACTCTCCGAATTCGATGCCATTCTGATCTCGGACTATGCCAAAGGCGTATGTACCGCAGAAGTCGTCGGCCCACTCATCGAACAAGCACGAAAAGCGGGCATTCCGGTTTTGGCCGATCCGCCAGGAAGTGGAGTGGGCTCCCATTTCGCCGGTGCAACCGCGATTACGCCGAACCGTGTTGAAACCGGGCGAATGACGGGACGCTCAATCTCGACAGTCGATGAAGCCTTCGCCGCCGGAGAACAACTCTGCCGCGAACTGAATCTCGATCACATTTACGTCACGCTCGACAGTGATGGAATCGCGTTGGTCCAAGCGGATGGTCGTCGCGAAATGCACCCGACCCGCAAACGGGAAGTCTGCGACATCACTGGTGCCGGTGACATGGTCATTTCGATGATCGGCCTCGGTTTGGCGGCGGGAATTTCCACCGGCGATCTGTGCAAACTTGCCAACGTCGCCGGGGGATTGGAAGTCGAACAAATCGGTGTCGTCACGTTGAGTCGTGAGGAAATCATTGCCGATTTGCTGCACGGTGCCCGGTCGGTCGAAGACAAAGTTGCCGAACTGTCCCATGTCAAACGACACATCAGTGCTCGCCGCAAACTTGGGCAACGCATCGTGATGACCAACGGATGTTTCGATCTCTTGCACGTTGGGCACGTCGGTTATCTCGAACAAGCTGCTCGTGAGGGCGATTGTCTTGTCGTTGCCATCAATAGCGACGAAAGCATCCGTGGCTTGGGGAAAGGCGACGACCGCCCGATTTTCGATCAACAACACCGATCCACCATGTTGGCGGCTTTGGAAGCGGTGGATTATGTGGTCGTTTTTGGCGAAGCAACGCCGCATGCCGTGATCGACGCACTCCAACCAGACATGCTTGTCAAAGGCGGAACGTACGCCAAGGAAGAAATCGTCGGTTGGGAGATGGTTGAAGCCTACGGCGGAACGGTCAAACCGATGGGCGAGACACCGGGCATGTCCACGACGCGAATTCTGCAACGCATTCGCGGTCTCGATACGCCCGACGTGTTGCCGCATCCATCGGCTCGCGACACGAAGACCGACCCAACGCTCCCGGAACGCAAAGCCGGTTAATCGGGGCAAAGACCAGTCTCGGAATGCGACCCATCGTCGAAACTTGCTGCAGTCATACGAACGTCAACCGCGCGAGAGCAACCCATGAAAATCGGAGTTTTTCTCCCCAATTGGATCGGCGATGCAGTCATGGCGACGCCGGCGCTCAGGGCGTTGCGGAATCAATTTCTCTCCGCTGAGATCGTCGGGATTTGCCGACCGTACGTGGCCGATGTCCTTGCTGGTCTAGACAGCCTGGACCGTGTGATGTTCTACAATCCGCGTGGGAAAGATCGAAACCTTCAAGGTTGGCGAATGGCGCGGACCCTGTTTCGCGAACAATTCGACACCCTCGTGCTGCTGCCGAACTCCATGCGGTCGGCGTTGATGGCGTGTGTATCGCGAGCGCCAACGCGGGTCGGTTTCGCGCGAGACGGTCGAACCTTGCTACTCACGCACCCTGTGCGACCGAAACCAAAATCCGATCCGAACCCGGTGCTCGATGAATATCTTCGACTGACAGAACAACTCGGATGTCGCCCGCTCTCGAAGCAAACCGAACTGGCTGTGCTACCGGAGGATCGGGAACAGCTATCGAACTTCTGGGCCACACAACCGGCAGCGTTTCTGGAACGTCCGTTGGTTTGCCTGAATCCGGGAGGTGCGTTCGGGGCGGCGAAACATTGGCCCGCCGAACACTTCGCAGGCTTGGCGAATCGATTTGCCAACGAGTTGGGAAAATCGGTGTTAGTGCTGTGTGGACCGGCCGAACAAGAAATTGCTCGGCAAATCGTCAACGAAACGCAACACAAATTCGTGACTAGTCTCGCGGAGTTCCCCCCCAGCATCGGTTTGACGAAAGCCTGTGTGGAGTCGGCGGAATTGTTGGTCACGACGGATTCCGGACCCCGGCATTTTGCCCAACCATTCAACGTCCCCACCGTCACGCTGTTCGGGCCAACACACATCGCATGGAGCGAAACCTACGCACCGCAAGCAATTCATCTGCAACTAGACGTGGATTGCGGTCCGTGCCAAAAACGGGTGTGCCCGTTGAAACATCATCGGTGCATGAACGAACTCACGCCGGACGCGGTTTTTCGGGCATCCAATCAACTCTTGGCCCAGCAACCAAAACGTCGTCGAGTCGCCTAAGCTGCTCGAATTCTTTGCGCTCCCGAACTTGGAAACCGTGATGCACATCGCCTTCGTCAAGAAACGATTCTCACTTCGTTGCGGAGGCTCTGAACGCTACACGGTGACCTTGTCACGACAGTTTCAGAAGCTCGGTCATCAAGTGAGCGTCATTGGCGAGCACATCGACGAAGACCTGACTGACGAAGTCGAATTCATTCCTGTGAAGACCAATCGGCTCACCTCGGCGGCTCACAACCACTCGTTCGCCGTGCGAGCGGGTCACATTGCTGACCAACGGAACTTCGACATCGTTTACGGCATTGGTCGCGCTTACGGATTGGATGCGGTTCGCGTCACGGAGCGGTTGCAATCGCATTGGCTTGGCGTGCGGTATCGCAACGGCATTTCTCGGGCCTTGCAGCGGATAAATCCTCGGCACCGTACTCTCATTGAGTTGGAACGGGTGATCTACAATTCCGACTCCGTTCGTCGCGTGGTCACGCAGTCTCATTTGGATCGCGAGTTGGTTCAGAAGTACTACAACGTCCCCGAGCACAAACTGCGAACGATTTATAACGGCGTCGACACCGAGTTGTTTCATCCGGGTGTGAAATCGGAACGCAATGTGGTGCGAGATGAGTTGGGGATCTCGGCCGACGCACAACTGCTGGTGTTTGCTTCGATGGACTTCGAAGGCAAAGGGCTGCGTTCAATCCTACGGGCCATCGCATATTCCAAACACCGGGAGACGGAATTGCTCGTCCTGGGCACAGGACCGGTGCGAAAGTTTCAGCGGATCGCCGAACAACTCGGAATTGCACGCCGCATTCACTTCGCTGGCAGACGCAGCGACATCCAACGCTGCTACGGAGCAGGGGACCTGTTCATTCTTCCGACGGCGTATGAGCCATTTCCGAATGTCAACTTGGAAGCGATGGCTTGTGGACTGCCGGTGATGACTTCCACAACATCCGGCGGAGCCGACATCGTCACCCCCGGCGAAACCGGTTGGCTGGTGCCGACAGTTCATTCCGTCGACGAGATGATCGACGGCATCAACCTGCACTTCGACCTCACGGGAAGGGAACTTGAAGCGATGTCCGCCCGGTGCGTCCAGACGGCCCAGCAAATGCCCATCGAAAACAACATTCGCCAGACACTGCAACTTTTTGAGGAAGTCCTTGATGAAAAGCGGGCTGCTTGACCCGACGGTCACCACGTCATTGCAAACGACGGACTTCGATCATGGTCGACTCCGCATCGCGAATGACTTTGTGGAACTGTTCCGGCAAGATGATCGACTGACCTTCGCCTCACTGATGGATTCCTCGATTGGTACGGTGGCGAAGAATGTGCTCGCGGAACGTGTGACGAGCCGCTTCACTCTGACCGCTCCCGACGGCAGCGAACGTGCGTTTTACATCAAGCGTCACGAACCGTCACCGTGGCGGGAATACCTCAAGCCGTATTTGCGACTTCGCCGGCCGATTCTCGGTGCACGAAACGAGTGGAATGCGATTCAGCACTTCCATGCGGAAAACATCCCCACGATGACGCCCGTTGCAATTGGCGAAGACGGACGGCGTTCCTTTCTCATCACCGAAGCCATCGAGAACTGTTGCAAGTTGTCCGACTACCTCGCGGCTCCCGAAACGACCGCGGACACGGTGCAGCGGATGTCGACCAACATTGCCAAGCTAGCGCGACGAATGCACGCCGCCGGCTTGCACCATCAGGATTTCTACTTGGGGCATCTCATGGTGCCGGAAGCCGATGTTTGGTCGAAACTATTGGTGATCGATCTCGGCCGAGCACGTCGGGTCCCCCGCTTGAGTCAACATTGGATCGTGAAGGATCTTTCGCAACTGCTGTATTCCGCTCGTGACTTGACCGATTGGGATGTCAACGAGTTCCTCGAAGTGTATCTCGATCGCCCACTTCAGCAATCCGATCGGCGATTTTACAACCGCATCGGTAGTAAGGTTGCGGGGATCAAGCAGCATTCCGAGAAGAACCAACTATGATGAAATCGCGAACGGTGCTCCGTCGGTAGGACTTTCGTCAGACACACGCAGCACCGATTCCACGCGAATCTTTCGATCGTCCGTTAATGAACTGTCTTCTCATCTTCAGGTGATTTGAGTCGCAACATCACCAACGCCGCCGGTTGGACGGTGTATTGGGATTCCGCCGGGAACACTTCCACTTCCGCCTCCTGATCGGCCGTGTCGAGCACCAATTCCCATGGGTAACTTTCATCCGTCATCGGAAGCGTGAAGTCGATTGGGTTTGCTTGGTCGCCGTTGAAGCACAGGAGCAGGGTATCGCCGGATATTTGCTCGCCGTGCTCGTCCACGTCGATCGAATCACCAAAGAGAATCACGCCGACACTGCGGGCGAATCCCGTATTCCAACCCTCGGCGTCCATTTCCTCGCCATCGGGGTAGAGCCAAGCGATGTCCGGCGCGTTGGAACCTTCGATCGCTTCGCCGTGGAAGAAACGGCGGCGTCTCAAGACCGGCTGACTCTGCCAAATGCGGATCACCTCACGTGTGAAATTCAGGAGTTTTTGCTGTCGTTCGTCGAGGTCCCAGTTCAGCCATGTCAGTTCATTGTCCTGACAATACGTGTTGTTGTTCCCGTGCTTCGTGTGACCGATCTCATCGCCCGCCAGCAACATCGGTACGCCTTGCGAGAACATCAACGTCGCGAGCATGCTGCGTTTTTTGCGTTCGCGAAACTCGATGATTTGTGGATCATCCGTCGGCCCTTCGACACCACAGTTCCAACTGATGTTGTCGTCCGCCCCGTCATTGCCGTCCTCTCCGTTGGCCTCGTTGTGCTTCTCGTTGTAAGACACCAAGTCGTTCAGATTGAACCCGTCGTGGCAAGTAATAAAATTGATGCTCGCGTGGGGTCGACGACTCGACCATTCATAGAGATCACTGGACCCACAGAATCGCGTGGCAAACTCGCTGACAACGCCACCGTCGCCCTTCCAGAAACTTCGGACCGTGTCTCGGTACTTGCCGTTCCATTCCGACCAACCAATCGGGAAGTTGCCAACCTGATACCCGCCTTCGCCCAAGTCCCATGGTTCAGCGATCAACTTGCATTGGCTGATGATTGGGTCTTGATGGATGATGTCGAAGAACGCGCCCAGTTTATTGACCTCGTGCAGTTCCCGGGCAAGTGTGCTGGCTAGGTCGAAGCGGAAACCGTCGACGTGCATTTCCGTGATCCAGTACCGCAGACTATCCATGATGAGTTGCAGCACTCGGGGGTTCGTCATGTCAAAGGTGTTGCCGCAACCGGTGTAGTCCATGTAGTAACGGGGATCTTCGGGCGACAGCCGATAGTAAGCCGCATTGTCAATTCCGCGGAACGACAACGTCGGCCCCATCTGATTGCCTTCAGCGGTGTGGTTGTAGACAACATCGAGGATGACTTCGATATCGGCGGCGTGGAGGTTTCGGACCATCGTCTTGAATTCGCGGACCGTGTCCAACCCTTCCGACTCCGAAGCAAACCAAGACTGCGGAGCAAAATACCCGAGTGTGTTGTAGCCCCAATAATTCGTCAAACCTTTGTCGATCAGGTGGCGGTCATTCGGGAAATACTGCACCGGCAGAAGTTCCACCGCATTGACGCCCAAATTCTTCAAATGATTGATGGACGGCTCTGAACCCAGTCCCATGTAGGTTCCTTGCCATGCTTCTTGAATCTCGGGATGCCGCTTCGTGAAACCACGAACGTGCATCTCGTAGATGACCGTCCGATTCCACGGATGATTCGGGCGGCGATCATCTCCCCACGTGAACGCCGGATCGACAACCATCGCCAACGGCGCATACGCAGCACCGTTACGCGAATCAAAGGACAAGTCCTCTTCAGAGTTCCCGATTTCATAACCGAACAGCGAATCGTCCCAGTTAGCGCGTCGCGCAATGGCCTTGGCATAGGGATCGAGCAACACTTTGTTCGGATTGAATCGATGCCCCTGCGACGGTTCGTACGGACCATGAACCCGGTATCCGTAGATCTGTCCGGGAATGACGTCCGGAAGATAACAATGCCAAACCAAGTCGGTCTGTTCGGGCATCGGAATCCGGATGGATTCCTGTTCCGCATCCGGAGTGTCGAAAAGACAGAGTTCGACCTTGGTGGCGTTCTCGGCATACAACGCGAAGTTGACCCCCTTGCCATCCCAAGTCGCCCCCAGAGGATAAGAGCGTCCCGTCCAGACCCGTCGAACTTGTGACGGCACCCCCGTCCGTTGTTCCTGCGTTCGAACACCTCGGACCCGTTTATCCTTGCCAACGGGTCGCTTTGTTTTGGTTGGCTTATTCGAAGTTGCCATAAAGTTCTTTCGTGGGGTCCATTGACTTCAGGTCAAAAGTTGCCCGAAGTTCCGTTTCTCTTTAGTGATGACGCGGTTTGACCGGTGGCCGTCAACTTCATCACTGCTGCACACATCATAGTCATCATTGGCAAGAGAGAACAGACAGCACAATTCGCAAGCCTTGCCGTTCAACTCGCATTGCCCCACCGCGACAGTTAGAATAAATCAATCCCTATTCATTCGAAAATGAGAACGAACCGAACCTTCGGTCTTCCAAGGTGACAAGATGAGCATTGCTGAATTTCGCCTCGCATCGTGCTTGCTTCTCATGTTTGCCCTCACGCTGCCATTGCCTCTCAGTGCCGATGAACAAAAACCGACCATCGACGAAACGCACTCGCAGAAGATGAAAGCCGGCTTGGTCTTGTTCAAGGACCATGTTCGCGAAATTCTGGTCGAGAAATGCTTGGAGTGCCACGGTGGGAAATCTACGAAAGCGGACTTCGATCTGGCCACCCGTGAGAACTTGCTCGAAAGCGGTTATGTCGGAAAAAATGCAGACGACAGTTATTTGCTCGAATTGATCAAGCACACTGCCGAACCACATATGCCGTTCAAGGCTCCAAGGCTCTCCGAAACGGAAATCGATCACATCGAAAAATGGCTCGATCTCGGCGCGCCGTTCGATAAGCCTTTGGTCGATGGCAAGACGACCACAGCGAAAACATCGACCGTCACCGACGCCGACCGCGAGTTCTGGTCCTTCCGTCCGCTGCAAGTTGTCTCACCACCGGCATCAAAGGGAAAGCAGGAGACGGACCGAAACGCGATTGACGCATTTGTCCGCAAGCGACTCGCTGAAAACGAATTGGACTTGCTCCCGCCAGCAGACAAAGCCGTCTTAATTCGACGTCTTTCGTTCGACTTGCTTGGCTTGCCACCGACTCCGCAGCAAGTGGCGGAATTCGTCGCGGACCCCGATCCCAATGCCTACGAAAAGCTCGTCGAAAGACTGCTAGATTCGCCGCGTTACGGTGAGCGGTGGGCACGGCATTGGATGGATGTGGCCCGTTTCGCCGAGAGTCATGGCTACGAGCAAGACTACAACCGCCCACACGCTTATCACTACCGTGATTTTCTCGTCCAGGCCCTAAACGATGACATGCCTTACGACCAATTTGTTCGTTGGCAGATCGCGGGTGACGAGTTCGCTCCCGAGAATCCGTTGGCGATGATGGCCACTGGATTTCTCGGTGCCGGTGCGTTCCCAACCCAACTCACCGAACAGGAATTCGAATCGGCTCGATACGATGAACTCGACGACATAATCGGCACCATCGGCACGGCATTCCTTGGATTGACCGTGGGCTGTGCTCGCTGTCACGACCACAAATTCGATCCCATTTCAGCACGCGACTACTACCAACTCGCGGCCACATTCGCGACGACCATCCGCAGCGAAATCGAACTTCCCCGAGACCCCCAAACC
Organism: Thalassoroseus pseudoceratinae; assembly: GCF_011634775.1. Classification (NCBI taxonomy): domain Bacteria; kingdom Pseudomonadati; phylum Planctomycetota; class Planctomycetia; order Planctomycetales; family Planctomycetaceae; genus Thalassoroseus; species Thalassoroseus pseudoceratinae. The sequence continues at coordinate 1,196,707 of NZ_JAALXT010000001.1, forward strand.
GGACTTCCCGCAGGTCCGGTGGTGAAACCATCCAAGGACGAGAAAGCCAACACCGCGAAGAAAACCGCCGTGCCCAAGGTCAAGGTGCAAGTCACTTCGGAGGGCTATCCGCATATGAAACACCATGCGGACGGTCGTGGTTTCCCACACTTTTACCCGGAAGTCCACTACCTCAAACGTGGTGATGCCAACCAAAAAGACGGAGTCGCGGACGCCGGATACTTGGACGTTCTGAAACGCAACGGAAAAGGCGATGACTATTGGACTGTCACGCCGCCGGAAGACTCCCAGCAGAGTTTTCGGCGAACAGGCATAGCGAATTGGCTGACCGACACAACCAACGGTGCCGGACATTTGGCGGCCCGCGTGATCGTTAATCGCCTCTGGCATCACCACTTCGGTCGGGGCATCGTGAGCACACCGAGCGACTTTGGTTTCCAAGGCGGACGACCATCACATCCCGAATTGCTGGATTGGCTCGCGGTCGATCTTGTTCATCACGGTTGGAAACTCAAGCGTTTGCACAAACTGATCGTCATGAGCCAGACCTATCGGCAACAGACGGCTCCTGATGAAGCCACCGCGAAGGAACTTGCGTTGCGAACGTCGCTATTCGGTCGCTGGTCGCCACGCCGACTCGAAGCCGAAGCAATCCGTGACGGCATGCTCGCCGTCAGTGGATTACTCGATGAAACGCCGTTCGGTCCTGGCACTCTGAACCAGAACATGAAACGCCGCAGCATCTACTTCTTCATCAAACGCAGCCAACTCATTCCGACCATGATGTTGTTCGACTGGCCCGAACATCTTGTCGGCATCGGTCGCCGCAGCACAACGACGGTCGCGCCACAAGCCCTTGCGTTTTTAAACAGTCCACAATGCCGACAATACGCCGAAGGACTTGCCAACCGAACGGACGGTTTGGAAACAACGGCCGCCATCGAAAAGGTCTACCAGCTACTTTTCAGTCGCGAGCCAACAATGGAAGAAGCGGAAATCTCTCAACAATTCCTCACAATGCAGGCGGAACTCCACAACGAAGCGAACCCGCAGAAAGCCCAACGTCTTGCACTGGTCGATTGGTGCCAAATGATGCTCAGCACCAACGAGTTCTTATATCTCCAGTAGGGCAGTCGGAGTCCCACGGTGTCGGACCGGTCGTGTGTTAAGACTCTGCAACCGTGTGGGCGTTCTGCATTTCCCAAAGAAACCGTGACGGGTGCGAATCCCGTTTGCGGCCCCACTTCGTTCGTGCAACAGCTCGCGTGAGCGTCAGGTGATCCTTGGCCCGTGTGATGCCGACATATGCCAGCCGGCGTTCCTCAGCAATGCTTTTTTCTCCGACTTCCAGCGAACGGCGGTGCGGGAGAATGCCTTCCTCCATACCGACCAAATAGACCCGCGAGAACTCCAGACCTTTGGCGGAGTGCAGCGTCATCAAACGCACGCCGTCACTCTTCATAGGATCGCTCTTTCCAAAACCGTCGTCGCCGCCGATCAGGGCGGACTCTTCAAGAAAGTTCGTCAACGTCGGCTTTTCAGTGCGTTCAGCGTGTTCACGAAGTGCAGTGACCAGTTGATCGAGCATCGCCCGTTTGGCCACCCGCATCTCCTCCTTCGGATACTGCTTGGCAATTTCGTTGTCATAACCGATCTCCTGAATCAGAGCTTCGGCATGGGTAGCCATCGCCTTCGGAGACTCCTGAAACCGCGATCGATAACGGTTGAGTAAATCGTAAAACGCAACCGCCGATTGAGCGGCTTTCTTGGAGACTTCGCCCGCTTCAACCGCCTCCGGTAGTGTTTCCCACAATGTCCGCCCACTCTTGACGGCTCGCTCGAGAAGTTTCTCGACCGACGTCGTTCCCACACCGCGAGCGGGCACATTGATGATCCGCAACAACGAAACCTCATCCGCCGGATTCGCCAGCAGCTTCAAATACGCCAGCATGTCCTTGATTTCTCGACGATCGAAGAACGATTGCCCGCCAAGCAGCACATACCGCACCCGCTTGCGGCGAAACTCCTGTTCAAGCACACGAGGTTGCTCGTTTGTTCGGAAAAGAACCGCGATGTCGCTGGGATCAACTTTCTCGCGATTCACCAGACTTTCGATCTCGGCAACCACGAACTCGGCTTCCTTGGCTTCATCCTCAAACGCGAAGCAACGCACCTCGCTCGCCGAACGCTTGTGGGCCCGCAGAACTTTGTCGTGCCGAGCAGAGTTGTGCCGGACCAGCCGGTTCGCCAGGTCCAAAATCCGATCGGTGCAGCGGTAATTGTCTTCCAGCCGAACCACCTTTGCGCCCGGGAAATGACCGGCGAAATTCAAAATGTGCTCCACCTCCGCGCCACGCCAACCGTAGATTGATTGGTCATCGTCACCGACAACGCAAATGTTGCGATGGGGTTCCACGAGTTTTTCAATGATTTGAAACTGCGTGCCGTTCGTGTCCTGATATTCGTCGATTTGCACGTGATCGAAACGATCTTGTTGACGTTGCAACGTCTCGGGATACTCGTCAAAGAGTTGCAAAGTCAGCAGCAGCAAATCATCGAAATCGACTGCTCCACACGATTTCAGTTTCTGTTGATATCGCCGATAGGCAGTGGCGGCCAGGAAATCGAGGTCGTGATCCGTGTAGTCTTTCGCACGCTCGGGGGACACGCCCACCATCTTCCACTGACTGATCCGATTCAGCAGATCCGCCGGTCGCATCGTCTGATCGGTCACGCGAATATCCCGAAGCGCCGTCCGGGCGGCGGCTTCTTGATCCCCACGATCGTAAATCGTGAAATCAGCGGGGTACCCCAACGCAGTGATTTCTTGACGCAGGATCTTCACGCACAGCGAGTGAAACGTGGAGATGGTCGGCTTCGTTTTTCGCCGCCCCCCAAGCAAACTCATTGCTCGCCCCAGCATCTCGCGAGCGGCTTTGTTCGTGAACGTCACCGAGAGAATGCGTTCCGCTGGCGTCCCGTTTCGGATCAGTTCGGCCATCCGGTAAGTGATGACGCGAGTCTTTCCTGTCCCCGCTCCGGCCAACACCAACAACGGTCCGGAATTCGTCAAAACCGCCTCACGTTGCGGCGGATTCAATTCGGCAAGATGCTGCATGGAAACAGACAGGAAGAGAGGTCGCGATGGGAGAGGGGGAAGAACTACGAGCGTTGTTTGGAGGTCGTCAGACCGGTGGCGGTGCGTGCGTGAACCGTTCGCAAAGCTTCCAATAACCGCGTCATCGACGACCACCGATCGTCCGGTCGTGCGGCGATGGCTTTCATCAGAACCTCGGCTAACTCAGCGTCGATTTTGGGGCAATGCTCTTGAATGGGTGTTGGCGGGCTGTTGATCGCCTGGACCACCGCCTCGAACGAACTCGACTTCAGTTTCCAAGGGAAGTTCTTGGTAAACATTTCGTAGGTCGTAATCCCAAACGAATAGACATCGATCCGCTGATCCGTGGGCTGCCGTTTCACGAGTTCCGGTGCCATATACTGAGCGGTCCCCGTGCGGTTGCCCGGCTTGCGAAAGTCGGGGGTATTCGGCACGACGAGCCCAAAGTCGATCAGCTTGACCACATTGTTCTCGTCCACCATGACGTTTCGCGGGCAGATGTCTCGGTGAATCCAGTTTTCCCGATGGAAGTATTCGATCGCCTGACCAAGTTGAATTGCGAATTCCAGGCGTTTTTTCTGGAGCAACTTGCTCTGATTGAGCACATGGAAACTGAGCCCGCTCCCCTCGATGTACTCCATGACCAGAAATTGTTCCGCGTCGCGAGTCCAACCGTGTTCGAGGGTACGAACAACATTGGGATGCTTAAGCTGCATCGCAATTTCACCCTCGGATGGGCGATCGAGACCTTTGAACCGAGCCTCCAGCTTCTCGGTTTTTTCCTTGTCGAGAACCTTCAACGCGACCGTCCGACCGGTGGTGTAGTCGATCGCCTTCCAGACCTTCGACATCGTTCCTTGGCCGACACGTCCCACTTTGTTGAAGCGGGAGTCGATGTCTGTCTTGGTGATTTTCTTCCCGCCGCCCAGGAGCTTCTTGAAAAAATCGATCACAAGACAGAATCCCGTCAGAATTCAATATCGGTCGAGGTCAATTATTGGCCGCAATAGTCGAAGATCCGGGCGATCTCGCTGCGGAGATCTCTCCGTGCGACAATCCGATCCACGAAACCATGTTCCAATAGGAATTCGCTGGTTTGGAAGTCTTTCGGGAGTGGCTGTTTCACCGTAGCCTCGACAACGCGTGGGCCGGCGAATCCCACGAGGGCTTTCGGTTCAGCAATGATAATGTCGCCCAACGACGCGAAACTCGCTGCCACCCCGCCCATTGTGGGGTTCGTCAGAACGGAGATAAACAATCCGCCCGCTTCGTGAAACCGTGCGAGCGCGGCGGACACTTTCCCCATTTGCATCAACGAGAGAATGCCTTCATGCATTCGGGCACCGCCACCGGAACCGCTGACAATGACGACCGGCAACTTTCGCTTCGTTGCACTTTCGATGGCCCGCGTGAGCTTCTCGCCGACAACCGACCCCATACTCCCCATGATGAATGCGGAGTCTGTCAATCCGAACACCAGCGGGCGACCACGCATGTAACCGCGTCCGACAACGCAAGCGTCTTTCAACCCGGTTTTCTTCTGTTCAGCGATCAGACGCTCGGCATAGGGCTTCTTGTCTTTGAAGCCCAGAGGGTCACTGGGAGACAGCTCCGAAAACCATTCTTCGAAACTATCTTCATCCAAGAGCTGCGCGATTCGAGTTTGAGCCGGCACGTAGAAGTGATGGTCGCACTCGGGGCAGACTCCCAAATTCTGTTCGACTTGCTTCCGGAATACCGTCGCACGGCAACCATCGCAACGAATCCACAACCCCTCGGGCACGCCCCGTTTTGGACGCTTCACGGGCCGGTTCCCTTCAACATTCGATGGACTGCTTGGTGCCGAATTCTCAATTGAAGTTGTGGCAGTTGGTTCGGTTTGTGGTCCCCCACTCACGGCGAATCCTTTCCATGCGGGCGTGCCTCTTCAGTCACGGGAGCGCTGTCCCCGGAGACCCCCACAGGCGTCAAATATTCCGGCAATGATTCCGCAATGGTGCCACTGGACTCCACGAACTCCAAACGAGGAGCCGCATGGCATTGGCAATTCGGTTCGGGCATTTCCAAACGCTCTTTTCGAACGATCGAGGCGATAATCGTCGCCAACGGTTCGGCGACAACAATTCCCATCACCTTACGTTTCTTGAGCGGCTTCCGCAACACCCGGCGAACCCGTTCCAATGCCTCGGGGACGGTTTCCCCCTCCGGTGGGCAAATGGTTTCCGGGGAATCCTGCCATTGTTTGTAGGCTTTGGGATACTTGTGGCGAACGTCATCAATTTGCAGACCTTGCCAAAGCCCTTGGTCGAGGTTTCTCAGGTCCTCAGACAATTTGACCGAAATCCCCAACTCATCGGCGATGGCTTCGGCTGTCCGCCGAGACGCTTCACTGGGATCTGCGTAAAGGACTTCGAGTGGGCATTCCGCCAGTTGGGAAACGACCTCCTCGACTTGTTGGAGTCCGCGCGGATTCAATGGGATATCAAGCGCCCCCTGAATCCGGTTCTGCTCGGCGAAATCCGTGCATCCGGGCCGAATGATGACGACCTGTGGCATGGCTTAATTCACAAGAGAGAAAACTGACATGTGGCAGGCCGACTTGCACTGCTCCCTGTCCACTTGGGTCAGTCTGAAAATTGTTGCGGAGCCGTCAACTCGGGAACGCTGACCGAGAAATGACGACCGGCGATGATGTTCGAATTGATCGGCTGGCGATTCTTGTTGTCCGAGATGACTGCGAAGAGTCCTAAACCTCACTCGTTTGAGCCAGGACGAACTCACGACGTTGAAAACTAAAACAGATCTAACTCGATTCGGCTTCCGATTTCAACATTTTAATCGCTCCCGAATAATCATTGGTATTGAAGATGGCACTGCCGACCACAAAGGTGTCGGCCCCAGCGTTGGCTGTTTGACCCGTGGTTCCCGAACCGATTCCGCCATCAACCGACAATCGCACGCCGCCGGGCAGAATTTTGCGGAGTTCTGTCAACTTATCCAAGGCCGACGGCATAAACTTCTGGCCACCAAACCCCGGTTCAACACTCATGACCAGTACAAGATCACAGGAATCCAGATACGGTTTGATGGCTTCAACAGGAGTCGACGGATTGAACGCCAGACCTGCCAACGCGTCCGCATTTCGGATTTTCTCCAGCAAGGGCAGGGGGTCTTCGACGGCTTCAACGTGAAACGTCACGACATCGCACCCAGCTTGTAGATACTCATCCACATACTTCGCCGGATCCGAAATCATCAAATGAGCTTCGCAGGGGATGGTCGTGGCTTCACGCACACTCTCAATGACCATCGCGCCGTAGGACAAATTCGGCACAAAGTTACCGTCCATCACATCCCAATGGATCAGGCCAGCACCGGCGGAAATGAGTGCTTCGATTTCATCACGCAAGCGGCTGAAATCACACTTCAACATCGAAGGTGCGATAACGGGCGTCGCCTGACTGAGTTGGGATTGGACTTCCTGTCGACTCATTGGATTCGTTCTAACAACACAGTTGGCTTAAACTCGAGCGGGCAAACACTCACGTCTCAGACGCCCATTGTGCCTCGCAAACTGTTCGCCGTCCAGTGCGACCAAGGTGCTCCACTCAACACATGAGCGTATACACAGTCAGCCGACTCACCTCATTCCAGAGCGAATCTTTCTTATTCGAAAAGGCAACGGACGGTTTTCTGCTTCGCCTTCTCAGCCGAGACCACAACGATTTGCGATCCCGTTGTCAGCCGGAGGCACGAGACGCAGACAGGTTTGTCGGCATCTCGGCCCGGTGACTTCGAACGGATTTTACAATCCGGCAACTTTCTTGATGATGTCGGCAGTTCGCATGGAATAGCCGTACTCGTTGTCGTACCAACCGAGAATCTTCACCATCTTCGGACCAATTTTGGTGGTCCAAGAAGCGTCGAAGATGCAGCTGTGGGAGTTGCCGATAATGTCGGTTGAGACGATTGGATCGGTCGTGTACTGCATCACGCCTTTCAGCTTGCCTTCAGCGGCAGCCTTCATGGCGGCGTTGATTTCTTCGGCCGACTTGTCTTCTTTCAAGTTGACCACCAAGTCGGTGATACTGCCGGCTGGAACCGGAACTCGCAATGCGATCCCAGTGAGCAAGCCATCCACTTCCGGAATCACCTGACCGACAGCTTTGGCAGCTCCGGTCGATGTGGGAATGATGTTGATGGCGGCGGCACGAGCACGACGTGGATCGGAGTGAATTTGGTCCGCGATCTTTTGATCGTTGGTGTAGGCATGACAGGTGGTCATCAAGCCATGTTCAATCCCACCCAAGTCGTCTTGCAGCACCTTCACCATAGGAGCAAGACAGTTCGTCGTGCAACTGGCATTGGAGATCGACTTGTGCTCGGAGGTGAGTTGATCGTCGTTGACACCAGTCACGACAGTCATGTCCGGCTTATCTTTCGCAGGAGCCGACAACACGACTTTCTTGGCACCAGCGGTCAAGTGGCTGTCGTAGCCCGGTTTGCCATCGGCGGCTTTCTTGGTGAAGAAGCCGGTAGATTCCAATGCGACGTCCACGCCCATGCTGCTCCAAGGCAGATCGGCGGGGTTACGCTCGGAGAGCACTTTGATCGGTTTGCCATTGACGATCAGAGTATCGCCATCCGCAGAGACATCGCCAGGAAACTTGCCTTGCACGCTGTCGTACCGCAACAGGTTTGCCAAGGCTTGTGGATCGGAAAGGTCGTTAATGGCGACGACTTCGAATTCCTCAGGCCGAGCGGCCAAAGCACGAAAAGTCACACGACCGATTCGCCCAAAACCGTTAATTCCAACTTTCACAGATGCCACGGATCAACTCCTCACGTTGCTTGAGCCAGCCGGAACGACTTTCAACTGGCGAATTGAGATTAAACACACGTTCTATTACCGATCCTCACGACTGAAAACAACCGTGAGTGGATTTTGGACATTCAGCCAGCGTTGAGTTTGGCTGGCATCAGCGCGACGATTGTAGTCGCGTCCGGAAACCTCGACAAGCACCTTAGCGAGCCAACCCCGAGATTCGACAGAATCCATGTTCGTCGATTTGAACTCCGGATCGCCACGCAAACCGCTCGACTTGATACAAACGATTACGTAGTGCGAGCTTAACAAGCACCATCGCCTACAGGACCAGCACGGCGATATCGAACGATTGCGTCCTCGGATTTTCTGCAAATCTGCGAAGATACGTAAAAACATTTAGATTCGTGACCTCGCAACTTCGGTGATCCGTCCCGCCCGCGAGACTGGCATACCAATTGCATGACAGAAAACCTCCAAAGATTCACCCGCATCTTGTCGACCCTACTCCGTCGAAATCTTCTGTCTTCGAAAAGGCCCAACATGTTGACCTCGTTCAGTCCTCGACGTCGGGGATTCACCCTGATTGAACTTCTTGTCGTGATTGCCATCATCGCAATCTTGATTGCTCTGCTTCTTCCGGCCGTTCAGCAGGCTCGCGAAGCCGCCCGGCGAACCGAATGTAAGAACAAACTCAAGCAGTTCGGGCTTGCACTGCACAACTACCACGACACCTACCGAACCTTCCCACCAGCACAAATTGACAGTACATCTTGCTCGGCGGGGAACCCTCCATCGGCGGGCTCGAATGTGAACGGGCTTGTCTTTTTGCTGCCATACATGGATTTGAACAACTTGTACTCGCAGCTCAACTTTAGCCTGGCATTCGACGACTACTCACCCGGCGGAGCCGCACTCTACGGTGGTGAAGCCACTACAAACGGTGCGTTGATTGCCCAAGAGTTCGGAATCTTCACATGCCCTTCGGATATTGGTCCGATCGGGGCGAGTACCAGCACCACATACAACTCGCCGAGCGGCACACCCGATCAACGAACGAATTACGACTTCATCACTTACTACAACAACTACAACACCTGCGATAACTGGCAAGGGGCGGGCATCAATCGCACGATGTTTGATGACAACAGTAAATGCCGAATCGCAGACATCTCCGACGGAACCTCGAACACGGTCGCGATGGCGGAGACACGAAAAGCCTGCTGTGCCAACGGTAGCAATGCGAACTGGGGTGCCCGCGGATGGGTCCAAAACGGTCTAAGCCTTCGCTATTCCCGCCCAAACAACACGACTCGTAGTGGCGTGGAATACAAACCACGACTTGGCAACTGGGCCTACACCGGAAGTTTTCACCCCGGTGGCATTCAGGTGCTGATGGGCGACGGCAGTGTCCGTTTCCTAACCGACAACACAGACTCAACGACCCGTTTGAATCTCGAACGTATCGCGGATGGCGAAGTCATTCAGGAATTCTAAGCCGCAACGTCGATATCGTTGCACCAAAATTCACAACGACATCGAAAAGGCTGCCGCAAACTCATCAAGACGCGAAAGCGATCAATCCGTTTTCGCGTCTTGTTTTGCAATTCGGACGCCGAAACAACCGTCACCGTCAATTTTCACTCGCCAAACCTTCGGCATTCACCATCACCGACTTCACCATGCCGAAGCAGAATCGATTGCAAGACCACTTCAACAGAGACGCCATGATGACCCGGATTTTTCGTTTGGAAGGCCGACCAAGCTGGCTGTTATTGACCATCCTCCTCCTTTTGGGATGCGGCGGTGGCACGGAGCTTCCTGAATACGCCAATCAGCTGATTCCAGTTTCCGGAATCATCACCACCGACGGGCAACCCGTTTCCGACGCCAACGTGACCTTCCATCCTGCCGGTAATGGAGGTGGACAAACCGCGTACGGCCGAACCGATGCCGAAGGTCGTTACACGTTGTCCACGCCGATCGCAGGTCTCAGCTTGGAAGAACAAGTCGGTGCGGTTGCAGGCAACTACCGAGTGACCGTCAACCGGATTGCTCGTCGCGATGGAACTCCCGTTCCCGAAGGCACCACTGAAGCCGATGCAATGGCCGAGGGCGCGATCGAAACCGTCCCCCCCATGTTCAACGACCCCGGCATGAGCCAACTCACAACAACCGTGAGTGAGGGCCAAGCAACCTACGATTTCACGATCCGCTTGCTGAAGTAAGATGTGAAATCAAGCTCAGCGGCCTCGCTCCCCCTCGGAACCGAATACAACGATCCAGCGTTGACGTCTCATCGAGGCGTTGTATGATGACGCACGGTTGAGGTGTTCGCTGCATGGGTAGCGAAAGAATAGGGAAGACCGGTGAAAATCCGGCGCGGTCCCGCCGCTGTAATCGGGGATGAACACTGCCTATCCACCAACCCCCAATCATTGGTGGTCGGTGAGTCACTGCAAGAAATTGCGGGAAGACGCAGTGAGTCGCGTGATCCGAAAGCCAGAAGACCTGCCTCCAACCGTCGTTGAAAACTCGGATTCCCTCGCGGAACAGGCAAGCCGACAGAGTGCGAACGAAACGTGTGTGCGACACACTCGTGACAACTAAGAGAGTGAATCGGTCGATCAACCGATCTGCATCTCCATGTCGGTTTCTGCTTCGTGACTTTGCTAATGTTGCCCGCCGCGATAGACAGACGGCAGGTCGATCGCAAGAATGGCATGCGAATACCTTCGGCAGCACTGCCGTTTCCTGCCAACAATCCAAACCTATGATTGCTCACCGGTTTGGTTTTCATCGCGACATTGAATTAATTTCCCCGGCTTCACCAGAAACAACGTGACAATGAACTCCCATTCGACGAATTCTGCAACGGGCGACCACGCCACAAACGAAAACGACGCACCGCGAAAGCTGCTGATCGGTTTGATGGTCTATGCCTTGTGCATGCGGGTATTGCCATATGCACTTCAGTCGATTTGGGGAGTGAAGATCACAGCCGGCGAAACCATTTACCCTTGGAACTTCTCGCCATTCTCGGCCACGGTCTTGTTTGGAGCGACCTACTTCGCAAGCCGACGCACGGCATTTTTGGTGCCGATGCTAATCCTGTTGCTCGGCGATCTTGGAATCTGGGCGTTCACCGGGCAGTTCGACTGGGCATTTTATCGGGGGATGGAATTTGTCTATCTCGGCTTCCTTGTTACGGCGACTTTGGGCCTGTTTCTCCGTCAGAAATGCACGGCAATGTCGGTCCTCACATTGGCATTTGTGAGTGAAGTTGCGTTCTTCCTGATCACGAACTTCGGAAGTTGGTGGACGATGGGCTTCTATCCGCATACAGCCAGCGGGTTGATGGACTGCTACGTCGCCGGTTTGCCGTTCTTCCGAAATTCGCTGATCAGCTGCGGATTCTTCTCGATGCTGTTGTTCGGTTTCGGTCGGCAGTTTGAACACGGTACGGCTTCGGTGAAGGCATCGATGCAAACCTCTGCGGACATCGCTGGATAACCCCCACACGATGCCCGAGCGAATCGTCTCATTGATCCCGAGCGCGACGGAGATCGTTTGTGCTCTTGGTTTGGAAGACCAACTCGTCGGCAGGTCGCACGAATGCGATTTCCCGGCGAGCATTGCTCAACTTCCCGTGTGTTCCCGGTCGCGTGTCGATCCTTCCGCATCCAGCAGAGAAATTGACCGACAAGTCAAATCGGTCCTACGCGATGCCATCTCGATTTACGAAGTCGACACGCAAACGCTCGACGAGTTAGAACCAACACTCATCATCACCCAAGCTCAATGTGACGTGTGTGCCGTGAGCCTGAATGATGTCGAGCGGGCCGTTGGCGAATTTGTCCGGTCCAGCCCACGCATCATCTCCCTTTCCCCGATGGGTTTGCCCGACGTGTGGAACGACGTATTCGCCGTTGCCAAAGCGACGAATGTTCCCGAGCGAGGCCGGGAACTTGCCACCAATTTGCAGTCTCGTTTGACAGATTTGCGGAACCGGACGCAATCCATTGTTGTTCGCCCCTCCATCGCTTGTTTGGAATGGATGGACCCGTTGATGGCGGCGGGAAATTGGGTTCCGGAACTTGTGGAGATTGCGGGTGGACGCAACTGCCTGGGGAAAGCCGGTGAGCATTCTCCGTGGATGAATTGGGATGACTTACTCGCTGCCGATCCCGACGTAATCGTCATCATGCCTTGCGGCTTCGATATCGCTCGCGTGCAGACGGAACTACTAACGCTCACCGAATGCGACGAATGGAGTCGCCTGCGAGCCGTGCAAACCGGACGAGTGTACCTCACCGATGGCAATCAATACTTCAACCGCCCCGGTCCCAGACTCGTTGAATCTGCTGAAATTCTCGCCGAGATTCTGCACGGTCGGCATATGAAATTCGATCATCAGGGATCGGGTTGGGTCATGGCAACGGACGGCTCGTTGACAGATTGATCGACCTTGGTTTCCCCAAAGAACATCTCGCCGGCTTTTTGGGCGAGGGAATCCCAATCGAAATTCGTCGTCACCCACTCCCGCCCCGCGGCTCCCATTTCATCGAGTGTGCGAGGATCGAGCAGCAACTTCGCCACCGCTTCCGCAAGGGGTTCCGAAGTTTCACATGGTACGACGATTCCCGTCTCGCCGAGCTTCATGGTTTCGGCGGTTCCGCCGGAATTTCCCGCCAACACCGGTCGCCCACACGCCTGGGCCTCCAATAGCACCATTCCGAATCCTTCGATGTCCCGACCAACGGCCCGATTGGGCAGGGCGAACAAGTCGCATTGTTGATAGGCGGAGATCATCGTGGCGTCATCGATTTCCCCGAGGAACTGCACCCGATCCCGCACACCGACCGAGTCCGCTAATGCCTCAAGCGTTTCGCGTTCCTCGCCATCACCGACGATCGCGTACAACACATTCGGAATGGCCTCGCGGATCATCGGCAACGCACGGATCAGCATATCCTGCCCCTTGCGTCGTTGGAGTCGTCCGACGGTGAGAATTACCGTGTGATGTCGCCAACCGAGTTCCCGACGGGCATCGTCCGATTTCGCCACCGGTTGGAACCGATGCGTATCAACCCCCGGATGAAGCACCGTGATCCGATCGGTTGGGATGTTCCACTGCGACTCTAACAACGAAGCCGTGTTCTGGCTGTTGGCAATGAGCCGATCGGCAGAACCCAGGATTCTTTGCACCATCCATCGCAATTCCCGACTGCACGCAGCCGTCTCGACATCTTCACCGTGCACATAACACTCGTACGGGATGCCAGAGATCCGCTTCGTCATCCACGCCAACCAACCTTCCGGCAAACAACGGCCGCAATGGATCCGATCAATTCCGCGTTCCCGGACGATTCGGCGGACCTTTTTGAAATTGCCGAAATATTGCTTCCACCCCGTCGGCCGAACAATTCCCCATTCGGTCTGCGAAAGGGATTCGCGAACCACGTCCATTTCGTGAGTGACATCGAAACTGAGTTGATCAGGATGAGCACCCACCAAACACGAAATCCGCTCCTGAGGGAATCGTCGGTAGATTTCCCAAAACCAACGTCCGCTTCCGCCGTGTGTCGGGGGAAAAATTTCGCTCAGTAGTAGTGTGCGTGACATGTCAGACCCAGACAGTAAGAACAAGGTGCAGGAATTCCACTTCGATAGGATGTTTAGAGTTGAGCCGGCAGAGCCATTTCGGTTGCTGATGGGGACGACGTCGGAATCGCGTCGTCGATCAAACGGGACATCGGTTCCAGACAGGTTTCCCAACGATGGTGCATCATCACGAACTCGCGACCGGCCGATCCGAGTTCTTCGCGGAGAGTCGGATCATCGAACACACGACTAATAGCGGTGGCCCATTCGTTCGGAGTTTCGGCTTTCAGAAGATGCACACCGGGTTCGACGCCCAATCCCACAACTGGCGATGGCGAGCCGATCACCGCCTTGCCAGCCGCGAGCGCTTCCAGAACTTTGTTCTGCACGCCACGAGCAATCGACAGCGGCACTACGGCCACGGTGGCACGATGAAGATACGGACGGACATCCGGCACGGTTCCGACGACGTGAATTCCCGGCTGTTGTTCGAGGTTCCGAATCGCGGCGGTTGGTTCTCGCCCGACAATCTCGAATGTGGCCTCTGGATACCGTTCAAGAACCGAAGGCCAAACGTGATCGGCAAACCACAAGCAACCGGCAACGTTCGGTCGATAATCCATCGCCCCGACAAACACACACCGTTGCGGCTCCGATTTCAATTGTGGAGTGAAAAAATCGACATCCACACCGTTTGGTACCGCATGAGCATTCGCCATCGGTGCCATCTCGGTGAGCAAGTTCGCTTCGGGCGTGCTCACTACGGTCACGCTCTTAGCCCAACCGCATACGTCTTGCTCAACTCGCCGTAGCCGAGTGGCCTCGCGTGTGTACAACCACTTTTTAATGCCGACCGATTCACTGGCGTAGTCTTGCCACTTCACACTATCGACGTCGATGAAATCCATTACACAGGGCACAGCCGATCGGTGCAACGCCCTTAGATACGGAGACAACGCCGACGACGAAGCCAACGCGGCATCGAACACCGTTTCCGCTTGCCAACGCCGGAGGACTTCATGCAGTTTTGGTTCATGAAACATTCCCTCGGTCACAGTACGACCCACCAGAAACGAACTCGCTCCCCGCAACCAACGCCGTTTCGATGCGACTGGGACAATCGCGACGCGTTCGCACAAACGATCCAACTCGGCACGGGTCTCGTCCGACGGCGGTTCATCGGCCAGGCACGCCAGATGAATCCGATGGTCTTTCGCGAGATGTCGCAACAGATGGTAGGTGCGAATCCGGTCACCACGGTTGGGCGGGTAGGGCACTCGATGCGTCATGTAGAGCAGATCAGCCACGATATAACCCCTTCGAGCAATAGACAGGAACTTGCTCGGCAGCGACATCGGCGAGCACATCGGAAATAGTCGTGAATTCAAAGCGTTCGAGCAGTCGCTCTAACCGATGTTCTGTCGCGTTCAAATTGCGGTAATGACGAATTCGTGTGAGTAGTCTTGCCGGCAAACGGGGTTGGTCAGGATCGAGTTCCCAAGGATGCACATAAACACCGAACACCCGCTGATGACGATTCTCGATCGAGTGAAGCCCTCGCTCCGTCACCCACCGTGGAAACAATCGCAGATACCCCCCGCCACCCACCGGGAGTTTGAACCGTCCCCACGAACAGCATGTTCCCGGAAACTCCCAAAGCATGCCGGCATCGGTTTGAATGCGATGCGGCACAAGATCAGCTCGCGGTATGCCGTAGCGATCATGACGGATGGGATAGATACTTGCGTCGATCGTGAACCCTTCTTCCGCAAGAGTCTCCAAAGCCCATAGCGAACGATCGGTAATCGAAAAACTCGGTGCCCGATAAGAGACAATCGGCTCGCCCGTGATCTCCGCGAGAATGTCACGTCCTCGTCGTAAATCGTCACGGAACTCGTCGGGGGAAAGCTCGTAGACGATTTGATGGGCGTAGCTGTGACAACCGATTTCGTGTCCGGCGGCTTGGATGTCTCGCACCAACTCGGGATGGCGTTCGGCAACCCAACCCAGAATGAAAAATGTTCCGCGGACCGCATGTCGTTCGAGCAAACTCAACACTCGCTGGGTGTTCTCGACAACTCGACTTGGATAACTTGCCCAGTCACCAAACGGTACCGTTTTCGCGAAACCCGATACCTGGTAATAATCCTCGACATCCACCGTGAAGGCGTGCCGGCGTCGAGTTTGCGTGGCGGCCAGAATTGGCATAAGAAATCAAACCAAAGTAGAACTATCGAACACGAGAAACGACCCACCCAGCGAACGAAGCGGCCTAGGATGTCAAAATTCCACCGAGGACCGGAACATTGAGTTGGTTCAATTTCTCAACGGCTTTTTCGACGTCCGGCAAACGGGCTTGATCCCGTCGAACCGGGAGCACAACTCCATCGCCCAGTTCACACAGCAACGCGGTTTCGCTGGACGTTCCGAATGCGGAAGCTTTGAGAATGACCAGTTTGAATCGCCGGCCAAGCTCCGTGACGACTGTCCGCGATGTCGACGTCACAAGTCGCTCGTGAGCCTGGGAATCAACATGACCGACGGGAATCCACGTCAGGTTTTCCGCAACGTCTTCGCCGACGTTCGGCACTGAAACTTCCCCGCGAAGCAGTTCCGCGAAACCGTCCACGGCGACCTTGGCAGGCTGAATCCGATGACGGGCATGAGCCAGGTCACAATCGACGATTGCTGTTGGCACTCCCGCCCGTGCGAACGCCGCAGCCAATCCGAACGCCACGTTGGCCGCGTCGTCATCTTCCGACGTTCCAGCGACAACCACCGTGTTCAGCGATTGCGAATCCCGTGTCCGCTGGAGGACGGCCCGGATGGTATCGACTTCGCTATTTCGTATGCTCTCCTGCGGTGAGTCGATGCATTGGGAAAGCGTCTTCGCATCGAGTTGCCCTAACATCGGCATTCCGGTTCGCTGTGTCACTTCCTCGCTGGTCGCAACCCGTTGGGCGAGTAACTCCGGTCCCAAGAACCCCAACGCCGTCAGCCCCAAGACACCGACGAAGGCCAACAGACTCAGCTTCTGCTTCTTGCCAGCGTCGAGAATTTCCGGCGGTTCGGCCGGTTGGAGAACTTCAATCCGCGGCGGCGATTGCAGTTCCACACGCAGAGTTTCGATTTCCTCCGCGACGCGGTCTGCCACATCGGTGATCTGTTTCATGTCCGTTTGCATGGACTCCAGCTCATACGACTTCGTGCCCAAGTCCTCGATGAGCTTCGCGTGTTTCTCGACCTCCTCACGCAGGACCTGCTCTTGCCGCACCAGCACTTCGAGCCGAGAAAGTTCGGGGTCAAACTCGGTGGCTAATGCGGGATTGCCGTCAACAGCGTTCGTACGCTTTCGATACGTCAGGAGCTCGATCCGCTTCTTGAGCGCCAGTTCGAGATCGCGAAGTTCTTTTCGATAGGCGACCAAGTGCGGGTGGTTTCGATCAGCGACAATATCTTCATAACGGGAAATGACGCCACGAATCTCCACGACGCGTTTCGCCATCATTTGCACGTCGATGTCGTCCGCGGCGGCCGCTTGAATGGCAATGACGTTCGCTTTTGTGGTGGAATCGTCATCGCCGTCCGTCGCTTGCACAGCGATGTGCATATTGGCGGCTGCGGACGCTTTCACTTGTTCACGCATGAGTTCCGCGCGGATGGCGGCATGTTCCTGCCGGAGTTCGGCAAAGTATTCCTCGGCCATTTGCTGTTTCACTGTCAACGCTCTGGAATCGCCGGTGCCCAACTTCTCGGCCAACTCCTTGGCACGGGCTCGTTCCTTCTTCGCGTTGCGGTTGGTTTCCTCGAAGATGCGTTCGAGTTTGGCCAGCCGAGCCGCTCGCTGTTGCCGATCAACGTTCACCACATTCGTGAAAAAGCTATCGGTGACGGCGTTCACGACGTTCGCCAGCATCTCGGGATCTTGTCCCGACATGGAAACCTTGAGGAACTCCGGGCTATCGTCGGTCGAAACCCAGACCTTCTCACGCAACCATTCCACCGGAAATTGCTTTTTTTGAATGGCTGGAAGTCCGCCGATGGCCGGGTTTTCGAGAACGCCCATCATGACTCGCTTGCTTTTCAACAGCGAGATTTGGGTTTGACGATAGGTGTCGAAGTCCGCCGGTTGTTCGGCGGTATTGAACACCATTCGCGGTTCGACCGATGAAACCTTGAGGATCGCGGTGGCGGTAAAACTGACGGGGTACAACTTCCACACCGCCGCTGCCACCATCAATGCCAACGGGACGCCCACGACAAGAATCGGCCACCAACGCCGTCGGACCGCATGCCAAACCCGCATCGGATTGAGCATGGCGTTTTCATCGGTGTCTTTGGCCGTTTGCGGTCGCGGTCGACTGGTTCCTCGGGAGGCTGTCGGTCTGGATGCTTGTCGTGCAGCGGAAGAATTCGGCGTCGGCAAGTCGGTCATGCCAATTCCCAAAAGACAATTCGGTATCACAGTGTCGGAAGAAGACACCGAAAGTCTACTTGGTGCAAAAACGCCGCGAACAAGTTCCTAGCGATTTGCTGTCGATTCGACCGTTGAAAACCCACAACATGACCGAACAACACGAAGCGCGTGGTTTGCCGATCCTCAGAGTTTGGTACCGCGAGGCTGCGGACTTACTGATCGGCGTATTGAGCTTCGGCGGGTGTCGTCTGCGGAGTGGGCAACTCACCACGGGAAACGAAATACCAGACGCCCCCAATCGCCGCGACGCAGATTGTGACGATGCGATAGGCAATCCCCGAGAGAAAACCGATACTATCGGTCGAACCCGCAAGACCGTAAAGATAGGCCATCGCCCCTTCCATTGCCCCCACACCACCCGGCAGCGGGATGATCACCCCCACCAATTGTGCCGGTGGCGACAACTGCAAATGCATCGCGAAACTCGGAATCATGTCGATACCTTGAACCGATGCCGCCGCGAGATAGACCGAGGCAATCGTCACCACATGCGCAAAGCAACTCAGCAGAATCACTAAGATCACGACCTTCCATCGAGCCTGATAAAGCCGAACCGCATTGATGACGCCGCCGAACAGCCTGCCAATCTTGGGCAGTTCAACCAAACGCCGCACCCAGATGTCGTGTGTCGTCCAGGGGTGTAGAATCAGCAAAATCCCAACACTCAACCCGATTCCCACCCAAACGATCGTGTTTGCGATGTACTTGAACTGCGGATGGTCGCGAAGCGGTGTGGCCATACTCATGGCCGCTGCGCCCACGATCAGCAAGCCGACTAACCCGACAATTCGGTCAAGCAGTACGGTCGCCAACGCGACTAATCGGCGTTCGGGCTGCTGTTTCACCAGTAGAGAGGCTTTGACGACATCTCCGCCGACCGCCCCCGGGGCAATGTAGTTAAAGACGTAGCCGATAAACCCCAATCGAATGGCATCACGCCAGGAAAAGGGGAGATCCTGAGCCCAAACAAGAAGAAACCAGCGGGAGTAAGTCACCACCTGGGCGAAAAAGCACAGCCCGATTGCCCCAAGGAAGCCCCAAGGGTTCACACGTGACCACTCGAATTGGCGAAAACTCTCGCCGTGTTTCGTGAAGAGGAATCCGAGAATTCCGACCGCAACGAGCCATTTCAGCCAATTTTGGTTCTTGCTGATCCATTGGCCACAAAAACGCATGAATCGCAAATCGGTCGTCCGAAGAAATGTGATGATGGGGTGGAATCACGGACGCACACCGTATCGGATTGCCGAAAAACCCGCAATCCCAACGTATGCCCTCCAATCATCCCAGCCTCACGAGACCAACACGATCGTAAACGATGCGGGCAACGCAACCCGAGTCCGGTCAAAGCCTTACGAAACCTTAGTTGTGGGACTCAGAATGCCGGTGAATTCGCTTGAGAAATCCGCTAACAGCGGGTATATTTCGTCTGACTCGCAAGCCCCATCATCATCCAATGATGGTGCTCGCGACGAACAAGTTGGAATGGATTCCAACCCACAGGCATCAAATTCACGCCACAATTCGGGGAGTTCAAGGATGAGCCACCTCAAACTGTATCGTCCGTCGATCAATCGCGAAGTGACCCTCCGTTTCGACGAACCGGAACGGGATGTTATTCGGTTTCCGAAGTTCTCGCGACGCTCTGTCGGTTCGTCGGGGATGAGTATCCTCAGTCGAGCACGCACGCTCCACGAAAACCGCACCTGCCCAGAATGCGGTCACTGTGTTGTCGAACCAGTGGAACTCGATGACGCAGTCGTCAACTGCAATGGAATGCCGATTCCCGGCACTGCCACCTTGGTCGGTTTTCACTGCGTCCGCTGCGAAAGCGAATGGCCCGTCTAGATCGCGTTGGGCGACGAAACTGAATCACGCCGGACATTTTTCGCGCCCGCCGGTGTGATCTTCAGTTGTAACACGTTGAGACTCACGGCCTGAATCCCTCCCGATCTGGTCGCATTCCAACGCCGCCGTTGGTACTCTGTTGTCGTGCAAAACCACGATTGAGAACCAACCGGCGGAGGATACGGATGCGATTCAATGGGGGAGTTTGGGTAGCCGTTGTCGTTGCGACGACAACACTCCAAGGCAGTGATTGGCCGCAAATTCTCGGCCCAAACCGGGATGGAGTGGTCCCAGGAGAAACCATCACCAACGGATGGCCCGCTGACGGTCCGCCAGTCCTCTGGGAACGGCCGGTTGGTACGGGTTTCGCCGGGATTGCAGTCTCCGACGACATCGCGATCCTTTTCCATCGTGTTGCCGGCAAAGAGCGGATCGAAGCCATGAACACGGCGTCTGGTCGTGTACTTTGGACCTCCGACGCCCCCGCCACGTTCCAGCCGTCGTATACAAGCGACAACGGCCCCCGAGCCGTTCCGCTCATCCACAACAATCACGTCTACACATACGGTGCCATGGGCACGCTTCGTTGCGTGACGTTGTCCGATGGCAAAACCGTCTGGTCTCGTGAGACATTCGACGAGTACAACTCCAAACGCACCCGACGCGGCGAACCGCCTGAAGGTTATTTCGGTCTCGGCAGCACACCGATTGTTGCCGACAACAAACTGCTTGTGAATGTCGGCGGTGACGACGCTAACGCGGGAATTGTGGCATTTGATCTCAAGACGGGCAAAACCGTGTGGAAGAATACCGCCACGCGGGCGAGTTATTCCTCACCGACCGCCGTCACACTGCATGGCCAACCAAGAGTTGTATTTGCGACTCGATTCGAGGTGCTTGCGATTGATCCTCGCAATGGCCAAGTCGCCTGGCAATTCCCGTTCGGCGAACCGGGACCGAATGTGACGGCCGCCAACCCGTTGATCTTCGACGATCGACTCTTCATCTCCGCCAGTTACGGTTTCGGAGCCGTTTATGCGAAAGTCTCTCCGAACAGCGTCGAAGAACTCTGGCGACGAGACGATTTGCTCTCCAGCCAATACACCACCAGTGTCCGACTACCGACAGAGACGGGGATTCATCTCATTGGAATCCACGGTCGGCAAGACATCGGTCGGGCGGCACTCCGGTGCGTTGATGTTAGCACGGAAAAAGTCCTGTGGGAGCAAACTGACTTTGGTTATGCGACCGTGCTCTTGATCAAGAACAAACTGCTGGCACTGAAGACGGATGGCGAACTCGTGCTGGCGGAAGTCAGTTCAGCTGGGTACCGCGAACTGGCGACAGCCCAGGTTCTCGATAGTACAACCCGAGCGTTGCCCGCATTGGTGGACGGCAAACTCTTCATTCGAGATACCAAAACCCTGAAGTGTTTGGACCTCAGCGGCAAGTGAATCCGCAAAAAAAAGATGCCAAGACTCAAGGAGCCTTGGCATCTTTCAAATTCAGAACCGTTGCAGCGATATTGAGTCGAGCAATTTTCGTCTCGTGGTAGTCAGTGTACAACGCCTGAGTCGCGTCGACCACTTTCACGGACGACTATCAGTCTACTCTTTGTTAGTGCCAGGCAACTTGCCAGCTTTGATCAGGTCGCCGAAAGTCTTGCCACTCTCACTTTTTTCGGACTCGATCTTCTTCAGAGCGTTTTTGATTTTGTCGGTATCGCTCACATTGGCCGCTCCCAAGGCTTTCCCCAAAGCTTTGCCGTAGTCATTGCGAACCTTCTTCTTGCGATTGTTCGCGGTCGGGTGGCAAACAGCACATCGAGCCTTGTCGATCGACGCTTTCAGGCCAGAGTACTCTTTCGTGAAGACTGCCAAATACTTAGGGCGTGCGTGAAGCTGAGATGCGTCAACCATCACGAACCCCAATGCGATGGCGAACGTGCCAATGGCGAACGAAAAGCGAGATGATTTCATGCGGGACTTCCTTGAGGAATAAAGGCCGGCGACGTTGCGGTTTTCCACTCCTGGAACTGCAGGAGCAGCAACCGCTGTATAATTCATCTTCCCAACGCGAAGCAAGACCACCCAAAACACTCGGGCGGTCTTGCAACTGTTGAATGTCGAAATCCGGATGCCATCCGACACCGAATTCCGAATTTCGTTCGATCGTGATTACTCGGCAGCGACAGGCAGTTTGCCGGCTTTGAGCAAATCGCCGAAGGTTTTGCCTTCAACTTCGCTGTCCATCTTTTCCACTTTGCCCAACGCTTCTTTCAAAGCATCGGCGTCTTTCTCGTTCTTCTTGGCCAAGCTTTTGCCCAGACCTTTGCCGTAAGCGTTCCAGCCTTTTTTGTCGAGTTTGCCGTCTTTTTTGGCGTGACAAACGAAGCAGTTCACTTTGTTTTCCTTCGCGACGTTTTCATATTCCGTCTTGAAGGCTTTGAGGTATTGCGGACGAGCTTCGCTGGTGGATGGGCTCAGCAAGAAAGCTCCGGCGACCGCCAGAACAGGTACCAAATTCAGCATTCCACGCATCATGTTCCTCCCAAGTGTTCAAAGAAATTTACACATCCCCGTAGTTCGACTCAGACCAACACTCCACAGAGTCACACGATCCAACATGCGATCCATTTTCCGAAATCGACGTCTTCGACGAATCCATTGAAGTTGATCCGAACCGCGAACCATTAGAAACCTGCCAAACGGCAGTGTCAACTGTGCAAGATCGGGCAGACTGGAAAACCGGCGAACTGATCGCAAGTTGCCACCCGAAATCCTGTTGTGTCAATGGCGTATTCCAGCTAAAACCCGTCATGCGTCCCAGGTCCGTTGGCTGCGACGATTCCCTGCGTGCAGTTGTTTTCCTAGTCGCGAATGCTCGACGAAGTCGGGTATTGTCTCGCCTTGATGCATCGCGACAATCCGCTCGGATAAACCATATGTTCCGTTTCCCCGTTCCGACGCCGACGCGGTCACTTTCTTCTCGGCTCGCATGGTTGACCGTCGGAATAACCGTCACCGCCGGACTGGTCTTCGCGTGGGGTGCAAACCGTGTTCCCGCGAACACGAATTCCGTGCTCGCGTTGCACGAGCCACCACAGCGTGCGTCTCTGACCGGACCCCGCTTTCGGATTGGGAGTTTCAATATCCGTGGTGGCAAGAATCGAGCGAACGAGTTCGATCTCACCCGCACGGTCGAAGCGTTGCGAAAACACCACTTGGACGTGATTGGTCTCAGCGAAGTTCATGGGCACGCGTGGGGAGAGTTGCCGAATCAAGCGGTTGAACTTGGTGAAGCGCTGGATCGGTCCGCTGTCTTCGTGCCCACGGAGCGACGCTATTGGCACGATCATTTCGGCAACGGAGTCCTGACGAATGTGGAACTCGGTGCCATCCATTGGGTTCCGTTACCGGGCACGCAGGGCAAGAAGTTCCGCAATGCGGTCCTCACGAATTTTCAAGTGGGTGAGACGACCGTTCATTTTCTCACGGTCCATCTCGACCGCGTCAAGGACCGTCCTCATCAACTTCGACAAGTCATCACCTTGTTCAATTCCCTCAAGGAACCAGCGATCCTCGTCGGCGATTTGAACACCACTGCTGACGATCCCCAATTGGCTGCGTTGTTGGCTCGTGCCGACGTCCACGACGCGGTTGCGGAAGGGCTGGGTGATCCGGTGGATCGCCGAATTGACTGGATTCTCACACGGGGATTGAAAACCATCGACGCGGATTGCATCGACGAAGGGGCCTCCGATCATCCGCTTGTTTGGGCGGAATTTGAAGTCCTCGAACGCTGATGGCGGAATCAATCGCAGGAGTGTTCGATCCAAGCACGCGATGCTTGAAAGATTGCCGCCAATTGACGACGATGGGACGTTCTGTCAAACGAAATTATCGGTCCCAAAGAACGCCGTCGCCCCTATGATCTGTGTCAGTATTGGTCGGTCTCGACACGAACGCATGATTGACGAACACAAACTCCTCGCCAAGCAGGGGGCGGAGTTGGTGGAATTCCGTGTGGATTGGCTCGGCCGATCACCGGATGTCGTCAAATTATTGAACGAACGCCCAACGCCTTGCGTGATCACATGCCGCCGTCCGGAAGATCGAGGCCGTTGGCGAGGTACCGAAGAACAACGGTTGACAATTCTCCGGTCCGCCATCGTCGCTGAAGCCGATTATGTGGATCTCGAAGAAGATATCGCCGACGACATCAAACGCTACGGGCCAACAAAGCGAATTGTGAGCTATCACAACTTCGATGAAACTCCAGACGACTTGGAAGAC
This sequence comes from Thalassoroseus pseudoceratinae, assembly GCF_011634775.1. Lineage (NCBI taxonomy): Bacteria > Pseudomonadati > Planctomycetota > Planctomycetia > Planctomycetales > Planctomycetaceae > Thalassoroseus > Thalassoroseus pseudoceratinae. The sequence goes on from NZ_JAALXT010000001.1 coordinate 1,220,874, forward strand.
ATTCACGAACGGCTTTGCGGGAAAGATCCCGACATCGTCAAGATCGTCACGACGGCGAACGCTCACGCCGACATCGTGCGAATGATGAAACTTGTCCAGCAATCCAAAGTCCCGACCGTCGGTTTTTGTATGGGGGAAATCGGCATTCCCAGCCGAATCCTATGCGGCAAATACGGTTCGCCATTCACTTACGCCACTTTCAGCAAAGAACGGCAACTAGCGCCTGGCCAATTGTCTTTCGAAGACATGCATCTCGGCTACCGATACAAGCAAATCGGCCCGTCGACGCAAGTGTTTGGTGTGGTCGGCGATCCGATCGCACACAGTCTCAGCCCGCAAATTCACAATGCCGCTTTTCAAAAAGACGGCTTCGACGGCGTTTACGTTCCCTTTCGGATCTTCAAAGGTGAGTTGGAGAAGTCTCTCAAGGCGTTGGAATGGCTCGACATTCAGGGTCTGAGCGTGACGATTCCGCATAAACAAGCGACCGTCAAAATCGCCAAGCATTTTGAAGATTCCGTCAAAGAGATCGGTGCGGCCAACACACTTTACCGATCCGATCAGCAAGAGTGGCACGCGGCCAACACCGACTACGACGCCGCACTCAAATGCATGCTCAGTGGATTCAAACGTCGCGGCGACGCTGAACCAAGTCTCGTCGGGCGTGACGTGTTGATGCTCGGAGCCGGCGGAGTCGGGCGAGCGGTCGGCAAAGCGGTTATCAAGAACGGCGGACGGTTGACCATCACGAACCGTTCTCCCAAAAAAGCGGAAGAGTTGGCTGCCGAATTAGGTTGCAAGACGGTTCCCTGGACCGACCGGGGCGATGTGGATTACGAGTTGCTGGTGAACTGCACATCGGTCGGCATGCATCCAGATGTCGATGTGGCCCCATTTGCCGAAGATTGTTTCATTGAGAACACCGTCGTTTTCGATACTGTTTATACGCCGGAAAACACACTCTTTCTGAAACGGGCCCGCAAACGTGGGTGTCATGTTGTGGCGGGAACGGAGATGTTCGTACGCCAAGCCGCTGTGCAATATGAACGATTCACGCAACGGACCGCGCCGGTCGAAACAATGTTGAAGACTCTTCGCCGGATCATTTCGCCGGTTCACATTTCGTGATTTCCCCAAGGACATGTTTGGCGTGATGCCAATCTAATTTTCTCATTCAAAGTGTCCATCCATGATTCTCTCACTCATCGGTTATCGTGGCAGCGGAAAAAGCACCGTGGCCGCCATCTTAGCTCAGCGTTTGGGATGGGCCTGGGTCGACAGTGACCGCGAAATTGTGCGACGCGCAGGCCGACCGATTCGAGAAATCTTCGCTCAAAACGGCGAGCCGGCGTTCCGGGAACTGGAACGTCAAGTTCTGGCCGAATTGCTCAGCCGCGATGAGTTGGTGCTGGCCACCGGTGGGGGTGCCATTCTCAACGCAGACACCCGAGCCCAGATGAAAACCGTGGGGCCGATCGTCTGGCTCACCGCAGACATCGAAACACTCATGACACGACTTGCAGGCGATGCGAACACAAAAGACGATCGCCCCAACTTGACGGATGTTGGGGGACGTCAGGAAATTGAAACCGTCCTCAACCAACGCAATCCGATTTATCAAGAGTGTGCCGACATCACACTACCCACTGATCAAACCGATCCGGAAACGCTCGCCGGCCAAATCATCTCAGCGATGCCCCGTTGGGACGCGAAGGGAGAAGGTTCGTGACGGCTGAGGACATCTGGTTGGGGCTGGTGCTGGTTTGGCTGTTTATTCTTGGTAGCGTGATCGGGAGTTTCTTGAATGTTTGCGTGCATCGGTTTCCCCGGCACGAACGTCTGAAAGACCAACTCCGCAGCATTTGGTGGCCACCGTCGCATTGTCCGCGTTGCAAATCCACAATCGCCAAACGGGACAACGTTCCGATTCTCGGATGGATATTGCTGAAAGGCCGTTGCCGAACGTGTCAGCTACCGATTTCCGCGCGTTACCCGATCATCGAGTTTCTCAACGGCTGCCTGTTCGTCGTGGTCTACTTATTCGAAGTTCCACACGAATTCCGGACCCAGATCTTCGAAAGCTGTGGCTTCTGCCCGATCGGTCCACAGATTCTCCCCGCGTCTGTGACATTCAGCGATGCCGTATTGCTCCACTGGCGGTACGCCTATCACATGGTGCTGTTCGAAGCGTTGTTTGTCGCGAGCCTGATCGATATCGACACCACCACCATCCCCGACGGCTCCACGGTCCCCGCGATGATCGTGGGAGTCCTTGCCGCTGGAATTCTCGGCCAAGTCTGGATGATTCCCGTATGGTTCGAAGATCCGTTGTTCGCGGGACTAGCTCCCGAATGGAGTCAGGGATGGTTCGGATCACTTGTGCGTCCGCCGTTGTCGATCGTTCCGTCTTCTGAGGCGATGCATCCCGGCCAACGATTACTGATCCCGGAATGGGTCCTCACGCAACCGCACCTTCACGCGTTGGCCGTGAGCGTGGTTGGCCTGATTGTCGGTGGCGGTGTGGTGTGGCTGATTCGCATTGTCGGGCAACTCGCATTGCGACGCGAAGCCCTCGGTTTCGGCGACGTCATCCTGATGGGTCTTGTCGGCAGTTTTCTGGGTTGGCAAGCGACACTCGTGGCGTTTCTGATCGCACCATTTTGTGCGATGTTCATGCTGCTTGTTCGCGTGATCTCCCGTAACGACGGCTTTATCCCCTACGGTCCATTCCTGAGTCTCGGCACATTGATTGTCGTTCTGTTTTGGAATCGACTTTGGCCGATGGTTGGCCATTGGTTTTCGACCGGCCCTTGGGTCATCCTTGTGGGTGTGATGTTCCTCGTTCTGATGTTCCCCGCTTTGTTGGTCACTCAGGCGATCAAGCGAGCACTCGGAATTCCCGACCCACCGCCATTTGGTTGGTTCGAAGAATCATGGACGGCCGCTGACCAAACACATTATCAAGCCGGTGAGTTCGTCGACCGCGATCGGCAGTCGTGGTCGGTCGCCGATCAATGGCCGGGCGGAACGGCCGCGAACGGCACAATTCACGAAGAACGCTGGCGGAATTCCGGCGGACCAACCGGATGGCCCGAACCTTAACAACTCAATCATTGTCCTCCGGATAAATCTCTTGAATCGGCTGCATTCTGGATCGACGGGACAAAACCTCGCAAAGATCGACCGTCAACTGCTTTAGTGACAGACCTCAAACAATGATCAAAATTATCGACTACGGTATGGGCAACTTGCGAAGTGTGCAAAAAGCCCTGGAAAAACTCGGGTTCGAAGCCAGTCTTTGCGGCACGGCTGACGAATTGCATGGGGCAGAAAAACTGATTCTTCCCGGTGTAGGTGCGTTTCGAGACGCGATCGCGGCGTTGAAAGACCATGGGTTAGTCGATCCAATTCGTGAGCACATCGCCGCCGATCGCCCCTTCCTCGGCATCTGCTTGGGGCTGCAACTACTGTTCGATGTGAGCTACGAAGACGGAGAGTATGCGGGGCTGGGAATTGTGCCCGGCGAAGTCGTGCGGTTCGAGGATCAACCGGGGTTGAAGATTCCGCACATGGGTTGGAATCAGCTGCAACCATCCGGTTCACCGCGATTGCTCGAAGGCATCCCAGCCGAATCCCACTTCTATTTTGTACACAGTTTTCACGTGGTTCCACGGGATGAAAGTGTCATTGCCGCCCGTTGTGAACACGGCACGACATTCACGGCCGCCATCGAACGGGGCAACTTGTTCGCCACGCAGTTCCACCCCGAGAAAAGCCAGAACGTCGGTCTCAAACTCCTACAGAACTTCGCAGAGTTATCGTGACCAAAATTGGTCTCGATCACACCTCAACTTCATCGTCGTCATCACTGACGACATGAAACTCCTCGCCATCGAATTCCATGATGTCGCCGGGGCGGAGCTGTCGTCGGCGTCGCGTTTCGATCTCACCGTTGACCATCACCTGGCCATCCTGGATCAAGAGTTTCGCTTGCCCGCCAGTGCCGACAATTCCGGCGAGTTTGAGAAACTGATCGAGGCGGATGGTTTCCGCTGGGGTTTCTTCAGACATGTGTGGTCTCTTGCTGAGTCGGATCAAGTTGGAATCGGACTTCACCGCCGACCAACACATGCTTCACTCGCCCTCGCACCTCCCAACCGCCAAACGGTGTGTTGCGGCTATGGGAATGGAACGCCTGTGGATCAATCGTCCATTGTTCGTTGGGGTCAAACACGGTGACATCGGCCGCAGCACCGACCGCGAGTGTGCCATGATCGATCTGCAAAATCTTCGCGGGGCCAACGGTCAACTTGGCGATCAGCTCCATCCAAGTAAGGTGATTCGGTTCAATCAACGTCCGAATACAAATCGGTAGCACAGTCTCCAAGCCCACGATCCCCGCCGGTGCTAAATCAACTTCGCCGGTTTTCGACTCCTCGGTGTAAGGTTGATGGTCGGATGAAATTGCATCCACCGTGCCATCTTTCAAACCCACGATCAGTTCCGCAATATGTTCCCGTGATCGCAACGGCGGATCGACTTTGTAATTTGCATCAAATTCAGTGAGCGACACATCGGTCAACGCCAAGTGGTGAGGCGTGACATCACAAGTCACTTGGATTTGGTTTTCTTTCGCATCGCGGATTTGTTGAATGCTTCTCCGCACGGAAACACTCATTAAATGCAATCGTCCACGCGTTAGAGCAGCGAGGGACAGATCCCGACTGACCATGATGTGTTCCGCGGCTGCCGGTATTCCACGAAGTCCGAGCAAAGTCGAAACATAGCCTTCGTGCATGACACCATCGGCGGCCATTTCCGGCACTTGAGGATGTTCAAAGATACTGCGATCGAACATCGCCGTGTATTCCAACGCCCGTCGCATGATTTCCGCATTTGCGATGGGTCGTTTCGCATCGGTGAACGCGACGGCTCCGCCTTCGAGCAACTGTCCGATCTCGGCGAGTTCCTGACCTTCGTGATTTTTCGTCACGGCTCCCAACGGAAACACGCGGCAGTTGTTGGCACGGCCGGCTTGTAGCAACAGAAACTCCGCACTGGCCCGGTTGTCGACGACGGGAGAGGTATCCGGTAGACACGCCACACTGGTGAAGCCGCCCGCAAGTGCCGCTGCGGTACCGCTGGCCACACTTTCATCGTCTTCCGTGCCGGGTTCGCGAAACGCCACATGGGTATCGATAAACCCAGGACACACGATACAGCCGGAAGCGTCGATTTCTCGGTCGCCCGGACCGATGTTGTCGCCGATTTCGGTGATCACCCCGTTCTCGATCAGCACGTTTGCCGGCTGGTCGAAACCCCGCGCGGGATCGATCACCCGGCCGCTGTGAATCAGTAAACGTGTCATATTTCGGTGCGATTCAGTTTGAATTCCAACCACTGAGCAGGTACAAGCACGCCATTCGAATCAGCAGGCCGTTGGTCACTTGATCGAGAATGGCCGAGTGCGGTCCGTCGGCGACTTCCGGGGTAATTTCCACACCCCGATTGATCGGTCCCGGTGCGAGGATGAGCACATCTTGCTTGGCTCGTCGCAGCCGATCACCATTCATCCCGAACAGATGAGCGTATTCACGGATTGACGGGAAAAACGCCCCGCGTTGCCGCTCAAACTGGACCCGCAACAGATTGATACAATCGCATTCCGGGACGATCGAATCGAAATCTGTCGCCACTTCAACACCGAGTTCCTCGATTTGCGAGGGAATCAATGTGGCAGGTCCACAGACAATCACACGGGCGCCGAGTTTCTTCAATCCCCAGATATTCGAACGTGCCACGCGACTATGCCGGATGTCACCGACCAGCGTGACCGTTTTGCCTTCCAAGCTGCCGAGCTTCTCACGGATCGTGAAAATATCGAGCAATCCCTGGGTCGGGTGTTCGTGAGTTCCATCTCCGGCGTTGAGCACCCCGGCGTCGAGCTCCTTCGCCAATATGTGCGGAGCGCCGGGAGTTTGATGCCGCACCACCACCTGCGAAACGCCCATCGCCTCAATTGTGCGAGCCGTATCAATGAACGTCTCACCTTTGGAAAGGCTACTTCCAGCGGCGGAAAAATCGACCGTATCCGCACTGAGCCGTTTCGCCGCCAGGCTGAAACTTGTCCGCGTCCGAGTCGATGGCTCGAAGAACAAATTGGCAACGACGGTGCCCATTAACCATTTGGTTTTGGTCACACCCTCGGCTGCCATCGCTTTGAAAGCGGCTGCCTGATCGAGAATCAGGTTGATTTCTTCCGCCGTGAGGTCTTGCAGCCCCAACAAATGTTTCCGATGCCACTGCCTGCGGAAGTGTGGATCGGGTTCCGAGTAGGGAGCCGTCATGGGGAAGGACTTAGAATGCACGAAGATTCGGTTGGGTTTGCGTGATCGTAACAGTGTTGGAAGTCGACTTCAATTGATCCGAAAGTCTCCTCCCACGGAATCTGTTTGAATGGACCGGGCGTTTCCCCTGACCGGCAAATTTCAGTACGATAGACGAAATCGGCGATCATTCGCTTCGCGTTTATATCTCCCAATTGAAACGATCAATCGAAATCATGGATGCTGCCGCTCCCGTCGACTTTTCTCAAATTGCCACCGAACTCAACATTCGTGAACCGCAGGTTCGGCAGGTTGTCGCTTTGCTGGATGATGGCAATACCGTGCCGTTCATCACGCGGTATCGGAAGGAGCAAACCGGGAATCTCGACGAAGAAGCGATTCGCCAAATCCAAGAGCAAGTGGATACGCTGCGACAGATCGCCGAACGTCGCCAAGCGATCCTGCGGTTGATCGAATCCCAAGGGAAACTAACGCCCGAATTACGGACCGACATTGAATCCGCCGATTCCCTCAAACGCTTGGAAGACTTGTATCTTCCCTACCGTCCGAAACGACAATCCCGAGCCACCAAGGCTAAGGAACGGGGACTGGAACCGCTCGCCGACGCGATTTGGAATCAGACCATCACCGACCTCAGCCAAGCGGCAGCGGAATATGTTGATTCCGAGAAGGAAGTCGGTTCGGCCGAAGATGCGTTGAACGGTGCATCGGACATTTTAGCCGAACGCATCAGCGAAACGGCGGCCATTCGCGATGCCTGCCGAAAGCTAGCTAATGACACTGGCAAATTGGAAATTCAAGCCACGAAAGCAGGCAAAGAAAACGGCAGCGATTTCCGCGACTACTTCGACTACAGCGAACAAGTTTCCAAGATTCCTCCGCACCGTGTGTTGGCGATTAATCGCGGCGAAAACACCGGCATGCTGCGGGTTCGCTTCACCTGGAACGATGCCCGTGCCGAAGTCACCGTTTCCTTCCACTATCGATTCCCGGATCATCGGTTTTCGCAGTTTCTGACCAACTGCGCATCGGACGCATTATCACGGCTGATCAAACCGAGCTTGGACCGCGAGATTCGTCGGGAATTGACCGAAGCCGCCGAACGTCATGCCGTCGAAGTCTTCGCTCAAAACCTACGGAGTCTTCTTCTCGGTGCACCGTTGCCGAACACACGTGTGGTCGCCATCGATCCGGGTTTTCGGACGGGCTGCAAAATTGCGGCACTCGACGAATCTGGCAACCTCATCGCTCACGATGTGATTTCCATCCTTGGCAAAGACGAGCAGAAAGCAGAAGCCCGTCAGAAACTCCACGACTTCCTCGCAGAGCACAACGCCAAACTCATCGCCATTGGCAACGGAACCGCGTGCCGTGAGACGGAGGAACTTGTCTCCGAATTGATTGAACAGTCGATGCCCGACGTGCGATATGTCGTAGTCAACGAAGCAGGGGCCAGTGTGTACTCCGCAAGTTCCGTCGCCCGTGATGAGTTTCCCAATCTCGACGCCACCGTTCGCGGCACGGTTTCGATTGGTCGCCGCTTGCAAGACCCGCTCAGTGAACTCGTCAAAATCGAGCCGCAGCATATCGGTGTCGGGATGTATCAGCACGACGTTAGTGAGAAACGACTGCAGGAATCGTTGAGTCATGTCGTCGAATCGTGCGTCAACTTTGTTGGCGTCGACTTAAATACCGCGAGTGCGTCTCTCTTGAAACACGTCTCCGGTTTCAATCAGCTGGTGGCTCGACGGGTGGTGGAATGGCGGGAAAAGAACGGACGCTTCGAAAACCGTCGGCAACTGCTGGACGTCTCGGGAATTGGAGAAGCCACATTCACGCAAGCGGCTGGTTTCCTCAAAGTCCCTGGTGGTCCCGAACCACTCGATGCCACCTGGATTCACCCCGAAAGCTATGGTGCATCGCGAAAAATCTTGGAGCGTCTCGAACTCTCGCCTCAAGAGATTTTGAAAGGCGACGAAACCATTCGCAGCCGTTTTCGAGAACTCGATGCCAAGTCGTTATCAAGTGATATCAACATCGGGCTGCCAACCTGTCGGGACATTCTTGAAGCACTCGCCCGTCCCGGTCGCGACCCACGAGCGGAGCTTCCCGGTGTGCTATTCAAAAAGGGAGTGCTCAAGCTCGAAGACCTGGCCAACGGAATGAAATTGCAGGGCACGGTTTTGAATGTGGTGGACTTTGGAGCGTTCGTAGACATCGGACTCAAAGACAGCGGTCTGGTACACATCAGCAAAATGGCGAACCGATTCGTCAGCAATCCTCATGAAATCGTGGCAGTCGGAGATGTGGTGACGGTCTGGGTGTTGAATGTCGATCTTGAACGTCGCCGAGTTTCGTTGACGATGTTGCCGCCGGAGTCGACTTAATGTCGGCCGATTTGCGATTATTCATCGCGATCCCGATTCCTGTCACTTCAGCCATTGAAGGAGTTCGGCAGGAATTGCGGGGTCATCAATCGGCTTTGCGAGTCGGCCGCGACGATCCGCTTCACCTCACTTTGAAGTTCATCGGAGCCACGCCACCGCATCAAGTCCCAGTGATCGAAGCCGTCTTGCAGGAAACACTCGCCGGGCAAACTGCATTTCCACTCGAACTCCAAGGCGTGGGTGCATTCCCGAAACCAACACGACCCTCGGTTGTGTGGATCGGATTGGCGGACAATCCGAACTTGCACTCCATCGCGAAGGACTTAGAAGCCAACTTGGCAACGATCGGCATTCCCCGTGAGAACCGCGATTATCACCCGCACGTGACCATCGCCCGAGTTCGACGCGGACGGTCGATCAACCTCGCCGAATTCTGCCAAGCCCAATCTCAATTGGCGTTCGGCCAAACGCAAATAGACACAGTGGTTCTCTACGAATCCAACTTCCAATCCGGCTCAAAACGCAACGGGCCGATCTACACACCGTTGGTAACTGTGTCATTGAATTAGACCATGTTCGCCCAGCAACATCTGATTGTGTCCATCCACTCCGTTTCCTTTCCATTTGAAACAACGGGCCAGTCAGGGCAGAGTGCAACGGCAAGACCCGCTCTAGTTTCTATATAGCGGCATGAGATGCTTTTTCGTTTGGAATTGGGATGGTCTCTCCATCGAACACAGTCCTTCGAGACTACTGTTTTAGTAAACGACGATCCCACGTTTAAATTCGCAAACCAGTCTGAAGAGGTCTAGTGACTGAGTTGCTGACTCAAGGCTGAAATCTGACCTGCCAGACCGTACAATCTTGCGGACACACGGAAACTCCCCACAAGGACTTGTACCAGCATCAGCAAGTTCAAGTTCCATCCGCCGTCAAGATCATTAGGTTCTGCAATGACACGCCTCAACAATTTTCTGCTACCTCAGATTCTATTTTGCCTCGCCGGGTTTGCGTTGGCGGAGGAGACGCCAGAGGAGTCGACGAAACGCAATTGGTATGACCGGAACTTCTGGCAAACCACAAGTGGGAAACCGGCGACGGAGGGGTGGGAATTCCGTGACGGGGAAATCGCCTTGGTGGATCCCCGGAAAGCCAGTCACATTCTCACGCCTCCATTGCCGCCAAATTTTGAACTTGAGTGGAAGTGGAAGATCGAAAAAGGCGTCAACAGTGGTTTGAAATATCGTGTCCGCCGCTTCGGGAAAGCACAGTTCGGCAACACGTATCTTGGTGTCGAGTACCAAATCATCGACAGTTCGCCGAGCAGCACCAGCAAGAGTTCGACGGCGGCGATTTATGATCTGGTCGAACCCAAAGCGAAGAAGACGCTGCATCCGCCGGGTGAATGGAACCACGGAAAGGTGATCGCACGCGGAGAAAAAATCGAGCACTACTTAAACGGGACGCTAGTTGCATCAGCGGTGATGGCCGGGCCCGCTTGGGAAACGACGGTGGCTCTGAGTAAATTTCTCGGTTGCGACGGCTTTGGACAGCCTCGGGAAGGCGACCGAATCATGCTGACTGACCACGGTGGCAAAGTCACTTACAAGGATTTCCAATTCACCGCCTACGATGACGAAGTTGTCGAACCGCCTCGAACGGGTCCATTTCTTGCGAACGCGACCCGCAATAGCTGGGCTGATCAGAATAGCATTGTGATCTGGACACGCACGACCCGGAATCCCGAGATGCTGGTTGACGGGAAGAAATTCGTCAGCCTGAGCAACAAGGAGGCGAGTGCGTTGGCCAAACAATCCGACCCCAAGAAACTGCTCGACCCCCAACTTCCCGAAGGGGCTCAGCTTGATGAAATGATCGGGGCATGCCCTGGGGCACCGGGCCAAGTGCGTGTGTCGTACTATCCGGGAAGCCAACGCAAGGCGACGAAGCACACGAAGTGGATTATCACGAACGCCGATAGCGATTTCACGGCCCAATGGAAACTGGAAGGGCTGAAGCCAGACACGAAATACACAACCGTCACTCAGGCTCGCACGCTCGACGGCAAACCGTCGGCCGTCATTCATGGGGCATTCCGAACCGCTCCCAAAGCGTCCGAAGCGAAACCGATCAAATTTTGCATCACCACCTGTCATGACTTCATCCGCCGAGACGACGGCATGCAAGGTCACAAAATCTATCCCGCGATGAACGTCATTCGGCCAGACTTCGTCGTGCACGCTGGCGATATCGAATACTACGACAAACCCGATCCGTGGGCACTGACCAAAGAACTCATGCGGTTCAAATGGGGACGGATTTTCGCGCTGCCCAACAATCGTGACTTTTACAATCGCACATCGAGCTACTTCATCAAAGACGATCACGACACCCTGAAGAACGATTCCTGGCCTGGTCAGACTTACGGTTCGGTGACATTTGATGAAGGTGTGGCGTTGTTCAACGAAGAGCAGTTTCCCTCACGAAATCCGCGATATGCGAACATTCGCTGGGGGCGCGACCTCGAAATCTGGATTCTCGAAGGTCGTGACTACCGCAGTCCCAACACAATGCCGGACGGCCCGGAAAAATCGATCCTCGGCAAGAAACAGAAAGAGTGGCTCTTCAAGACACTGAAAGAATCTGACGCAAAGTTCAAGCTGATTTGCAGCCCCACACCAATTGTTGGTCCCGATCGTGCCAACAAGAAAGATAATCACGCCAACGAGATTTTCGCGTACGAGGGCAACCAGATTCGCGAAACAATTTCCAAAATTCCTGGCGTCATCGTGTTCTGCGGAGACCGGCATTGGCAGTATGCGTCGGTCGACGATGAAACCAACCTTTGGGAATTCGGTTGTGGTCCCGGCAGCGAGAAACACCAACTCGGCTGGAAACCGGGAGACGAACGCCCCGTGCACCGCTTCCTGCGTGTCAAAGGCGGTTTCCTCTCCGGCGAAGTGAAATACCGGAAGAACCAAGAACCAACGCTCACCATTCGTCATCATAGTGTCGAAGGCAAACCAGTCAGTTCTTTCCAATTCCCAACCGCCGAGTAACTCCCCCGACACGCAACACCATTCTTGAACCGACCACGAAATCCGTCGTGATTCGGGTTAGTTATCCGTTTCCATCCGAAGACAAAGGGACCCGACCAATGAAAACTCCGATTCGCTTCGCCACGCTGCTGATGGTTGTGCTGGGGTCATCCGCAATTCAAGTGAGTGCAGATGAACCGTCGCAGTTGCCGACTTGGAAAAGTCTCTTCAATGGCAAAGACCTCACAGGTTGGGTCGATGTCAACACGTCGCCGGAAACGTGGGGTGTCAAAGACGGATTGCTGGTCTGCCAGGGTGAACCGATCGGCGTGATGCGGAGCGAGAAGCAGTACGAGAATTTCATCCTGCACATCGAATGGCGGCACATGGAACCCGGTGGGAATTCGGGAGTTTTCGTATGGAGTGAGGGCACACCGGCACCCGGTCGTCGTCTGCCAAAGGGCATGGAAGTGCAGATGCTCGAACTCGATTGGATCAACCAGCACAAACGCGATGGCAAACCAAACCACATTGGCTACATCAGTGGCGAACTGTTCGGCGCGAACGGTCTTACTGGTGTTCCGGAGAATCCACGCGGCAGTCGAAGTATGTCCAAGGAACTCCGTTGTAAACCTCATGGGGAGTGGAACGTCTACGATGTCGTCTGCGTGGACGGAACGGTTAAACTCTCGATCAATGGCAAGTTCGTGAACGGCATTCGCGATGCGTCCGTGAAGAAGGGGTATCTCTGCCTCGAATCCGAAGGGGCGGAAATCCACTTCCGCAACATTCGAATTCTCGAACTCCCCCCAGGAATCACCAGCCAAGAACAAACCGCACCAAACCTGACAGCAAACGGCAGTCAGTAATTATTCGCGGTTACAACTCTGAGCCTTTGCTTCCGAGACCAAGATTCCTCGGGTTAGTTGCCCGTGAAACCGCCTTCAGACAGGACACGAATAGGCACAGTTGTTGAGATTGCGATTCCCCTCGCAATTCGTCACAATGAATTGCATAAGCCGCAATTGATACAAAGTGCACCCCAATTGTGGACTGAGTGGACTGTCTTGGAGGAGATACGCTTTGCGTCGCCTGACATTCTTTGGTTTCATTTTGCTCTGCGCAACGTCTGTGTCCGCAGCGCCTCCATTGACGTATGAAGCCGACGTTCGCCCGATTCTCAAGGCTCACTGCTTCCTATGTCATGGGGAAGCCGGCGAACGTGAGGGTAGTCTCGATCTGCGGCTCAAACGGTTCATGGTCACCGGTGGCGATTCGGGACCGGCGATTGTTCCCGGGAAGCCGGATGAAAGCGTCCTTATTGAACGGATCGAAGCAGGTGAGATGCCACCGGAGAACAAACATCCGGTGGAACCCGACGATCTGAAGACGCTGAAGCAATGGATCGCCCAGGGTGCACACACCGCCCGTGTGGAACCGGAAACCATTGGCGACGATCCGATTTTCACCGACGAAGAACGAAATTGGTGGTCGTTCCGTCCAGTCAAGCGGCCGGACGTGCCATCGCTACCGGATGCCTCCACAATCGAAACACCAATTGATGCCTTTTTGCTTTCGCGTCTTCAGACTGAAACCAAAACCGCCAACGAGCCGTCACATTTCCAGTTTGCGGAGCGGGCCTCACGAGAAGTTTTGATTCGGCGGGCGTATTTCGATTTGCTCGGGCTCCCACCCACTCCCGACGAAGTCGCGGAATTCGTCGCTGATGACCGACCCGATGCTTGGAACCGCTTGTTGGATCGGCTGTTGGCATCTCCCCATTACGGTGAGCGATGGGGGCGACATTGGCTCGATGTCGCAGGCTATGCGGACTCCGAAGGTTACACCGATGAAGATCGCGTCAGACCATTCGCCTACCACTATCGCGACTACGTCGTTCGCGCCTACAACTCCAACAAGCCGTTCGACCAATTCCTCATCGAGCAACTTGCCGGTGATGAATTAGTCTCTCACGAATCGCAGATGACGGCTGAGAAAATCGAAAAACTCACCGCCACAGGGTTTCTGCGGATGGCTCCGGATGGCAGCGCATCGGGCGGAATCGATCAAGGATTGGCTCGGAATCAAGTGGTCGCGGACACGCTGCAGATTGTCGGGACTTCCCTATTAGGCATGACGGTGCATTGTGCCCAATGTCACGACCACCGCTACGATCCGATTCCTCAAGTCGATTACTACCGCCTGCGAGCAATCTTTGAGCCGGCTCTCGATTGGAAGCATTGGAAAACACCGGCGGGCCGTCAGATTTCTCTGTACTCCGATGCCCAGCGGGAACAACGCAGCCAGATCGAAGCCAAAGCAAAACTCGTGGATGCGGAACGAAAGCAAAAGGTTGACCACTACATCAGCCGAACCCTAGAGCAGGAATTGCTGTTGCTGCCCAAGGAAAGCCGCGATCAGCTCCGCGATGCCTTCCAGACAGCGTCGTCAAAACGCACGAAAGAGCAAAAAGATTTACTCAGTGCCCACCCGAGCATCGCCAATATTCGGGAAGGCTCGCTCTATCTGTATGAACGCCGCAAGTCGGCTCGCATTGATGACATCAATACCCAGCGTGACCAGCGTGAAGCTGAGCTGCTCCAACAAACACGAGCCATCGAAGTCGCCAAACTACCCGATGAGATCCAAGCCGACATCGCCGCTGCCCTCGAAGTTCCGACAGAGGAACGAACTCCCGCCCAAACCGAATTGCTTGCGAAATACCCCAATGTGCTGGTGACTTCGGAAAACCTCGCAAAGATCAACCCGGATGCGGCCGCCGAATTGTCTCTCTACACAGAAGCTGCAGAGGAAATTCGCACCACGAATATCAGAAAGGATCTGCAGAAGTATCGTGACGACGCGGCGGCAATTCGCGCAAAAATTCCGCGGGAAGATTTTCTGCGAGCGTTGACTGAAACGCCGGGAACCGTGCCGGCGACGTTCGTGTTTCATCGTGGTGATCACGAACAACCTCGCGAACGAGTCCAACCTTCTGGGCTAACGGTGCTACCGAACAACACGCCGTTGCCCGAGAACGATTCGCAACAGCCCACATCCGCTCGGCGATTGAATTACGCGCGATATTTGACCAGCGGCCAACATCCGCTTGTGGCCCGTGTAATCGTCAATCGCGTTTGGATGCATCATTTTGGACGTGGTCTCGTCAACTCCCCAGCCGACTTTGGTTTTCTTGGCGAACGTCCGTCGCATCCTCAATTATTGGACTGGTTGGCCGCCGAGTTTGTGCAATCGGGTTGGGACCTTAAGCGGTTGCACCGTCTGATTCTGTCATCCTATGCATACCAACAATCGCCGACGGGTGATCCGCAATTGGCATTAGCCGACCCCGAGAATCGGCTCTACGGACGACGAACCATTCGTCGGTTGGAATCGGAAGCGGTCCGCGATGCCATGCTGACGGTAAGTGGTCAACTCAACGCGAAACAGTTCGGCGAACCTGTCCCTGTAATGGAAGACGAAGTTGGTCAGATTGTAATTGGTCGAGAGAATCTCGACGGCGAACGGAAACCGGGGGCGGAAGTATCGCTCAATGGAGATGAACGCCGCCGAAGCGTCTATGTGCAAGTTCGTCGCAGTCGCACGTTGGCCAGCCTGGAAATCTTCGATGCCCCGACGATGACTCCCAATTGCGAGCAGCGGTCAGACTCCAACGTGGCTCCGCAGTCGCTATGGTTTATGAATAGTCAGTTCGTGATCGACTCATCTAAGCACTTTGCAGCCCGATTGCAATCGGAGTCGCCCGATGACCTCAAGACTCAGGTGATCAACGGATGGCGGTTGACCTTTGGTTCTGTGCCAAATGGCGATGATGTCGAACAGGCCGTCGCCTTCGTCACGCTGCAGCAAGAAACGTTTCGCGACGGTTCAGACCAGGACTCCGACGACCAAGCCGCACTTGAGGCGCTCGCATCGTATTGCCAAGCGCTATTCAGCTCGAGCAAATTTCTCTACGTGGAATAAATGGCCTTCCCGATGACCAATCCCGCCTTATCGCGTCGCGCATTTTGCCAATCCGGCTTGTTCAGTTTGGCTCCGCTGGCGATCGCCAGTTTGCTTCGTGAGGAGCAGGCGTCCGCTGCGCCGATCCAGCCCAACCTGGCCCCCGAAGAATTCACACTCGCAGCCCGAACGCCGCCACAAGAACCGACGGCCAAAGCGATGATTTCGCTGTTCATGCAGGGTGGGCCGAGCCAGGTTGATTTGCTTGATCCCAAACCGACACTCAATCGGATGGACGGCAAAAAGTTTCCCGGCAAAATCAAATACGACGACGTCGGCGCGGCCAGTTCCAAAATCTTGGGGAGCCCTTGGAAGTTCGCCAAACACGGAGAGTGTGGCACCGAGATTTCCGAACTCCTACCACACACGGCAAAAATCGCGGACGACATTCTCGTCGTGCGTTCGATGCACACGGGTGTGAACAATCATGGGCAGTCCATCCATGCCTTGAATTCCGGACGGATTCAGCGAGGCCGCCCATCGTTGGGAAGTTGGTTGACGTATGGTTTGGGGGCCGAAACGCAAAACCTTCCGGCATACGTGGCTATGTCCGACCCCAAGGGGCTTCCGGTTGAGGGCGTGCTGAATTGGTCTAACGGATGGCTGCCATCGCTGTTCCAAGGAACCGTGATTCGTCCCAAAGAGCCTCGCATTCTGAATCTGCAACCGCCCCCCTCACTGCGTGGGCGTGCCCAGGAGAATTATCTCGCCTATCTTCAGAAACTCAACGAACAGCAGGCGGAACAGCACCCGAACAACTCAGACTTGGCTGCCCGGATTGCCAACTATGAACGAGCCTCCCGTATGCAAACAGCCGCACGTGAGGCTCTGGATATCAGTCAAGAAACCAAAGCGACGCAGGAGATGTACGGCATCGGAGAGAAAGAAACCGACGAGTATGGTCGGCGTTGCCTCATTGCCCGACGGCTGGTGGAACGGGGTGTTCGCTTCGTCCAAGTCTTCACGAAGAACCAATACTGGGACCATCACGGCTCGATCATTTCTTCACTCCCCGCAGCGTGCCGAAAGACCGACCGCGGAGCGGCTGCACTCGTGGCGGACCTCAAGCAACGTGGCCTCCTCGATTCCACCGTGGTGCATTGGGGTGGCGAGATGGGACGGCTACCAGTCATCCAAAACGACGCGGGGCGGGCCAAAGTCGGCCGAGATCACAACACGTATGGATTCAGCATGTGGCTCGCTGGTGGAGGATTCCGTGCCGGTGGAACCTACGGTGAGACCGATGAGTTCGGGCACCACGCCGTGACGGATATCGTCAATCACTACGATTATCACGCCACGCTGTTGCACCTATTTGGACTCGATGCGCGAGCACTCACCTTCAAACGAAATGCCAGAGAAGAATCACTCTTGGATGGCCAACCCGGTCAACTTGTTGCCGGACTTCTCAAAGGTTAGGCCGGAGAAGATGCGATTTGTTGAAGGCGTTTCGAAGAAAAAGACCGTCGCATGGATATGCCAAAGAGGTCACCATGCGACGGCGTGAAATCGTCACTGGACGAGGTTCGATCAATAGTTGTGCTTACACAAACTTGTAGTACTCTTCCCAGCCTTTTCGCGGCGGGTTGCCTTTGAGTAGTTCGTTGGCGCGGGCATTATTGGTGATCTGCTTGGACTCCGCATCGAATTCCAAGTTTTCACCAAGCCGCTGAGCGATACACCCAAGCATAAAGACTTGCGTAAGCGGGCCCGAAACCGCAAAGGACGAGTTGCAATACGGATCGATTCCGGCAGCCGCTTTGATGAAGTTGTCCATATGTCCGGTCGATGTTTCGCTGACGGACGGCCCCGGCAGATTCGCGGTGACTTCCTTCTGTTGATCGCCCCCCACGATTTTGAGCTTCGCACTGTGCGTGCCGCCAACGAAGGTGAGATCGTCACTGTAGATGGCTTTGCCACAAGCGGGAATACTCACACCGTCTTCGGACGGCGGACGGTTCTTGACACCGTCATACCAATTAATGGTCATTTCCGGCATGTCAGGCCCTCGCTCGGGGAAATCGAAAGCGATTGTGGTCCCGTGAGGATAGATGTATTCGTTCGGCTTGATGATTGTCTCGGCTCGAACCGTGTGCGGAAGACCGAGTTTCAAGAAACGATGGATCGTATCGAGAGTGTGGGGTCCCCAGTCACCGAACGCACCATTCCCGTAGTCATACCAGCCACGCCAGTTGCCCGGGTCGTATTTCTTACTGTAAGGACGCAGCGGTGCTGTGCCAGCCCACACGTCCCAATTCATCCCACTAGGCAATTTATCCGCGGAGGGGTAACCTTTGACATCTCCCCAGGGATGCCAGCGTCGCCCCTTGTTCATGCACGCATCGACGCGGCGAACGTTCTTGATCACCCCCTCATCCACCCAGGATTGGAACTGGAGACGTTGACCGCTGGAATGCCCTTGGTTTCCCATTTGGCATTGCACGCCAAACTTCTTCTCGGCTTGGATCAACAATTCACACTCTTCGAAGGTGTGAGCGAGCGGCTTCTCGACGTAGACATGAATGCCCATCGACATCGCCAACATCGCGATCGGAAAGTGAGCGTGGTCCGGAACACCGATGGTGCAAACATCGATCTTGTCGCCCATTTCCTCGAACATTTTGCGGAAATCGTCGTAGACGGCCGCGTCGTCGCACTGACCTTTCACCTTTTTCTTGAAGCCTTCGGCCCGTGATGGCACCACATCGCATAACGCCACACATTGCGTCAGTTTGTGCTTCACGGCATCAGCACCGATCGCCGCTCCTCGGTTTGCACAACCGATGACCGCCAAGTTCAATTTTTCGTTCTCTGCCACTTTGCCGAAGCTGCTGTGCGGAAGCAACGTGGCCGCTGCGGTTGCCGCCAGTGAGTGCTTCAGTACTTCGCGGCGATTCATTGACCTCATCGTTTAGCCTTTCGTCAGTCGATGCGACTTGCAATCAAGAACGTGACCATCGCACATTCCCAATCGCATCTGATTCAGAATGTGGTGGGGACGATGCCCGTTCCAACGGAATTTGCCCGCGTTGAGAACCATCATTCTAACAGCAGCAGCAACCGCGTGCGACACATCGTTGCGGCTAGACGGGATTCGAGTCAATGGGAGATGACTGGCAATTCGGCCTGACGATTCCCATATTAGACTTTCGTCCGGACCATCTCATCTCATGTCCAAACCCGGGAGTGTTCCTCGAATGACCGGCCAAACACTGATTGCCAGCTTGCTCCTCATCGTGGCGAATATCGCTGCCGCCGCCGACCCCATCCCGAATGTGTTGTTCATCATCTCCGATGATCTGGGGAGTCAATCGCTCGGGTGTTACGGAAACACGCAGTGCCAAACGCCGAACATCGATGCTCTTGCCGAGCGAGGAGTGAAGTTCACGCGGACTTACACGCAGTATCCGGTCTGCGGCCCATCCCGTGCTGCTCTCATGTCGGGCATGTACGCTCAAAGCATCGGCGTGACCTCCAACGGGGGATCGAGTCGCTTTACGAAGAATCTCGGCACGCGGCCCTCGATGTCGCAACACTTCCGCAACCACGGATATCACACCGCCCGTGTCAGCAAAATTTATCACATGCGTGTGCCTGGTGATATCACCGCCGGTGTGGATGGTCCCGACCATGCTGCGTCTTGGACCGAACGATTCAACTGCCAAGCTCCGGAACAGTGGACCCAAGGAACACACGAGCATTTAACGAACGAGAAATTGAAACCGGACCCCAATCGACAAATTCACTATCGGTTGGGTTACGGGGGAGCGTTCTATGTAGTCCGTGGGGAAAGTGATGGTACGGAACAAGCCGACCACAAGGCGGCTAAGAAAGCCGTTGAACTATTGGAGCAACGCGCAGTCGATCAAAAACCTTTCTTCCTAGCAGTCGGATTAGTCCGCCCCCATGTCCCGTTAGTCGCCCCAAAGTCGTTCTTTGATGCATATTCGGCTGAGGAAATCGAATTGCCATCCCAGTTCGAAAACGACTGGAAAGACATCCCCAAACTAGGCATCTCAAAAAACAGCACTGGCAGCGGTCTATCCAATGACTTGCAGAAGCAGAAAGTTCTCGAAGCGTATTACGCCTCGGTGACTTATATGGACACGCAAGTCGGCAAAGTCGTTCGAGCCGTCGATCGACTAGGACTTCGAGACAACACGATTATTGTCTTCACAGCCGATCATGGGTATCACCTGGGAGAACACGAGTTCTGGCAAAAGATGAGCTTGCACGAAGAATCCACACGGATTCCCCTTATCATTCACGCTCCTAATAAGAACGCGTGCCAAACTCCCGCACTTAGTCAGCAAATCGACATCTATCCAACCTTGGCGGAACTATGCGGACTGCCCATCCCGGAACACGTTCAAGGAAAGAGCCTAGTACCAGCAATGACTGATCCGAGTCATATTGTCCACGAGTCTGTGTATTGCCTACGGGGAAAGGACGATCACCTATTACGCACCGACCGATGGGCATACATTCGATACCGCAACGGCGATCAGGAACTCTACGACATGAAGACCGATCCCCATCAGTTCTCGAATCTCGCGCACAGCCTAAAGAAGCACCAAGACGTCCTCACAGATCTCGACACGCAACTAGAATCGAAACTCAGCGTCATGCATTGATTCGAGAATGCTGACAAGATGAACCGTGTCGAGTCTCTATAAAACCTCGACACGGTCTAATGACAGACGAAACACCGTGCTTTAATCATATTGAAACATGACGGTTGCCGTCGTTCGCGAATCGCTCACCGCCCGAACCCAATAGGCACTAAAACCGTCAGGAAACTTGTGCTCGACCGTTTGACCAGGCTGCACCGCAAACGACCGATAAGGCATCCATAAACCAGTCCCATCAACATCGACTTCAAGTCGAATCGTTGTTGCCGTGTCTGACTTGATTTGCACACGTTTGTGATCATAGGCCGTCATCAAGTACGGATCTGACGGTTTGTTCGCCTCTACGTCGGTATTGTTCCAAGGGCCACCGTAACCACGTGGTTTGCCAAGTTTCCAAAGGTCATCGACAACCCCCGCCCAGACCGCAGCCTTCCCATCAGCACTGCGGATGATGTGCCGACTCTTCGCCTCGGATTCAACGCCCGTCAACAATAGGAGTCCGTTGTGCGAACAGAAATCATGAATTGCAAGATTGTGTGTCGAGATCGGTCGAATCTTTGCCACACCTTGAGCATTCCGGGCAGGTAATTCATAGAAGGTCCCATGCAAATTGAGCAGATCGCGTTCCGTCGCTACCTCCCGACAAATGCGAGCTTGTGAAAACTGATTCGAATTCTCGACGACATTGAGCCGACTTGCAAATGGGGCAATCTCATACACACGAAGGTAGTCTTCGGTATTCGAAACCAACCGCAGATGCCGTGTACTGACCGGTTCTGCCAAGACAATCTCTCGCAGGACTTGGCTGTTATCACGAATTTTCCCACCAGGAACTGTGATCCACTTGCCTTCCTCTTTGACCTGAATATCAAAGTTCGATGCGGCGTACTGACTATTATCTAACCAGCCAGTTATTACCCAAATGCTTTCCATTGTTTGAGGCCGACCAAGATCCAGTTCAATCCAGATCTCACCTTTGTTCTTGCCAATCCATCGAGACTCATCGGTCACTATGCCGTCGATCGCATTGCTAGCGTTGTACTCGGCATGAGTGGAACTCGTCTTCACGTTCGCGCCGATTGCCAAGTGACGACCGAGGTGTTCTGCAAGTCGAGTCTGAGTTTTCGGGGCCTGTGATATCGCAATATAGTCGTCGTTCTTGGGAAGGCGGAAACGTTTCCCATCTTCAACAACAATGACCGAAGCGTCATCGACAGAGATCCCCGCTAACGGTTGTGAAACTTGAGACACAAATAAGCCGATAGATGAACTCTTCGCTGGCTTGAGTTCCATCTTGTGATTCAACTCGTAATATGTCGCCTCTTCACCAATCGGATTGTCAGCGGCAACAAGTCCAAGTCGGTCATAAGATAGACTTCGCATCAAACCATAGGATGCGGGAGTCTTGTTGTTGCTGACAATCCCATCAAAGATTGCATCGTTTGTTGTGTCTCGCGGATCATGGTCTCGATACTGAAAGTGGGCTGTTACAGCATCAGCCTGTTGATGACTTATCAGCCGAACCCAAGCCCCTAACTCCTCACGGTCAAAAATGAGTGAAATCGCAACGCCAGGCGGGACAACAATCTCTTTGAGAGTCTGCCATTGACTCGTCCCCTGACGATCGACTTCGATCGTAAAGGTCACCTCTTGGTCACTAGCATGCATCAAATGCAGTTGTCGAACGTCGTAACCGTAGAACAAGTATGGATCACTCACTTCTCCCGCTTCGACGTCGTCTCGTAGCCAGACGGAACCTCGACCGATGACCGGACCAAGGTGATCGAGTGTTTCCGGCTCAACAAACCACAGATTGGAATTCGACTGCCCCGGACCACCATGTTTAGCCTTGAACGTGCGGGTGTTCAGGAACTCAGACGCGGCGGAATCATCACAACCGAAAACGATTCGATCGTTCCAACGACAAAAATCACCAATCACTTTGAGATAGTTGGACCGTGGTTCAATTCCGGCAGAATTCGTGAACGAAAACCCCGATGGAAATTTCCAAAACGTCCCGTGCATCGTTGCTAGGAGGTTGTCTTCACCGATATCACGGATACGCGGCCACTCCGTATTCCACCCGTGGGCACCATCGTAGCTATGACTCCCCTTGGGCAAGCGATAGTAGTGCCATTGCTGGTTCTCAAAAAGCGCCAGGATGACCGAACGTGCGTCCCATCCCATCGACCATATAGGATCGTGCTCAGGGTTTGTGTTGCCAAAGATTCCGCCTGGTCCCGTCACTTCGGTAAACTGATTTCGACGAACGAGTTGCCAGTCCCCTTGGCCTTGCCAAGTCGCCAAGGCTCCTGAGGGAACGGTAGGGTCCACTTTCACTCGCGGATCGCGGTCGCCGTTGTTGGCATAGATCAAGCGACCTTGTCCGGTGTATAGACCTTTGCCGTGATAGCCTGGCAATTGACTGACAATACCAGTCTCAGGAGCACCGGGATTTCCATCGCGAATCAAGCACTTAACGGCGAGCGAATTCACATCGACTTCATAGAGTCCCTCTTCCATCGTCGCATAGTAGACCTTGTTCGCTGGATCGCTAAGATGTCGCGCATTGCCAGTCAACCGGCCGAACATTTTCGATGATGGAATGACGCGGATTGCCTTCTCCGAATCAATCACATAGGGACCGATCAATAACTGGTCTGTTTCGCGGTGAATCATTCGATTGGCAGGTGTCCCGCCAACACTCCCTTTAAATATGTTCTGGCGAAGATTCGATGTCACTTCGTAGAGTCGATCCGTCGAACCATTCGGTCTGTGCGGGGCATATGTAACGGCCCATAAGCTGCCTTGCCAGGGAACGACCGCCCCGGTTCCACATTCAGCCTCGTCGTTCCACATTCTCAAGTGAGGGTAGACACCACTCCAGTGTTGTTGTCCAAACACCGGTAGTGCGAGTGCAAGCCAAATTGGAATTGAGGTGAGATAATGTTTCATTGCAGTCACGAATTTCAATATTAATTAAGCTGAACGGACTCGATGCGGTTGGACAGGAACTCGAATGTCGTCTTCAATCGAAATTCCGACGCCAACCACAGATGAACACGACGGCTGAGTTTTCATTGCTGAAACGAAACAGCAGTCATTTATAGAATGACACGGGATTGCCAGACTACCATCTTTAAAAGTTCTTTACGATTGCTACCGTATTTTGAGTCGGAGTTTTGCACTGGGCACGATTGATATCTGTGGAATTTGGTTGGGGCTCGGATGCACGCATGATACAATCTTGATTCGTCATTGACTTCAGCAATCAATCGGGAAACGTCATCCCAATCAACGACCACGCGGGGAGTGTCGATGAAACGCTATTTTTTGTTCCTCTTTTTCCTGGTTGTCTTGAGTAGCAACCCGCTGGTCGCACAGGAATCGATCCGTGTTGTTTCGGATTTTGAAGGGGCGTCGGTTCGTGTCCTGGAGATTGACCAGGAGTCTCGTCGTATCAGTTTCATGCCGGGTGGTGATCCAGAACGTGGATGGCCATGTTGGTGGTATTTTCGAGTCGATGGTATTACACCGGACGAAAACATCACGTTGCGTTTGCATGGATCACTCGCGTCCGTCGGGAAACAGAAACCACTCTCGGCTTCGTGGGCCATGCCCAAATACGCAACTTACTCAGTTGATGGCAAAACATGGAACCACAGCGAGGCTGGTCGTCGCGATGGCGAGTGGATGATCTATCAGATCACACCGGAGACAAACTCGGTGTATGTGGCCTGGGGGCCGCCTTTCACGCCTAAGACCGCTGCGGCGTTTGTTCGCAAAATGGGTCAGCGATCTCCGTATGCCACCGCAACCGAGTTGTGTCGATCTCGACAGGACCGAAGTGTACCGATGCTGCACATCAAAGAAGGCGACCGCTCCAACAAGCAACGCTTCGGTGTCTGGGTTCAAGCAAGACAGCATGCTTGGGAAAGTGGTTCCAGTTGGGTGGCTCAAGGTTTCGCAGAGTGGGTTCTCAGCGATGATGAGCAGGCGTCCTGGCTACGAAAACATGCCGAGATTTTTATTGTGCCGATAATGGATATCGACAATACCGCGACCGGGAACGGCGGCAAAAACTCCATCCCGCATGATCACAATCGAGATTGGTCCGCGACGCCACATTGGAACGAAGTCCGTGCGGCTCAGCAGAATGTGAAGGGGCTGATTAACGAGGGCCGAATGGATGTCTTTTTAGATCTGCATAATCCGGCTCCCGGCGATCCTAGTTTCTTCTATGTGCTGCCTCGTGAGATGTTGAAAGAACCTATGATCAGTCTTCGTGATCGGTTTATAGAACTCGCTTATTCGCGGATCAGCCAGATCAAACCGTTGATCCCGATGAGCAACAAACCCAAAGTGACTGGTGCAAGTTACCATCCATTGTGGAAGCAGATCAGCACAAACTGGGTCAGCATGCATGGCAATCCACACACCGTCAGCCTGTGTTTAGAGACGATCTGGAATTCGAAGAACAGCACCACAAGCGGTTACAAATCCGTCGGGGCGAATCTCGCCGCCGCGGTTCGTGAATACCTCGCTGAACGTCCCGTCCGACCGTGATCAACCAGCGAAACGTCCGTTACGCGGTTTCAAATCCTTCACGTTGATCCCGACGGCGAAGGGCATTGGCGGTTGTATCGTCGATAAATTCTTCCGTCTGTGGATTCCATTTCAGTGTTCGGCCAAGTTGAAGAGCGATGTTTCCAAGATGACATGTGCTTACGCTACGATGCTGACTCTCGACGTCTGAGATCGGCTTTTTGCGAGTTCGGATGCAGTCGAAGAAATTCCCCATGTGATTGACAATCGCATCAAGCTTGCCGGCTCGCTCGGGGCGGTCGAGGTTGTCAAATTCGTAAACCTTCCAGTCTTGCCGCTCGAGCGGATGTTTAGCCAACTCTTCAACGGGTTTCCCTGACACCGTGCCACGGTTCACGAAAATTCGTCCTTCGTCGCCGGTAAAGAGAATCCCGTTTCGGCCTTCATCCGCCACCGTCATCGTGACACCGTTCTCGTATTGATATGTCACGTTGAAATCGATCGGGACGTTGTAGCCGTCTTGAACTTTCGGCCACTTGGCGTTGCCCTGAATTTCGACTGGGAGACTATCAATCGCCCACTGTGCGATGTCGAGATGGTGAGCACCCCAGTCGGTCATTTGGCCACCGGAATACTCTTTCCACCAGCGAAACGTGTAGTGACAGCGTTCTTGAATGTAGGGCACGTCCGGTGTTTGGCCCTGCCAGAGATCCCAGTTGAGATTGTGAGGCGCTTCGCCGGACTGAAACGGACCGCCGGTCTTGTTCTTGCCCAGAACGACATCGACTCGCGTCAGCTTTCCAATTCTTCCTTGGCGAATCATTTCGACGGCCAGCCGAAAACGATGATCACTGCGTTGCCACGAACCAACTTGGACAACTCGCCCGGTTTCCTCAACCACTCGTTGTAGTTGCTGACCTTCCTCGATTGTTAGCGTGAGTGGTTTTTCACAGTACACATCTTTTCCGGCCCGACACGCGTCGATCACCATCTTCGTATGCCAATGGTCCGGCGTGCCGATGGTGACGACATCGACATCTTTCCGTTTCAGCAGATCTCGATAATCTTCAAAAGCTCGCGGTGTGCTGCCGAAACTCGCTTTGGCTTGGTCCCGAACATGACGATCGACATCGCAGACGGCAACAATCTTGCCATACATCGCCGCCTTGTTCGCGATGACGCTCCCTTGGTATCGCATGCCGATGCAACCGACACCGATATCGTTGGCGGCACTTCGAGTGGAGACTTCTTGAGCCGTGCTCTCGCCGGCAAACGGCATCAAAGCGGCCGCTGAACCACCGAGAAGAGTCGAAGCCAGAAAGCGACGACGATCGATTGATGAGGTCTGCATGAAGGTCCCCGTCTTGTGGTTGTTCGGAGTCATGGGATCAAAACTGGAATTCGCGGATGCAATCACTAATCCGATTATGCAAATGCACCACGTCTTTACAATCCGGCCATCTCCCTTCGAGCGAAAGACCGAACCGGCAGAAAGCGTGTGCCGTGGTTCTCCCGCCGGAAATTTGTAAGATAGGCGAACTCCGATGTTACACCGTGTTGAATGTGACGAATTTGTTCGTGGCTCGGAACAGTGTGGACCGCTTTGAACATGAACAATCCAAGACGAAAGTCATTTCTATGAGTATTGATCGACCGGCCTCACTCCAACGGGACGTTCCCATGATTTCCCGCCGCCGATTGCTGATGTCAATCGGTGCAAACGCGGCGGCCATACCCGTCTTGAATTGGTTGGCTCCGTCAGCGTTCGCGGCGGACACCTCCGAGCCGATGCAGCGATTTCCACGCATGGTGCAAGAGTGGTTTATTGCACAGGTCAGAGAATCGGAACGGCGGCACATTGAGCAATTGGATCAACTGAAAACGAAAGCCGATGCAGAGAAGTACGTTGCCAATCTTCGGAAGCGGATTCGGAAATCTTTCGGAGCAAACCCGAAACGAACACCGCTCAAACCACGAGTCACGAAGCGAATCGAGCGTGATGGTTATCGCATCGAGAATGTCATTTTCGAGAGTCGCCCTGGTTTCCCAGTCACAGCGAACTTGTACATTCCAAGCGACACATCGAAACCGCTGCCGGCGGTTGTTGGTACCTGTGGACACTCTACCAACGGCAAAGCGGAGACGGCCTATCAGTCGTTCGCACAGGGTTTGGCACGACAGGGATATGTGTGCTTGATTTACGATCCCATTGGGCAAGGGGAACGGTTGCAGTACACAACGGACGACCTGAAGTCCGAAGTTGGAGTCGGTGTCCGAGAGCACTTGCATGCGGGGAATCAACAGTTTCTCGTCGGCGAGTTCTTGGGGTCTTGGCGAGCTTGGGACGGGATTCGTGCATTGGATTATTTGCTGACGCGTCCCGAAGTCGACAAGGAACGGGTCGGCGTGACCGGGAATTCGGGCGGTGGCACGATGACTACGTGGCTGTGTGGTGTCGAGCCACGTTGGACGATGGCCGCTCCCAGTTGTTTCGTGTCGACATTCCGTCGCAACATGGAAAACGAATTGCCCCAAGATACCGAACAATGTCCACCGGAAGCTCTCGCATTGAATTTGGACCATGACAGCTTTCTCGCGGCGATGGCTCCGCATCCGGTGATTATTCTCGCCAAAGAACGGGACTTCTTCGATGTGCGCGGTTCGGAAGAAACCTACGAACGGTTGCGGCGGTTGTATCGGCTCCTTGGTGCCGAAGATCAAGTGGCTTTGTTCGTCGGACCAACCGGCCATGGGTTCTCGCAAGAGAATCGGGAAGCAATGTACTCGTGGTTCAATCGAGCAACGGGACTCGCCGAAGACAAATCGACCGGGGAGTTCGACGGCACACTCACCACCACTGCCGATGTTAACTTCAGTGCCGAACCGAAACTTACCATCGAGAAGGATGAGACGCTCTGGTGTACCGAAAAAGGACAGGTCGACACACTAGACGGTACTCGAACGGTGTTCGACTTTACGCGGGAGAAGTCGAAACAATTGGCCGCTACTCGGGGGAACCCGAAAGACGCGGCGTTGACGCAAGCCATCACAGATGTTTTGAAACTCCCAACTCAACTCGGCGGCGTTCCGGATTACCGGAATTGGCGATATCTCAGTTCGCGAGGTTACCCGTCGAAATACGCGATGGCTTACACGGTCGAAACCGAACCTGGGATTCAAGCGATTGTCTATCGGCTGACCAAGGAACGATGGCATTCACGACCGCCGCGAGCGGGCAAACGGGCGATGCTTTATGTGTCGCATCTTTCCAGCGATGTCGAGTTGCGGGAAGAACCGTTGATCCGCGAGGTCATGCAGGCAGAACCGGAGACGCCCTTTTTCACATGCGACGTTCGCGGGATTGGGGAATCACGCCCGGAGACGTGTAATCCCGGATCGTTTCACACCGCATACGGCAACGACTACTTCTACGCGATTCATAGTGTAATGTTGGATCGTCCGTACTTGGGTCAGAAGACGTTCGACGTTTTGCGAGTTCTCGATTGGTTGGCGTCGCTCGGCCACACGGAGATTCACTTGGTCAGTCGGGGATGGGGAGCGCTTGCAGCGACGTTTGCCGCCGTGATGTCTGATCGAGTTCAACAAGTGACGTTAAAGAACACGCTGACTTCGTACTCCGCGATTGCCGAGAGCGAACACTATGATTGGCCTCTCTCGACTTTGCTGCCGAACGTGTTATCACGTTTCGACCTCCCGGATTGCTACACGGCATTGAGAGCCAAGCGATTGCGAATGATTGAGCCTTGGGGAGCCGAATCCGCGAAGCACGATTCATGACAGGCGGTCGATTCGGGCACGCCTGCCGGCGGGGAGCGATCTCAATGAAAGTTCCTCGCCGGAATCGGCACACCCGCGAGCGTTTGCGATAAATCTTCGATGGTCTCGGTGACAACGTGTGTGACGATGCCTTGTCGTTGCACTCGACCGGTGATGAACATAGCCTGAGCGCGTCGCGCGGCGGTGTGATGACGTTCCCACGTATCCGGCCAGATGATCAGATTGGCGGTGCCGGTTTCGTCTTCGAGAGTGATAAATGTCACGCCTCGCGCACTACCAGGCCGTTGACGCAACAACACAAGTCCCGCGATCTTGCATCGTGAACCATCTGGTCGTTGTGTCAAACTGGCGGCGGTGACGGCTCCGCGATCGGTCAGTTGATCTCGAAAAAATTGCACCGGATGCCCTTTGAGCGATAGCCCGCCGGTGCGATAGTCGGCGAGAACTTCCTCCCATTTCGACAACTTGGGCAGCTCCGGGACTGTGGCATCCGGTTCGCTACGGTCGAGCAATGGTTGCGGTGTTTGATCTGGTAACGCTTGCCAAAGAGCTTCGCGACGATTCAATTGCAGTGAGGAAAACGCATCGGCTCCGGCAAGCCGTTTGAGGACCGTTGAAGTCAATCCGCTGCGATGCGAAAGGTCGTGAAACGAGCGGAATGGCGTGCCCCCGCGAGCAGTCACCAATCGTTCCGCATCCAGTTGCGAGAACCCTTTAATCGTACGAAAACCGAGGCGAAGTGCGAATTCCTGCTTTTGTCCCATGGGTTCGAGCGTGCAATCCCAATCGCTGTGATTGACATCGGCAGGCCGAACGTCAACGCCATGCTTGCGGACGTCGGAAACCAACTGGGACGGAGCGTAAAACCCCATCGGTTGAGAGTTCAACAGGGCCGCCGTGAACACCGCCGGGTAATGACATTTCAACCATGCCGACACGTAAACCAACAACGCGAAACTCGCCGCGTGACTTTCGGGAAAACCGTACTCACCAAAGCCCTGAATCTGGTTATACAATCGGTCGGCAAAATCGGGTGAATAGCCGTTGGCGAGCAAACCGTCTTTGAGTTTCTGTTGGAACTTTTCGATCACACCCTTCCGTCGCCACGCCGCCATGGCTCGCCGGAGTTCATCCGCTTCCCCCGGTGTGAACCCCGCAGCGACCACCGCCAGTTTCATGGCCTGTTCTTGGAAGATTGGCACGCCGAGAGTTTTTTTGAGCACATCCCGCACGCGGTCATTGGGAAATTCGACTTCCTCCAAACCGGCTCGCCGTCGCAAATACGGATGCACCATGTCCCCTTGAATCGGCCCGGGGCGGACGAGCGAAACTTCGATCACAAGATCGTAAAAACATCGCGGTTTCAGTCGTGGCAGCATCGCCATTTGAGCGCGAGATTCGATTTGGAACACACCGATCGTATCCGCCTGACAAGCCATGTCGTAGACGGCGGGGTCTTCGGCGGGCACATCGGCGAGCGTCATCGGCAAGTTGTAATCTTGCTTCAAGAAATCAAAGCAACGCCGAATCGCCGTCAGCATTCCCAACGCCAACACATCGACTTTCAAAAGTCCCAACGCTTCGAGATCGTCTTTGTCCCATTGAATGACGGTGCGGTCGGGCATGGCGGCGTTTTCGATCGGCACAAGTTCATCCAGTCGATGTTCTGTAATCACCATGCCGCCGGTGTGCTGCGAGAGATGACGCGGAAACCCTTGCAGTTCGGTTAGTAAAAACAGCAGTCGTTTCGCAAGTTTGGAATCGGGATCGAGACCGGCTTCGCGGAGTCGTTCATTGGGGTCGCCTTCCATCTTGTAAACGCCGATGGTCTTGGCGAGCAAACCCACTCGATCGAGCGACAACCCCAATGCTTTGCCGATGTCCCGAATGGCCGATCGCGGACGATACGTCACAACCGTTGCCGCCAATCCCGCACGATGCCGACCGTATTTGTTGTAGACGTATTGAATCACTTCCTCACGGCGTTCGTGTTCAAAGTCCACATCGATATCTGGGGCTTCATCGCGTTCCTTGCTGATAAACCGCTCGAACAGCGTATCCATTCGGTAGGGATCGACCGCCGTCACTCCCAAGCAATAACAGACCGCACTGTTCGCCGCCGACCCACGACCTTGGCAGAGAATCTCTTTGGAACGGGCAAACCGCACCAAGTCCCAGACGGTGAGAAAATACGCTTCGTAATGGAGTTCCTCGATCAATGCCAATTCGTGTTCGAGCAGTTGCCGAACTTTCCCCGGCACTCCCTGCGGATAGCGTTCGTTGGCTCCCTGCCATGTCAGCTTGGTGAGATATTCCAACGGCGTTTGGTCGGAAGGAGAAAGTTCCGTTGGGTACTCGTATCGCAGTTCATCAAGACGGAAATGACAACGGTTGGCGATCTCCATCGTGCGGCGAACGAGTTCCGGATGCTCCGCGAACAAGGTGTGCATGTCGTCTGGCGATTTGAGATAACACTCCGCATTGGAAAGTCCGCGGCGTCCCAAGTCGGCGACGGTGCAGTGATGTTTCACGGCCGTCAACACATCGTGGAGGTAACGCCGATTCGGTTCGTGGAATCGCACATTATTCGACGCCACAGCGGGAACGCGAGCCGCGTTTGCCCATCGCAACTGCCTCCGCATGAGAACCTCGTCATTCGGTCCCAGATGCCGCGACACCAATCCGTAACAGCGATCGCCAAAAATGTCTCGATATGTTGCCAACGCTTCCATTCGGGTTTCGTCATCGCTCGACAACAACGATCGCAACACGACCCCTGCAATCAAACCGTCGGCATGCTCGGCGATATCGTTGCATGTCAAATGACATTCGCCTTTCTTGGAACGTCGTCGTCCGACAGTTAGCAATCGAGAGAGATGACCGTAAGCCGCTCGGTCGGTCACCCACAGCACAACGGGCGGACCATCCGCGGGAGTGACTTCAGCCCCGATCAGAAGTTTTAATTCGACGGCCTTGGCCGCGGTGTGAGCCCGCACGACACCTGCGAGACTGTTCCGATCGGTAATCGCCAACGCCGCCAATCCTTGCCGAACAGCTTGGTTGACCAACTCGTCCGCATGCGAAGCTCCTTCCTGAAATGAAAAGTTCGTGCGACAGTGCAACTCGGCATAGCGGTTCGACGACGTGGGCGGTGGGCTCGCTTCACGACGCTGCGGCAGCGGTCGCGAATCGTCTGTTTTGACAACGCAATCTCCCCGTGGCTGCGGGAACGGTAAGATTGCAGGCAGTTCAGGAATCCGCCGTTGATTGGGGGGTGGATCAGGCATGATCGGAGACTGAGCGGGCAGGGGGAACGGGAATCAATCAAAGACGCCATGCAGGAACCAACCATTGCTACGATTGTCGCGAAACAACCAGAACCAACGGCCGTCGTCCGTTTCCACGCGGTAGTAATCGCGTTTGATTTGTTGATCCCGCCACCAACCCGATTCGATTCGCTCGGGGCCCCACCAACGATTGATGACGTAGTTTCGTTGCTGCCAACGCAATCGAAGCGGGGGACCATCGGGATAGACTGAAACAACTTCCAACGCCTGCGGTTCGGGAAACATCGTCAATGGTCGTGAGAGGGGTGTGAATTCCGACGGCATCGGTTGCGTGGACGAATCCGGCTTCAAACTGATTGACGTAATCGGCTCGATACCCGTCGCATGTTCCGGGAGTGGATCGGATTGCAACTGCGGTCGCACCAGTTGATCTTCATCCAAGCGGCCTCGCAGTCGGTCCATGAGTCGGGCCAATTCCCGCTTGGCGGTACGTTCGGCTTTGATGTTCTTGTCTTCGAACAAATGGCCTTGGCGTTCGGTGAACCGATTGATGCCAGTGACTCGCAATCGCACCGCACCGACCGGACCGGCCAACCGAACCCGTTCCATCCGAGACGTGATGACTCCGAACAAATGCTTGGATAAATCGGTCGCTTGCGCAAATCCGATCACAAGTGGTTTTTCCAGCCCGATCCGCAATTGCAGTTGCGTGATGCCGACTTGAAACCGACTCACGGTTTCGAGAACTTCATCAAGCAAACGCTCGATGACGACGAGTAACGTTTTCCGATCGGCAATTGGCCAGTCGAACGCTTCGGCAGCTTCGATCACACCATCGGGGCGGATGGGGGCAAACGATTCCGCAACTTGGCCGAATACTTGATCCAACCGCTTGACAGTTTTGACGGCAAATCGACTTGGCAGATCGGCTCGCGGAAGTTGAGCCACATCACCGATGGTCTTCAAACCAAGTTGCCACAGCGTTTCGCTGACATTCGGATCGACTCGCAAGGCAGCCACCGGCAACGGCAAAATGGCATTCCGCAGGGCTTGAGTATCGGGCGGAACGATGGCGGTTTTCGAGTGAGCCCCATGCGTCAATGCCCATGCTGCTCCCACGGTTTCCGCAATGGCCAACCGAACCGTCCAATGGCGAGCTTCGAACAATTGCCGGACGTGTTTGAGCAGATTCATTTCGCCGTTGTAAAGATGTTCGCAGCCAGTCACATCAAGCAACAAACTATCGGCCGGTTCACTCGATTCCACACCAACCCACGGGCTGAATTGTTCACACCACTCGGCGAGTTGACGCAACTCCTCGGCGTCGGCAGCGGAATCGGCTCGTTCCCAATGAGTGGGGATTGGCCCCAGAAGAGTTCGGGCTTCCGTGACGGGCATTCCGACTCGAACGCCAGAGTCAATCGCCAATCGCGAGCAGTGAGTGACACACTCGCCGCGTGAACCGTTGACCGCGTACAACACCCATGCCGTCTTATCCGGTGCGTTGGAAGGATCTGGTTTGGCGTCGGCGGTTTGAGAGAGGGAACGATTCCTGACCCGTTGCAGGGGCCACGCGGGGAGCCTCACGCACAAGACCCGTTTCATCGCAAATGTCGATTTCTACGGTCTTGCCAGCCCTCCCGGTTCGGCAAGAAACGAGTTCCACGCGCAATCGCCTCCCAGCGACCGCGTTCTGAAAATCATTCAAATTCGATGACACCGCAACCGGCTCCACACGCCAACGGATATCAGACCACGACCCCGTACGCTGCCTATTGCGAGATTCGTCTCGGAAAAACAATCCCACTCCGCCGCCGGTTCGGGCGGCCAATTTGAGTCGACGAGCTGACGTTTCCGAGATTGCTCCCAGA
Source organism: Thalassoroseus pseudoceratinae (assembly GCF_011634775.1). Lineage (NCBI taxonomy): Bacteria > Pseudomonadati > Planctomycetota > Planctomycetia > Planctomycetales > Planctomycetaceae > Thalassoroseus > Thalassoroseus pseudoceratinae. The sequence continues at coordinate 1,254,801 of NZ_JAALXT010000001.1, forward strand.
CGCCCACAGACCGCCACGACACCGGAGCATCTTAGGCATTGTTCCATGACCCACACGGCTTGGTTGGCCGACTTGGAACGCACAATGATCAAGCGATCCAGATCGACCCCCAACAACATCGCCGCGACGGGCGAGAATGTTTTTGCATCGTCGATGACCACCGCCATACCAGCCGACCGGGCGGTCAATACGGCTCGCAATTGCAGCATGGTCAGCAACCACGCTCCACCTCGTTCGGTCTGCCATTCGACAATTTCCCCGGCACCGATCCCGGAATCCGGCAGAACATCATCCAAGACCGCAATGCCGGTGGAAATGGCGTCATGTTGCGGAACTTCAGACGTGGGACGTTCCCATTGGCGAAGCTCCTTCCGCAGCCGCTCAACAGTATCTTTCGATGATGCCGAACTGGTTGCCAACATTGCCATTCATCAATCCCACAAAAACTCACGATCATGCCCTCTGTCGACTCATTGACCACTTTTGATGCACTGTTGTGACCTTCTAAGTAGTCACCCGTATCTAAACGGACGTTCAAACTGTTTGCAAGCTGAACTTATGGGGAAATTGTGTTTGAGATTTAACCACTGAAAGTCAAACAAGTTACGGCAACAAAAACTCGGCATTCTAGGTTATTGACGGGCTTTCGGCGGAAAACAACATCTGTTACCGGCGTTTGATTCCATCTGGGGATATCACGGCGTGATTGCATTGATTCGATCCCAAATCGTTTCCGGTCATGAACTTCTATCAACAGCCACACGATGAAACGTGTTTCGCAGACAACGGCGAGGATTCAAGGGCGATAACCATTCGCAAAGGCATTTCTGCCGACTGCTGTTTCTCACATCACACAGCGAAAAACTCATCGCCCTTTCACCTTGGGCATCGTGTTCTCATACTGAGATTAGTATTCGCGCTCGTAATATTCGGGAAAGAGAGTCGGAATGATTTCCCCCACGCTCGCACAATTGTCTATCACGCTGGTTCTCGTCTTTGTTGCCCAGAGCACCGCTGCCGAGGTCGACTTCAACCGCGAAGTTCGGCCCATTCTTTCCAACAAATGCTTCACGTGTCATGGCCCGGATGCGGAAACTCGCGAGGCCGAATTACGCTTGGACCAACGCGAGTCGGTCACGGGAGCTGCGATCTCGGGAGAACAGGCTATCGTGCCGGGCGACATCGCGAGCAGCGAGTTGATTCGCCGAATCACCAGCGACAACGACGACGAACGCATGCCGCCCGGTGGGGTCTCGAAGGCACTCACCCCGGCGGAAATCCAAACGTTAAAAACGTGGATTAACCAAGGAGCCCCATACGAAGCACATTGGGCATTCATTCCGCCACGTCGGCCCACTCGCCCACCCGTTCGGAATGCCAATTGGCCGCGAAACGAAATCGACTACTTCGTACTTGCACGTCTGGAGCAACGTCAGACTCAACCGGCGAAGGAAGCCAGTCGCGAGACGTTGATCCGACGCGTGGCGTTCGATCTCAACGGATTGCCACCGAGTCTGGACGAAATCGACGCGTTCCTCAGCGACTCCTCACCTGACGCCTACGAACGCATGGTCGAAAGTTATCTCGATCGCCCTGCATATGGAGAGCATATGGCTCGACATTGGCTCGACTTAGCCCGGTACGCCGACAGTAACGGCTACCAATACGACACCGAACGCCAACAGTGGGTGTGGCGGGATTGGGTGATCGATGCGTACAACAAAAATCAACCGTTCGACGAATTTTCCATCGAACAACTCGCTGGTGATTTGCTGCCGAACTCCACACCACAACAACGATTGGCCACCGGCTTCAACCGCAATCATGGGATCACGATTGAAGGTGGGATCATCGATGAGGAGTACCGCACCGAATATGTCATGGATCGCCTGGTCACAACAGGGCAGGTTTGGCTGGGCCTAACGATTGGATGTGCCCGCTGTCACGATCACAAATACGATCCCATCTCTCAAAAAGAGTTCTATCAACTCTATGCGTATTTCAATCAAGTGCCCGAACGGGGAATGCGTGGATTCGATCCGCGTGAGCAAATCCCGTCGCCGTTGGCCATCGAGCAACATCGCCAGCGGGACCGGCAAATCGCCGAGTTGAAAGCGAAACTCGAACAACCACTCGATTGGAGAACGCACCTCGACGCTTGGGCGAAGGAAGTCGCGAGGGAATCTCGCAAGGGATGGAACGTGTTGGCTCCAATGGAAATGAAGTCCAGCGGCGGAACCACACTGACAAAACTCGACGATGACTCTGTCCTCGCCAGTGGTGCGAATCCTCGAAAGGACATCTACACCATCACCACGCAGACCGTCGAGCAGAACATTACTGCGGTCCGACTGGAAGCGCTCACGCACGACACGCTTCCCGGCGGCGGTCCGGGGCGACATTCCAATTCGAACTTTGTGCTCAGTGAATTCGAATTGACCGCGGTTTCCGTCGAAGATCCCACAAGACGGCAGACGGTCAAATTTCAAAAGGCCATCGCGGACTATTCCCAGAAGAACTACGAAATTGGCAAGTCCATTGATGGAACGGTCGCCGGCAATAACGGTTGGGCTGTCGATGGGCCCACTCGCAAGGAACCCACCACCGCGTTGTTCATCGCCGAGAAACCGTTTGGCTTCCCCGAAGGAACACAATTAGAATTTCGACTTCGGCACGAAGCGGGATTTGCAACGCATGGCATTGGCCGTCCGCGTTTTGCCATCACCACGGACTCACCGCAGTCCATCGGTTTTGACGAGATTCCGGCCGAAATTCGACGGCTCGCCAAGGTGTCACCGAAAACCCGCACGGAGTCGCAAACTCAACAACTCAAAGCGTATTTTCTTACTCATCACGATCCTCGAAACGACTTGCAAGAACGCATCGCCGCATTGGAAAAGCAAAAAGCCGAGGGTTTTCCGGCGACGATGATCATGCGAGAACTGCCCCAACCGCGGGCGACGCACATTCTCAATCGCGGCCAATACGACCAACCCACCGAAAAAGTCTCTACGGGGGTTCCGGCAATCTTGCCACCATTGCCCAAAGACGCGTTGACCAATCGGTTGGGATTGGCACGTTGGTTGTTCCATCCGAAACACCCATTGACCGCCCGTGTCGCAGTCAATCGGTATTGGCAACGTATGTTCGGACTGGGTTTGGTGAAGACCTCCGAAGATTTCGGCATTCAAGGTGAACTGCCCAGCCATCCCGAATTGCTGGACTGGTTGGCGCTCGAGTTTATCCGAAGCGGTTGGGACATCAAACACATGCAGCGATTGATTGTAATGTCCGCAACGTATCGGCAATCCTCTCATGTCGGACAGGCTGCCTACCAAACCGATCCCGAGAATCGTTTGCTGGCCCGCGGTCCACGAATCCGATTGGACGCCGAAGAAATTCGAGACGCCGCCTTGTTCGCGAGTGGGTTGTTAGTCGACCGCGTGGGTGGAAAGAGCGTCTATCCTTATCAACCCAAAGGACTGTGGTTGGAGTTGAACAATCGGCCCGGCTATTCGCAAGCGTATCCTCAGGGCAGTGGTGAAGACCTTTATCGACGCGGTCTCTATACGTTCTGGAAACGGACGGCTCCTTCACCGATGCTGAAGTTACTCGATGCTCCCGAGCGTGAATTCTGCACACTTCAACGATCTCGAACCAACACGCCCTTGCAGGCGTTGCTATTGCTCAATGGCCCACAGTTTGTGGAAGCCGCCCGGCATCTGGGGGAACGGATGAGACAACACGGCGGCAAAACGCTGGAAGATCAATTGCGATACGGCTTTCGGTTGGTCACATCGCATTCGCCGACCGAGATGGAATTGCAGGTACTCAAGGAAGCGTACACCGCTGACCTCAAGCAATTCCAACGGGACCACGCAGCGGCAAACCGTATGCTCGAAGTTGGTGAATCACCGGTTTCCAACCAAGCAGATGTCGCGGAGTTGGCCGCCTTTGCGAGCACCGCGCGACTGCTATTGAATCTGAACGAAGCCATCACGAAGGGATAACTGATGAACTCTCCTATCCACGATTTTCAATTGCTCGAAAACCGCCGGCAATTTTTCGGACGCACGAGCACGGGACTTGGCTCCGTGGCGTTGGCGTCTTTGCTGAATCCCCAATTGTTCGCGGGAGATTCCGCCCCTCAACGGTTCGGCGGTTTGCCGGGCATTCCGCACTTTGCACCGAAGGCCGAACGGGTCATCTATCTGCTGCAATCGGGTGCGCCGTCGCAGATGGACTTGTTCGACTACAAACCATCCCTCTCCGATCTCCACATGACCGAACTGCCAGCGAGTATCCGCAATGCTCAACGGTTGACTGGCATGACGGCCGGTCAAAAGAAGTTTCCGGTCATTCAATCGCCTTGGAAGTTTCGGCAATGCGGTGAGTCGGGAACTTGGATCAGCGAATTGCTGCCGTCGATGGCAAACGTCGCGGACGACATTTGTGTGATCAAGTCGATGCACACCGAAGCGATCAACCATGACCCGGCGATCACGTTTTTTCAATCCGGTCATCAACAACCGGGACGGCCGAGCATCGGCGCGTGGCTGAGTTACGGTTTGGGCAGTGAAACCGAGAATCTGCCATCGTTCGTCGTCCTGTTAAGCAAGAACACCTTCCACCAAGCCCAACCGTTGTACGATCGGTTGTGGGGCAGCGGGTTTCTGCCGTCAAAGTATCAAGGCGTGAAATTCCGCAGCCAAGGCGACCCGGTTCTGTATTTGACCGATCCCGCAGGAAATGACGACTCCGCACGTCGGGCAATGCTGGATCGATTGGCAAAGCTCAATCAACTTCGCGCCCAGGAAATCGGTGATCCGGAAATTCAAACACGCATTGCCCAATACGAGATGGCGTATCGAATGCAGACGTCGGTTCCAGAGTTGGCCGACACCTCGCAAGAACCGGAGAGCACCTTCAAACTCTACGGAGAAGAAGCCAAGCAGCCAGGAACTCATGCCGCGAATTGTTTGTTGGCTCGCCGGTTGGCCGAACGGGGCGTGCGGTTTATCCAAGTGTTTCATCGCGGTTGGGATCATCACAGCAATCTGCCGACACATCTCCCAACGCTCGCCAAACAGACGGACCAAGGTTCCGCCGCGTTGATTGCGGATCTCAAACAACGCGGACTCCTCGACAAAACCCTGGTCATCTGGGGCGGGGAATTCGGACGCACGGTGTACTCACAGGGCAACCCCAAATCGTTTGGCCGCGACCACCATCCCCGTTGTTTCTCGATTTGGATGGCCGGGGGCGGGATCAAACCCGGCTTGAGCTACGGACGCACCGACGACTACTGCTACAACATCGAAGAAAACCCCGTGCACGTGCACGACTTCCACGCCACAATTCTGCACTGTCTCGGTATCGATCACGAGCAACTCACCTACCGCTTCCAAGGTCGCGACTTTCGTCTCACCGATGTTCACGGCCACGTTGTCCAAGATGTGCTCGCGTGATTCCGCTGCCATGATTCTCCACAACCTGATGGACTTCCCATGAAACAAACCACAATGAAACGACGCACATTCCTTCAAAGCGGACTCGCACTCCTGGCCGGCTCGCGACTCAGTGCGGCTTGGAACGAAGATCAGCTTCAGCGTGCGGGTGATGTCCTCGCGAAAGCGGCTGTAAATGGAGAAGTCGAGTCGAGCGCGGTCTACGTGCAGCACGGGGACAGGGTCTTCTCACGCGTCTACGGAAACGCCCCAAATACGGATGCGATGTTCTTGCTCGCTTCTATCTCGAAAACGATCGCGATTGCGGCCGTCATGACACTCTTCGATGAAGGTCGCTTTGAACTCGATGAGCCCGTTCAGAAGTATCTGCCGAAGTTTCGCGGGGCAGGGCGAGAGAAAATCACTGTTCGTCAACTTATGACACACGTATCCGGACTGCCGGACCAACTTCCTGAGAATGCGAAGTTGCGAGCCGCCCATTCGCCGCTCTCTGCGTTCGTTTCCGCCGCAATCGAAACACCGCTCCTCTTTGAACCGGGCACGAAATACAGTTATTCCAGCATGGCAATTCTGCTCGCGACGGAAATCGCCCAACGAGTCAGCGGAAAGTCCATTGCAGAACTCACACAAGAGCGAATCTATCAACCGTTGCGGATGTCACGTTCGGCGATGGGGCTGGGGGAATTCAAGTTGTCGGATGTTGTGATGAACCAAGTCGACCGGGCCGCGCCCGAATCCGGCGCAGGGGATCCGACCACGAAATCCTGGGATTGGAATAGCCTCTATTGGCGAAAAATGGGGGCACCGTGGGGAGCGGCACACGGATCGGCCGAAGATGTCGCCAAGTTCCTACATGAGTTTCTCCATCCAACGGGCAAGATTCTCAAACCGGAAACCATTACCCTGATGACCTCAAACCAGAACCCTGGGAAACTGCGTCCGCGTGGTCTCGGTTTTGATCTCGGTCGGATTGGCAAGACGCCTCACCTCAGCCCGAAAACCTTTGGTCACACCGGTTCAACCGGAACAATTTGCTGGGCCGATCCGACTACGGACTCCATTTGCGTTGTGCTGACCACGCTTCCTCACCGCGCCGTTTCACCACATCCGCGGGACATTGTCTCGTCACAGATTGCCAAAACGATCCACGCGTAATTCCTTTGCCGATCGAATCCTGCACGTCGGCAAACACGACCAAGGACACGAACCGCGGGCAGTCGGCATCGCTGCCCGCAACGTTTCGACTTGGAACAACATTGGTCGATATGATATCATCGACACCATAATCCCGCCCCCACATTGCTTGCCTCGGAACCGCGATGAGATTGATCCCGCTTCTGCGTTGGCTGTTCCCTTTGGTGTTGCCGCTGTTCATCTCAGCCCAACTTCAAGCCGAGGACACCGTCGATAAATCGAAGCAACTCGAAACCGAGTTCCGTCAGACTGTCAAACCGTTTCTAGAATCGTTTTGCTTGGACTGTCATGGCGAAGTCGATCCCGAAGCGAAGCTGGATTTATCCGGCTATGACTCGCTCGCCGACGTGACGAAATCTCACCAAACTTGGAAAGAGATTCTCGATCGTGTGACAGCGAACGAAATGCCGCCTGAGGAATTCTCACCGCAACCCACGAATGCCCAGCGGGAATCCATCACCAAGTGGGTTCGCAGTGTCCGTGAGCATGAATCCACACGAAACGCGGGCGATCCCGGTCCCGTGCTTGTGCGTCGGCTGAACAATGCGGAATACAATTACACCATCCGGGATTTGACGGGTGTCGACGTTCGTCCGACTCAGACTTTCCCCGTCGATCCTGCCAATGAAGCTGGCTTCGACAACTCCGGTGAGTCGCTGACGATGTCGCCGGCTTTGATGGGGAAGTACCTCGAAGCCGCACGCATGGTGGCCGAACACATGGTGCTAACGCCGAGCGATTTCCGGCTTGCTTCTCATCCAGTCGTTACCGAAACCGACCGCGATAAATATTGCGTGAATCGCATTGTCGACTTCTACGCGAACCAACCCACGAATTTGGCCGACTACTTCTTTGTCTGTTGGCAGAACTCGGTCGATGCACAAAAGACCGAACTCATCGAATTGGCAAAACAGTCGGAATTGAGCGTTCGGTACACCCAATTGGTTTGGAAGACTTTGCACGCCGAACCTGCTTTCGGTCCGCTTCGTGTGTTGCAGGAAAGATTTCACCGCATCCCGGCGGATGCTACGCCGAAAGTCGCTCGCCGTCATTGCGATAGAATGCGTGACTACGTGCAGAACATCCGCCCGAAGTTATCCAAGACATTCGAGAACTTGAAGATTGCCGATGTCCACAAAGGATCACAATCACTAGTTCTGTGGAAGAACGAACAATATGCCGCGAATCGGCGACGCTTCGATCCCGAACAACTCATTCCACCGGATCGCGAAAAACCCAAGGGAACTCCACCAGAGTTGGTACTCCCCGAAGACGCCGACAAGCATCAACAATTCATCGCGTCCGTGGAGGAATTTTGTTCGGTATTTCCGGATGCTTTCTACATCTCCGAACGAGGCCGCGACTATTTGGGTGTGCCCAAGGAGAAGCAGGAAAAGGGTCGTTTGCTGAGTGCGGGCTTCCACAGCATGATGGGATACTTTCGCGATGATGCTCCGTTGTGCGAGTTGATTCTCGACGAACATCAACACGCGGAACTCGATCGACTTTGGCAGGAACTCGACTTCATCACCTTCGCCCCGCGACGACAATACCTGGGGTTTCTTTGGTTTGAACGCACCGACTCCCGGTTCATGCGTGATCCGGAATTCGATTTTGCTCGTGCCGAGAACAAGAACGCCGCATCGACGGAGATGATCGAATCGCTTTCGAAATTGTACCTCGCGAAAGCGGGAAAACCGGGCGGCGATCCAGTTGCTCTGAAGGCAATCGCCGACTATTTCCGGAATATCGACCGCCAAATCCAATGGGTTGAAACCACCCGCGAAACTGCTGAACCCGCACATCGCAAAACGCTTCTCGAATTTGCCGCAGATGCCTGGCGACGGGAACTCACACCCGCTGAGAAGGAGCAGATCGTCGCGTTCTACGAAACACTTCGAGAGACCGACGGACTCGACCACGTGAATGCCATGCGGGATAGCGTGGTGTCGATTTTGATGTCGCCTCACTTCCTCTATCGAACGGATCTCATCAGCATCGGTGAAGGCCATCGAGAACTGACGAACTTTGAACTGGCGAACCGTTTGAGTTTCTTCTTGTGGTCTTCCGCACCTGATGAGGAGTTGCGGTCGTCGTCCAGAAATCTGAATGACGCCCCCACACTCCGTTGGCAATTTCGCCGGATGCTCCAAGACGAACGAATCGCCGGTTTGTCGACGGAGTTCATGACGAACTGGCTCGACATTCGCCGATTCGAGGAACACAACAGCGTCGATCGAAATCGCTTTCCACAGTTTACTGACGAACTTCGGCAAGCAATGTTCGAAGAGCCGGTTTATTTCTTTACCGATCTTTTGAACAATGATGGCTCGATCTTGGAGTTGCTCAATGCTCGGCATACGTTCGTGAACCCGGTGCTTGCCAAACATTACGGCATGACGAAAAACATGTCGGCTTCCGCTCCGAGTTGGCAACGTATTGATCAGGCAGACGCCTACGGTCGGGGTGGGTTGTTGGGCATGTCGGTGTTTCTCACAAAGAATTCACCGGGGTTGCGGACCAGTCCGGTCAAACGTGGCTACTGGGTCGCACGCCGACTATTGGGCGAGAATATTCCTCCGCCGCCTCCGAACGTTCCTGATCTCCCGGAAGACGAAACGAAACTCGGCGAACTCTCGTTGCGGGACGTGTTAGCTCGTCATCGCGACCACGAAAGTTGTGCCGGTTGTCACAAGCGATTCGATTCACTCGGGCTGGCCTTCGAAGGTTTCGGTCCGATCGGTGAGAAACGGGAAATTGATCTCGGTGGTCGTCCCGTAGAGACATCCGGTGAATTCCCAGGCGGCGTGAACGGAACAGGACTCGACGGCGTGCGAGACTACATCACACAACACCGCCAAGCAGAATTCGTCGACAATTTCTGTCGAAAACTTCTTGCATACGCACTGGGTCGTCAGCTTCTCCTCACCGATGAACCGCTACTTGCGGACATGAAGCAACGACTCCATGCAAACGACTATCGGATCAGCAGTATCATCGAAGCCATTGTCACCAGTCAGCAGTTCCGAACCAAACGCGGCCGCCAATACTTTTTGAAGGACGATTGAGATGAGTCAGAAGTCCCACCGCTCAAACGCACTTTCCCGCCGAACCGTCCTCAAAGGAACCGGCGTTGCGATGGCTTTGCCTTGGCTGGAATCCATTCCCGTCTGGGGAGCTTCGGAATCGGCATCCGCTGGCAGCAATCCATTTCCAAAACGATTTGCCGCGTTGTTCATGGCATGCGGAATCAACGGCCAACACTGGTGGGCCAAGGGCGACGGCGACGACATGGAGTTGGGCAAGACGCTCACACCGCTGGAACCATTCAAACAAAAGCTGAATGTGATTTCCGGTCTGTTCAACAAAAACGCGACCGGCGTGGGAATTCACCCCGGACAGACCGGCAACATTCTCTCGGGTGCCTCATTGCAGAAGGGGGCAGAACTCCGTGGCGGCATCAGTGTGGACCAGTTTCTTGCCAATCACATCGGCCATGAAACGGTCCAATCGAGCTTGGTGCTTGGATGCGAACAACCAGTGACGGGGTATCACGAAACCAATTTTTCGATGGCGTACAGTTCGCACATTTCGTGGCAGAACGCGACCTCACCGGTTCCGATGGAAGTCTACCCGTCGCTGGCTTTCGATAGTCTCGTCGAGAATCGTGGACTCAAACGAAACCAAAGCGTTCTCGATCGCATTCAAGAGCAAGCACGAAGTTTGAGCAACCGAGCAAGCTTCGCCGACCGCGCGAAACTCGACGAATACCTAACCAGTGTGCGTGAAGTCGAAAAACGAATCGAACGCCTGCGGACTCATCAAAACAAAGCTGTCGAGCGATCTCAACAATCCGGTCAACCGCTCGTCACGATGAAGCGTCCCGACAACGGACTGCCCGAAGATATTCGCGAACACATGAAACTCATGTGCGACATCATCGCAATGGCGTTTCAAACGGACAAAACTCGCGTGGCGACGCTGCTGATGTGCCGTGACATTTCCGGGTTGTTCTATCCGTTCCTCAACGTCCGCAAAGCCCACCATTCCGGCTCGCACGATGATCGATCCGACGATTGGGAAAAAGTCTCGCGATACTATTGCAGTCAGGTGGCCTATCTCGCGAATCGACTGGACTCAATGCCCGAAGGCGACGGTACCGTACTGGACCATTCCAGCCTGTTGTTCCTGAACAACATGTGGTCTGGCAGCCGACACGACTCAAGCAAAGTTCCGCTATTCACCGTCGGCAGTTTAGGCGGCACTTTGGAGACCGGCCGAGTGCTCGACTACAGCGATCGTGGAGACGAAAACCGTAAACTCTGTAGTTTGTATCTCGGACTCATGAACCGCATGGGTTTACCAGCGAAACAATTCGGCGACGCCGAAAGCCCACTCCAAGGCCTGTAACAAACCATACGCTTCTCTTCTTGTTCATCAGTGTGGAACCGCATATACAATCCTATCGAAACTCTTACCAACGGTGAGAGAAGGCCCGTCACACGCAACGACGTCGCCCTGAAACACTCATGATCGGACTCGTTCCGATCTGCCGTATACCTCTTCCACGCCTCTTCGGATTCGGTTGTATTTCTCGAATCGTCCGTTACGATGGTGGGGCACAATCGTTTGTGCTACTCACGAAAGGGGCATTTGGTGGCCACAACTCTGAGTCAGGTAGCCCAGAAGGCGGGCGTCAGTGTTTCGGTGGCGTCCCGATCTCTGAATGGCCATGCGAAGGCGTACCGCATCAGCGATGCCACGGTTTCGCGAGTGAAAGCCGCCGCCGATCAATTGGGATTTCGCCCCAGCCAAACGGCTCGGTCACTTCGGCTGCAAAAAACGGGGTTGGTGGGCGTCGTTGTTCCCGACCTCTCGAATCCGTTCTTTGCATCGATCTCACGGTCGATCGCGCTCTCCGCGGAAACCGAGGGTTATAGCGTGATCGTGGCCGATAGCCGCGAACAGACGGATCATGAAATCCGAATGCTGCATCAACTCGAAAGTCGACAGGTTGAAGCCCTCGTCGTCTGCCCGGTCGGAACCGAAAGCGGACACCTCCAAAACATTAGTGAGCGAGGAACGCCGGTCGTCCTGGCTGATCGCACTTTTCCAAATTGCGATCTGGTCCAAGTGACCTCCGACCATCATAGCGGAGCCCTGAAAGCCACTCGTCTACTGACTGCCAAAGGGCACCGTGTCATTGGAGTATTGCAAGGACTTCCAGGCACTCTGCCCAATGAGCAGCGGCTACAGGGCCACATGACTGCTCTTGAAGAAGTTGGTGTTGCGTTCGATGAATCGCTCGTCGTCGGAGACAATTTTACCGAGACATCGGGTTTCGACTCTACAAAAACGTTGCTAATGGATCGCCCGGATGTATCCGCAATCTTCGCGTTCAGCACGCCGAACGCAATGGGGGCACTTCGCGCGGCCACTGAATTGGGGCGGCGGGTGCCTGACGACTTGTCCATCGTTGGGTTCGACGACTGCCCTTTTGCAGATTTAATGAACGTACCGCTCACGACAGTCTGCCAGGATGTCAACCGCATCGGCCAGCTTGCAGCCGATCTGGCTCTCACTGCGGCGGCAGGTTCGAATCGTCAAAAGCTCAAGAAACGGCACAGTATCAAAACGCGTGTCATCGTTCGAAATTCTATTTCACCCCTGAGGAACTCATGAAACAATTCGCTCTATTGGTTGCCTGCATGTCGTGGGGAGCATCTTTCGCAAACGCTGATGAACGTCAGCCGGTTCCTTTGATTTTCGATACCGATATTGGAAACGATTGCGACGATGTCCTCGCGATGGGTGTGATTCATGCGTTGCAAACGCGAGGCGAGTGTGAACTCCTAGCAGTCACGATTACCAAAGACCACGAGCTCGCAGCCGCGTTTACAGATGTGGTGAATACGTTCTATGGTCGTGGTGACATTCCGATCGGTGTCTGCCGAAGCGGTGTCACGCCAGAGCCAGGACGATTCAATGTCCTAGCAGCCCAAAAGGACAACGGCAACGACCGCTACGAGCACGACTTGCGAAGCGGCAAAGACGCTCCCGATGCTGTCGATGTCCTCCGCAAGACATTGGCTAGTCAAGAAGATGGCAGTGTTGTGATTGTACAAGTCGGGTTCTCCACCAACCTTGCGAATCTTTTGAAGTCACCGGCTGACAAACATAGTGACTTGAGCGGCCTAGAACTCGTCAAGAAGAAGGTCAAACTGCTATCGATTATGGCCGGTGCATTTCGGCAGATTGCGAACAACAGGGGACAACTGTACGACCACAAAGAATACAACATTGTCAAAGACATCCCCGCGGCGAAAGCAATCGCGAAAGATTGGCCGACACCAATCGTCTGGAGCGGATATGAGATTGGCAAGAATCTGACGTATCCTCACATGAGCATCTTGCGTGACTATCAATACGTGCCGCATCATCCACTGTCTGAGGCTTACATAGTTTACAATCCTCCGCCACACGATCGCCCCACTTGGGATTTAACCTCGGTCTTGCATGCAGTTCGTCCCGAGCATCAATACTTCGACCTATCGGCAACCGGCCGCGTGCATGTGGCCGACGATGGTCTGACGACCTTTGAAGAATCTAGCAATGGTCGCGACCGCTACTTGATTCTGCGAGAAGAACAAAAAGGCCGTGCCCGCGAAGCGCTTGTGCAACTTTCCAGCCAACCTCCAGCAGGGCATCAGCCAAAGGCCGACGATTGACATGTCGAATCAGAACCACTCAGCACCAAGAATCGTCGTTTGCGGTTCCATCAACATGGACCTAGTTGTTCGCTGTCAAACAATCCCGAAACCCGGACAAACAATTGCCGCGGAATCGGTTACTGAAGTTTGTGGCGGAAAGGGTGCTAACCAAGCGGTGGCAGCAGCGAAAGTCGGTGGGCGGGTCCAGATGATTGGTCGTGTCGGCAACGATGCATTTGCAAGGCGTCTGCAAGCCAATCTGGAACAATACCATGTCGACTGCCAAGCGGTCTTGTCCACAGACGACTGCGCGAGTGGACTGGCAATCATTGCGTTAGAAAGTTCCGGCCAAAACGCAATTATGGTTGTTCCGGGAGCCAATGGTCAGCTGTTAGAATCTGATATCCAGTCTCATCATCAACTGATCGAGTCGGCGGATGTCTTGATGCTCCAATTGGAAATACCGACGCCAAGTGTGATTGCTGCCATCGACATTGCAAAGCAGTGTGGCGTGCGTTGCATTCTGGATCCGGCCCCGGTTGCTGCCGAATGGACTGATGGCTTACTCGATGTGGATCTCGTTTGCCCCAATGAAAGCGAGGCGGCCGCTATCACCGGGATCGAGATCGATTCCATCGAAGACGCTAGAACAGCAGCACAACAACTAATAAACCGCGGCGCGAAGAATGCCATTATCACACTCGGTGATAGAGGAACGGTATTACTAGCAGATGATTCATTCCATCACATTGCACCAACTCCTATTCAGCCAGTCGACACCACAGCGGCCGGTGATGCTTTTGCAAGTGCGTTAGCCGTCGAGTGGGCGAACACATCGAATCTCTTACAGGCGACTCAGTTCGCTAGTGTCGCCGGTGCGTTGGCTGCCACAAAATTTGGTGCCCAGCAAAGCCTTGCCGACCGAAACGAAATCAATGCCCGAAGGAACCACTCATGAAAAGCGCAAGATCAACCTTAGTTGCCGGTGGACTCTTATGTGTCTGCCTGATGTTTGGATGCAATCAGTCTGCTACAAAAGACTCTTCAGATTCCGGCTCAGCGAAGAAACCGAAGATCGCGTTGATTATGAAATCACTCGCGAACGAGTTTTTCTCGACGATGGCCGAAGGTGCGGAAACGCATCAACAGCAATCCGGTGAATATGAGCTAATCGTCAACGGTATCAAAGACGAGCGTGATGTGAGTCGCCAAGTGGCACTCGTGCAAGAGATGGTGGCCAATGAGGTCGATGCGATTGTGATTGCCCCTGCGGAATCGCAAGCTCTCATTCCATCCCTGCGACGAGCAATGAAGGCGGGCATTATTGTTGTGAACATTGACAACAAACTCGATGCGGAAATGCTAGCCAAGGAAGATTTGAAGATACCATTCGTCGGCCCGGACAACAAAGCCGGAGCCAAGAGCGTTGGCGACTATCTAGCGAAGAACCTTACCAAAGGTGATGCCGTCGCCATCTTGGAAGGACTGCAAACATCCGAGAATGGTCGTGCTCGAAAAGCGGGTTTCGAGGCGTCCATGAACGACGCTGGTGCCAAAATCGTAGACAGTCAATCCGCCGAGTGGGAGATGTCAAAGGCAAATGAAGTGGCATCGTCGATGCTCAGCGAACATCCGGAAATCAAAGCGATCTTAGCTGCGAACGACAGCATGGCGTTGGGTGCTGTTGCAGCGGCTAAGAGTGTCGGACGTAGCGATGATTTGCTCATTGTTGGTTTTGACAACATTGCAGCGGTGCAAACTGCGATTCGCAGTGGCAAAATTCTTGCTACCGCTGACCAGCACGGCGATCAATTGGCCGTCTTTGGAATCGAGGCAGCCTTGAAACTGATCGCCGACGAAAACGCAGAAGTCACCGACGTCGAAACTCCCGTCGATCTCGTGACTAAAGAAACGCTGGAGTCGAAATGAAACCGTTGTTCACCGCGACGGATATCACGAAACGCTTTGGGAGTGTGACGGTGCTCGATGGTGTTTCGTTCGATGTTCGCGCCGGAGAGATTCACGCTTTGCTCGGTGCAAACGGAGCCGGCAAGAGTACGCTCTGCAAGATCATCTCCGGACTGCTCACGCCGGATGGCGGGGCGATGTCAATCGCAGGCAACAGGTATTCACCGCGTCATAAGCAATCGGCTGAACGCGCTGGCGTTCAGATCGTCCAGCAGGAACTGAATCAAGTCTCCACATTGACCGTCGCGGAGAACATATTCCTGACGCGAATGCCTCGCATTTTGGGGATCATCCGGAAACGCAAACTAGCCCAGCAAGCACGCCGAGTACTCGACCATTTTGGCTTACAGAACGTGCCCACTGATGCCGTCATGAGCACATTGGGCGTGGGTCGGCAACAGATGATCGAGATTGCCACAGCACTTGACCGCCAGTGTCGATTATTGATCCTCGATGAACCGACAGCCGCGCTCGGCAATCGTGAAACGGAACGGCTCTTTGAACGATTACGAAGTCTGCGCGACCGGGGAATTGGAATCATCTATATTAGTCACCGACTGGATGAGGTCGCCCAACTCTCAGACCGGGTCACAGTGCTTCGCGACGGACAATGCGTCTGCACGAAAGAAACGTCGGCGATGACGACCAACCAAATGGTCGATTGGATGACCGGGGAATCCCAACACGAACACCACGAGTTCCAATCGTTTGCGACGAATCAGTCGGCGATGCAAGTTCAAGGGATCACAGTGGGCGTTGTTCGAGACATTTCCTTTTCCATTCGTCGCGGGGAGCGACTTGGTATCACCGGACTCGTTGGTTCCGGGCGAACGGAATTGTTGCGTGCGATTTTCGGAGCAGATACCCCCGAAGCCGGAACAGTGCAAGTTGTCAACCACCGGCCAACACGATTTACGCATCCGAATCAAGCGGTCGCCGCGGGACTAGCACTCGTGACCGAAGATCGCAAGCAGGACGGTCTGTTATTGCGACAGCCGATTCGTGTTAACACATCTCTAGGATCACTAGGCAAGCGTTTTGCGAATTTGGGAATCATTCGAAATCAGCGGGAGCGGCAGGTCGTTCAACAGATGGTCACAGAGCTAGAGACCAAGTGCAACCACATCGACCAACTGGTCGGCACACTCAGCGGTGGAAATCAGCAGAAGGTTGCGGTTTCGAAATGGTTAGTCCGCGACGCTGATGTGTTGCTATTTGACGAACCGACGCGCGGCATTGATGTCGCAGCGCGTCGACGGATCTACCGACTCATCGAGTCACTAGCTCAGGCCGGAAAAGCCATTGTTATTGTGAGTAGTGACTTAGAAGAGTTGTTGGAAACTTGCGACCGAATTGGTGTTGTCTCAGCTGGGAAATGGACTGGCGAGTTTAGTCGCGATTCGTGGTCATCAGACCAAATCATGCAAGCCGCGTTTGCAGGATATCGACAAACGGAGACTGTTGCATGATCATCAAACATATGAATCGAACGGTACTGCAATATGGTGGCTTGCTAACAGCGTTAGCCTTATTGATCTTGGTCTTTAGTCTGCAAACAGAGAGTTTCTTTCAGCTGGGTACAGCGAGACTCATTGCCAATCAAATTCCCGAACTCACACTATTGTCTGTCGGGATGACACTGGTCCTCGTGATTGGTCAAATTGATTTGTCGGTTGGCAGCGTGATGGCGTTAGCCGGGGCTGTACTCGGTGTCTTGATGGCGACCTATGAATGGTCGCTAGGTCCAGCAATCGCTGCTGGTCTAGCGACTGCTGCCGTATGCGGTTGGGTGACGGGAGCGATTTCAATTTGGTTTCGGATTCCGTCGTTCATCGTCTCGCTTGGGATGCTGCAAATTGCCCGTGGTGCGACTCGGCAGTTACTCGATTCCAAGACGTTAACAATCGGTTTCGATGTCGCAGTGATCAGTGAACCAATATCAGGCATTGGTCTTTCCCCCATATTCTTAATCGCCATTGCGGCCGTGTTCGCGACTCAATTTCTCATTAGTGGAACGGTGTTTGGCCGCTATTGCATTGCCATCGGAACGAATGCGGAAGCTGTCCGTATGTCGGGAATCCGAACCGCCCCTTATGCAATCATGGTATTCGTTATTAGCGGGCTACTATGCGGGCTCGCCGGACTAGCACCAACATCCCTGATGGAAGCCGCCGACCCCGGCGCGGGTACTGGAATCGAGTTATCCGCAATTGCTGCCTGTGTCATCGGTGGAACGAGTTTAATGGGCGGTCGTGGCAATGCAATTAGCACATTCCTCGGAGTGCTAGTCATTGCAGTGCTGCAAACGGGACTGAGCCGTATGTCGGTCGAAGATGCAAACAAACAAATCATCACCGGCGTGGTGATCATCATGGCAGTATTGATTGACACTCTACGTCGCAACTGGGAAACGTCCGAATCATGAAAACTCAATTGATCGCATTATGCTGCACCTTCGGACTTCCCATAATCGGTTGGGCGGATGGTCCGGCGAAGGTTGTATTCGATACGGATATTGCGGGTGATGTCGACGATGTGCTCGCCCTAGCGATGCTGCATACCTTGGCGGACCGTGACGAATGCTCGATCGAAGCTGTCACAGTTTCTAAAACCCATCCAAAGAACGGCCCGATCGTTGATGCGGTCAACACGTTCTACGGACGGCCTGACATTACCATTGGGGTCACCAAAGGGAATTACCCCCGAGAATGCAAATATGCAAAATTGGTCGACGAAACCGATGGCAACTCCGTTCGCTATCCCCACGATCTCTTGAACAGTTCAGACGCGCCCGACGCCGTTGAAGTCTTGAGACGGGTGCTAGCGAACGCCGAACCAAGTTCTATATCGATTGTCTCAGTGGGACTAGCGGTCAACATCGCCGATTTGCTTGAGTCGCCAGCCGATGAGATAAGTCCGCTGACCGGAGTCGAACTTGTTCGCAAGAAGGTCAAGCGACTTTCGATCATGGCCGGTGCATTCGGCCCCGTGAATGGGAACAAACATTTCTTGGAAGCGAACGTTGTCAATCATGTCGGCTCGATGCAGCGGTTTGTTCAAAACTGGCCGAACGAAGTCCCAGCGGTGTGGAGTGACTTCAACATCGGGATTCGCGTCCGCTATCCCAGAAGAAGTATTGCGAGAGACTTTAACTATACACCACACCACATTGTCCGCGAGTCATACCTTCTGCATAGCGGCCCCGAGCATGACCGACCGTGTTGGGATTTGACAAGTGTCTTGTACGCTGTGCGTCCGGGAGATGGCTACTTCGGACTGTCCCCGGCTGGTACTGTATCGGTCGCCGATGACGGCTTCACCACGTTTTCGCGTGACGAATCCGGATGTCACCGGTATCTCAAGATGACCAGCATCCAAGCCGCACGAGTCACTGAGGCACAACGCATGCTCGTTAGCCAACCGCCATCAAAATAGAAACCGGCTTGACGTATTAGAGAGTTCGATGATCAGCTTCAATTGACTGCACACTCACTTCAGCGAACCTTCTCGTGTAGGAACTGGTGATCGGCATTGAACAGACGGAAGAAGCTAAGCATTACGACACAGACGGTGCCCATCGCGGTGGCGGATGCAATCAGGAACATAATGACAACTTGATACTTCACCGCCTGGATTGGCGGCATGCCCGCAATGATCTGACCGGTCATCATGCCGGGGAGGCTGACGAGGCCTACGATCATCATCGAGTTGATGATTGGGATCATACCGGTGCGGACACCATGCTGCATGATTCCACGAGCCGCTTCCCAACGCGTGGCTCCGAGAGCAAGCAGAGATTCGACTTGTTCGCGACGTGCGACCAGAGCTTCGGTGAATGAGTTCAGTCCGAGAGAGATGCCATTGAGTGTGTTTCCAAGCACCATCCCCAAAAGCGGAATGGCATACTGCGGCTGGTACCAATGGTCTACTCCCTGCAGCACGGCGAACAGGGCGAATGATGTCACAATCCAAGCACTGGCCCACACGGAGATAATTGTATTCAGCCAGATTCCCGGATAACGCCGCTTGTTGCGACTGGCAGCGGTTATGCCGGCGATGAGCGTCATCAAGCATCCGATACCAAGGACCACATACCAGCGATCCAGCCGAAAGACCCACTCAAGCACCAAGCCGACCAGCAACAACTGCACGACCGTTCGCAGACTTGCGAGAATCAAAGACCACTCCATTCGCAACCGAAGACCGATCGAAATGGCACCATTCACAATGATCAGCAATGCGGCCAACCCCACCTGAGAGTACGATAGTTCTACATAACCACTCATGTCGATTCCCTAGGTGATAGGACGCCAACTCTCATCTCCAAGACGCGATCGGCGACGCGTTGAGCCTGCTGCTGATCATGAGTGACCCAGACCGTGGCCCGTCGGTCAGGCTGTTGGTCGAACCATTTGTCAATGAGTTGTTCGATCGCGGTCGTTGTCTCTGCGTCAAGGGCCGACGTTGATTCATCGAGCAACAAGACTTCCGGCTCAAGCTGTATTGCACGTAGCAATGCCACAATCTGCGATTCGCCGCCGGAGAGGTCGCGTTGCCGCTTACTCAAGAACGATCCGTCCCGGTCCAGCGTCGCTAGCCACGCGTGAAGAGCATCGATGTCGAACTTTCGGGCACTGTGGATTTTCAATGAGAAGGGAAACCGTAAATTCGCTTCGACGGTTCCCTCCATCAGTGCTGGTCGCTGGTGCAAATACACGACCTGACTGCGGTAACCCGATATGTCTCGATGACTGATTCGCTCGCCATGCCAAACGATGTTACCACCGTCAAGAGGATCGAGCAGGGCTAGTGACCGTAGCAGCAGCGTCTTGCCACTGGCCGTCGGCCCGACAACGGCAATTCGCTCGCCCGGTTGGACCGTCAGTGACACGTGATCCAGCAGGACTTGCTTACCAGACCGGCGAATCAAATCGTTGGCCTGGAGCAGTGGCACACGGTTCTCATGGGAAATTGCGGCGGCGATTGGTTTATCCACGCGTTCGGGTCAATGTTGAATTCTCGTTCGGGCGTCTTCACGATGCTTCGCTTGCTGGCAGTTTATGAAAGAACTCCGCGGAACAAAATCGAACTGGTCTAAGGCGGATCAAGTCGTTCGCTCTAACACATGGCGTTCTAGCGAGGACTCCCGCAGCGAGTGTCCGTTCCCCACTTTTCCAAAGCAACTCGTCTTGCTGTCTCGTTCGTTTAACGCAGTTTCTTACGATGGCATCCGCCCAACAGGATGAACATCCGGTCCTGATCAGTGGTCTGGTGTCAAAAACACCGACACCGTTTCTTGGCCCACCAGTCCGACGACAAATGACGAATCTACTCGACCGACGTCGACAACGGAATTTCTAGACCGCGCGACAGCGACCTGGCTCTCAGTGAACCATTTGTAGGAACTTCGTGTCACCTTTACGTGCGTAAGCATAATGATCAAACGATTTCCGGAATGACAACAGCCGATGACGAATTTGTGCGGTCATTCGTTTCCTTTCTCCAAACCCCAAGGAACCCGATGATGGGTGCTTCTCATGGTGACTTCACCAAGTATCCCCGCACACCTCATCTATTTGGGTCCACGGGAACCGCCGACGATAAGCATCTTGGCGAAGCAGAGTCGCAGGCGTTTATCGCCGATGAGTCGTTGATTGTCGAAGAAAAGATTGACGGTACGAATGTCGGTATTCACTTCTCGGATTCTGGGGAAATGATTCTGCAATGCCGGGGACATCGAGTCACCGAAGGCATGCACCCGCAGTACGACTTGTTCAAACAATGGGCAGCCGTCAAACGGCATGTGCTCAAGGAGCAGTTGCAGGACCGTTTCATACTGTTTGGCGAATGGGTCTACGCCCGGCATTCAATCCATTACCGCAAGCTCACCCATTACTTCTTCGAGTTTGACATCTTCGACAAACAGCAGGAAATCTTTCTGGTATTGGAGGATCGGTTATCGCTGCTCGCCGGCACGGGAGTCCAAACGGTGCCCGTGATTCATACCGGCCGATTAAAACAGGATGGCTTGAAAGACCTGATCGGGCCGTCGCATTTCGACAGCCACTTTGACAACCCAATCACCAACCGCCCTGATAACCTGATGGAAGGTCTATACCTACGGACCGAAGCAGACGGCATGGTGACCGGACGGGCAAAGTTTGTACGGCCTGAGTTTGTCGAGAAGATCAAGCAAAGCACACACTGGCAGCATCAGCAGATGGTGCCGAACCAATTGGCCGAGCATGTGGATATCTGGCAATGAACTGGAAGCAACTCCAAGAATCCTCACTCGACGATATCACGGCTTGGGCCGAAACCCAGGCGTGGTGCCAGGCGATGGCGGACTGTGTTCAGGACGCCGGGTGGCATTCCGAAGGGGATGTCTGGACGCACACGAAGATGGTCCTCGAACAATTGCTCGACTTGGACGAATGGCCTTCGCTCTCGTCGCATGAACAGACCATCCTGGTTTTCACAGCAATTTTTCATGATGTCGCCAAGCCGTTGACGACCGAAATCGATCCCGAATCAGGGCGAGTCCGCTCCCCGAAACATGCCGTCAAAGGGGAACACGTCGCACGCAACATCCTGCGTGATCTTGGTTGTGATCTGGCAACGCGAGAGCAAATCGCAAGGATGGTCCGTTACCACGGGCGACCAGTGTTCCTGCTTGAACGCGATGAACCGACGCACGAAGTCGTCCGGTTGTCGTGGCTCGTTGACAATCGGCTGTTGTATCTGTTTGCTCTCGCGGACACCCGCGGCCGGGACACTGAATCGATGGCTCGGCCGGAGGAAAAACTCCACTTCTGGAAGCTAATGGCGGAAGAAGCGAACTGCTACGACCAGCCATATCCGTTCGCCACCGACCATGCCCGCTTCACGTTTTTCCAGCAGGGGGAGTCGAATCTGCAGTACGTTCCGCACGAGAACTTTTCTTGCACTGTCATGCTAATGGCCGGTCTTCCTGGTAGCGGCAAGGATACGTGGTTATCCAGAAATCGCAGCGAACTTCCAGTAGTCTCGCTCGACGAAATCCGTGGCGAACTTGGGGTTGATCCGACGGACAACCAAGGGCAGGTCGCCCAAACCGCGCGGGAGCGGTGTCGGGAGTTCCTACGGTCAGGAACTTCGTTTGCCTTCAACGCGACGAACACAATGCGGCAGACCCGTCGCCGCTGGCTCGACCTGTTTGCCGATTACAATGCGAGCATTGAGATCGTGTACCTCGAACCGCCCTATGAAACGCTGCTCCGGCAAAACCGAGCGCGGACCAAGTCCGTGCCTGAAGGTGTCATCCACAAGTTGGCTGAGAAATGCGAGCCGCCGACGTGGCTCGAGTGTCACCGGCTGGTGCTCAGCGACGGCAAGACCGATCGATGAGCTCGTTGATCGCCTCGCGGCGCCGGCCTCTCCATCAAGCGGTTGCCATGGAATTTCGTGTTCTCTGACAACCAAGTTTGCCATAGAATTTCATGAAATGGGGAAGTCTGGAAGAGTTCTTCCATCGATGGATTGGCCGACGCATGCTGCCTTTTTCATACTTCCCCGTAAAAAACGTCGGAACCGGTGCTTCGACGACATCGGGTTCGGCAGTTCTTCTCAGCAGCGACAGCTGATAAACTTGTCCTCGAAAGCACTGCAAGTATAATTGAATATTGATCCTTCCCCACAATCTCCCCAGATGCCCACAAGCCAGTTGACCTCACATACAATGGAAATGCCCATCCAACGCCAAAATTCGACAAACGCAGTCGCCGTTTCCAAACCATTCCTCAAGAAGTGGCTAGGAACGTGTCGCAACCTCGCTTTGACGACGATGTTTGTCTTTCTCGCGTTGACGCTGAACTCTGTGGGACACGCTTCCGAAACGGACGTCGTTCGTGAAAAAGGGGCACGGATTTGGAATTCGTCTTGTGTCGACTGTCACGGTGAAAACGGCGAAGGCGTGGGAGGCATCTATGAGTTGCCTCTCATCGGTGACGAAACGGCTGGTCAACTGGCCAAAGTCATCTCCGAAACGATGCCCAAGGACGATCCGAAAGCGTGTTTAGCCGAAGATGCGCAGGCGGTGGCTGAGTGGATGCACCACACGTTCTACAGCGAAGCGGCTCGTCTGCGAAACCGCCCGCCGCGAATCGAGCTGACGCACCTCACGAACAACCAGCTCAGGCAAAGTCTCGCTGACTTATTTGGTTATTCTCGCGGAAGTATGTGGCGAGAGAACAAGCACGGCGTAAACGCCAATTACTTTGACGGTTCTCGGTGGAAGCGGGAAAATCTGAAAATTGAACGTGTCGATCCCTACATCAATTTTGATTGGGGAAAAGACAGCCCAGGCGAAGGAATTTCGTCCGAAGCGTTCTACGTGAACTGGCGGACAGGACTCAAAGTCAACGAAACCGGTCGCTATGAGATTGTCGTGCGGTCGACGGCAGCATTTCGAATGCGGTTTGGAGCGTTTGATCGGCTGTTCATCGATAATCACGTCCAGTCTGGTGACAAGACGGAGTTTCGCAAATCGATTTTCTTGTTGGCGGGGCGTGTCTACCCTGTGCAGATCGAACTCTACCAACGGAAACGCAAAACCGAACAACCGCCGGTGACTGTCAGCCTGTCCTGGGTGACACCTCATGGTACCGAAGAGGTGATTCCGAATCGACATCTGCTCGCAACATCGCCGCCACCAACATTTGCCCTCCAAGCGAAATTGCCGCCCGATGACAGAAGCTACGGTTTCGATCGCGGGTTGAATGTCGATCGAACCTGGGACGAGGCGACAACGGGAGCGGCAGTCGAGTTCTCGAAGATTGCGAGCGAAGAACTTTGGGGAGAGTACCTGAAGAGACATCGGAAAGACGGCGGAGACGATCGGGCGAAATTGCAAGCGTTTCTCACCGAACTCGCTGAGTTGGCATTTCGGGGACCGCTTTCTGAACGTGAGAAACAGTTCTACATCGCGGACCAACTCAACGCGAGCGAAGACAATGAAATCGCAATGAAGCGGTCATTGCTGACCATTCTGAAATCACCGCGATTCCTGTATCCGGACCTAGATCGAGATCGAACGAAAAGTCGCCGAGTCGCAAATCGCTTGGCTCTGATCTTGTTTGACTCGCTTCCCACCGACCGGAATCTGTTGGAAGCCGCGGAGAAGGGTCAGCTCGAATCGGATCAGCAAATTCGTGAGATGGCCGGGCGAATGGTCCGCGACTATCGCTGCGAAGGGAAAACACGCGACATGCTTTTCGAATGGCTGAACCTGAGCCATCTGGGTGCCATTGAGAAAAACAGCGATCAATATGCCGATTTCTCCGGTGAATTGGTTGCCGACCTTAGAAAGTCCTTAGAGGCCACACTTGAGGACGCCGTTCTCCGAGCCGATGGGGACTTTCGCGACCTATTTCGTCCGGAAGCAAATTTCACAACAGCATCGATTGCTAGCTTCTACGGCGACGCTTGGTCGCTTACCGATGAATCGACGACAATCGAAGGAGATTTGCTCGGTCTTCAACCGATCGAAACGCTGGTAAAGATTCCGGCGAAGGCTCCGTTTGACCAAGGAGTTCTCTCCCACCCATACCTCATGAGTGGCCTCGCCTACTCGGACACGACTTCGCCGATCCATCGGGGCGTCTTCCTGATGCGGTACATGCTCGGTCGGATGTTACAACCGCCACAAGAAGCGTTCACGCCGTTCAGTCCCGATTTGCACCCGAATTTGACGACGCGAGAACGCGTTGCGTTGCAAACAGGCGGTAACACTTGCCAAGTCTGCCATTCGAAAATCAATCCATTGGGCTTTACGCTGGAGAATTTCGACACTGTCGGTCGATTCCGAAAACAGGAAATCGATCGACCAATTGTTTCGACCGGAAGCTACATCGATCGCAGCGGTCAGGAAGTTTCGTTTTCTGGGCCAGCGGATTTGGCAGAATATTTGGCAACCAGCAACGACGCCCACGAAGCTTTTGTGAGTCGCGTATTTCAACATTTCGTAAAACAACCGATTGCTGCCTACGGAGCCGAGACGCAACAACACTTAACCCAAAAATTTGTGGACGCTGATTTTAATCTTCACCAACTCCTCGTCGAGATTGCAGTTATTGCAACACAGCCTCCCGTAGCAACGCTCAACTCTCGAAACATTTCCTCCAAGTAAGGTCCCACCGATGACACACTACGAAACACGACGTGAATTCCTCAAAAAAACCGGATTGAGTGCTTTGGGAGCCCACCTTGCCATGGGACTTCCGAGCCTATCGCAGGCTGGCGTGTCATCTCAGCCGCGAAAGCAGAGGCTGATTTTCGTTTTCAGCCCGAACGGCGTTATTCCTCAGCATTTCTGGCCGGAGAAACTCGGGGCGGATTTCGAGCTGAAGAGAATCCTCAAACCACTCGAACCGTTCCGCGATCAAACCATCACGATGCACGGTGTCTGTAACCGGATCAAAGGTGACGGCGATGGTCACATGCGGGGTATCGGCTGTCTACTGACCGGAATCGAATTGTTTCCCGGCGATATCCAAGGTGGTTCCGATACGCCCGCAGGTTGGTCGATGGGGATTTCGGTCGATCAATTCATCAAGAACAAGCTTCAAGCAAACCCAGAAACCCGGACTCGTTTCGGTTCGCTCGAATTTGGCGTGATGGTGCCCGATCGAGCGGACACTTGGACTCGCATGTCCTATGCGGGCCCAAACCAGCCCATGTCGCCCATCGACGACCCGTATCAGATGTTCGACAAGCTCTACGGACAACAAAAAAACCGTCAGATTCTCGCGAGTGTTTTGGACGGAATCCAGGACGACTACCAACGGTTGTCGAAAATGATCAGCCGTGAAGATCGCCAATTGCTCGAACAACACCTGGAGATGACTCGACGACTGGAAAAAGACTTGTCCATCGAGCTGAGTTCAGACAAACCGCGAGCTAAGGAGTCTGCGACAGAAGTCGGGCATGCGGTTCCGACTTTGCCGCCCAATATCGAAGAGCAGAACGAAAACATGCCGTTGTTGAGCAAGATGCAAATCGATCTTCTCGTCAACAGCTTCGCGGCAGATTTTGCTCGTGTTGGAACCTACCAAATCACCAATAGTGTGGGGCAGCCGCGGATGAAGTGGCTGGGGATCGACGAAGGCCATCATACCTTGTCGCACGAACCAGATAAGAACGAAGAGGCTTACGAGAAACTGATCAAAATCAATACCTGGTATTGCGAGCAAGTCGCCTACCTGGCGAAACGGCTCTCGGAAGTGCCCGAGCCAGGGCAGGATGGATCGATGCTCGATCACACTACCATCGTCTGGACGAACGAGCTTGGCAAAGGAAACTCCCATACCCGCAACAACATTCCCTTCGTGATGGTTGGCGGCGGATTGGGCTGGAAGACGGGCGTTGCCCACGACTTCAAGGGCGTCACCCACAACCGCCTACTGATGAGCTTTTGCTCTGCGATGGGACACCCCGTCGAATCGTTCGGGAACCCTGACTTCTGCTCCGGTGGTGAACTAACAGGACTGGCATAGTCACACCGTCGGTTGCTCACCAAAGCAGTCGCGAACTTGATTACTGCGTGGTACGAGCCGGTTGACAACAACTGGCTCGTACCATTTTCGTTCGCTCATCCTCCTCACCGTAGGACCGATTTTCCACGTCGACAACCATCCGTAATGTCGCGGCACACATCCTCACGCGGTCTCTGCAACGCTGCTGCTAGTCGGTTCGACGAGAGAAATCTCAGCCCTCCGAGCAGAAACCGCTCCACACTGGCCCCACCTACCGATTCGGTACAGAACGACACCGCAAAGCCCGAACCGAACATTGGTTGTTGCGGACACAACCGAGCCCGAATGACCGACGGGGTATTTTCCAGGACCACTCGAGCAACAACAACGGGTGCGTGTTCAATTTGGAAGTGTTGCGTCACGTCACTGGACAAGGAAAGTTTAGTAGTCTCCGAAATCACATTCTCTGATTTCAGGCGACGACCGTTTGAATGGCCAAGGTCGTGGGGAAGCACTACAAATAGTTGGCTGTAGCACAGGTGCCCAATTTTATTCGAGTATCGATTGTGACCGTACTTCGACTCTCGATCACTTGGTGGAACGATTCGTGATGGAAATGCTAGTTCCCAAACCCGGAATCCGCCTAGGGCTTTGCTGCACGTTTCTTGAGGAGCCGATCAAGTTCCGCAACACAACGGTCAAATCGATCAAAGGTATGGATCGCGAACCCGCATTAGCGAAACTTTCCAACCTATGCATCTCCAACGCTGAGGCATTGCTGGCGTCGCTCCATTTTTGTGTCGAGAACGGCATTGGCTGCTTCAGAGTCAACAGCCAAATACTACCGATCAAGACACACGCCGAATGCGGTTACGACATCCATGACCTACCAGATGGCGAGGAGATTATAAACCGCTTCAAGCACTGCGGCGAATTCGCTAAATCGCATGGTGTGCGAACGTGTTTCCATCCCGATCAATTCGTCGTATTAAATTCTCCACGGCCTGATGTCGTTGATCGCTCGATTGCAGAACTCGAATATCAGTCCGAAGTGGCCGAGTGGATAGGGGCCGACGTCGTAAACATTCATGGCGGCGGGGCGTATGGCAATAAACCTGAATCTCTGGCCCAATTCGCCACCTCTCTTGGTCGGCTGTCCGAAAGAGCGAGAAGCCGATTGACCGTCGAAAACGATGATCGCACCTTCTCCCCATCCGACTTACTTCCCATGTGCCTGTCGGAAGGAATTCCGCTGGTCTACGACGTTCATCACCACCGCTGCAATCGAGACAATCTGACGGTGGAGGAGGCCACGGCACAGGCAATCGCCACATGGAATCGAGAGCCGATGTTTCATCTCTCCAGTCCACTTGAAGGCTGGAAAGGGCCGAAACCAAATCGTCATCACGACTACATCAACATTGTGGACTTTCCTGACTGCTGGCGTGATGTCGAATTGACTATCGAGGTCGAAGCGAAGGCGAAAGAACTGGCGGTATTGAAGCTCAAGAAACAATTAGCGGATCGCTGGTTCGTGTACATCTTACGGTGCGCTGACGGGTCACTTTACACCGGAATCACGAATGATCTGAAACGGCGAATCGAACAACACAACGCCGGAACTGCATCACGCTACACCCGCAGTCGTTTGCCGGTGACTCGCGTGTATCAGGAAGAGCAGAGAAATCAAAGCAGTGCCTTGAAGCGGGAACTGGCAATCAAGGCCCTATCCCGGAAGGCAAAGGAAGATTTGTTAACATCGATGGAAGACTGACTGCTTCGACATCTTGCGGAATCTCCATCTGGACATGACTCACTTACCATTCGACTACGAACTCGATTTCGACAACATTGACTTTCGAGAGCAGCCCGAACTTTACCGAATCGGAAAAGGTGAGCAGGGCGTACTCCTCGTCGAACCCTACAAAAGCGAGATTCTCCCGCATTGGCGATTCAAAACGGAAGCCGTGGCGGAGCAGTCGTCCGGTGTGATCTATCAAATGTTTCTTGACTACTTAGCCGCTGACGATTTTGTCGGCGCAGATATGGCTCGAAAATTTCTGCAAATGGGTTGGACTCGGGCAAGACGCTACGCCAACCATAAAGGCGGTCGAAAATACGACAAGGAAACCGGCGAAGAATTACCAAGAACCAACGATCCAGAAAAAGCGGCGGCAGCGCAAGTGTTCTATGCTAAGTACGTCGAAGCGAGGGAGCACAAAGACTACCTTCGCATGAAACAACAGCACCGAGATCGTCACGAACAGTCAACCTAAGCATGTCCGCTCTTCAACAAGACGGCTTCCAATACGAACAACGCCCGATGCATTCTCCCGGCCGCGGGGCCGGTCATGGCGACCAAAACCGGCGTCGCAACGACAGATAGCCGAAGAGGGTGATCCAACCATTGCGATAGTCCCGTGCGTTGTGACCGTTGTCTCTGAGACGGTATTTGGTGGTCCACGTCTTCGCATCTCTTGCCGATCGAGCCGAAGTAGACGCTATTCGTCATTGCGGGCAGGTCGTACAATTGGCCCGGTCCAATACAATGATCCAGTGTCAAAAGAGCGAATCGCGGGAAGCACGGATGGCGGTCGAGTCTTCGGAACAGAATCACTTTTTCCAAAGCCAAGAACTAATGCAGACGGCTCTGGCTGCCGCTCGGATGGTCGCATGGCAATGGAACATCGCCGACGATCGAATCACGTTCTCGGAAAACGCCGCCGAAGTCCTTCGTCTGCCCGATGATTTTTCTCGACAGCGGCGATCCCAATGGTTGGCTCTTGTTCATCCGGACGATGTCGAGAGGCATCGGGCGATCGTCGACGAAAGTGTCGAGCATGGCGGTAGGTATGACAGCCATTTTCGTCTGATTCGTCCCAGCGATGGGTCGGTTCTGTGGGTCGAGGAGCAGGGGGAAGCTCAGCGTGATGACTCAAGAAAAACCATCCGATTGACCGGCGTGATCCGCAACATCACCGAGCGAAAACTGGCCGAGCAGGAGCTTCAACAAGAACGCGATTTACTGGGCGTGACGTTGGATAGCATCGGCGATGCAGTAATCACCACTGACGCAGAAGGCCGCGTGACTCTGCTCAATCCGGTCGCGGAAACCTTGACCGGCTGGTCTCGCTCAGACGCCTTGGGCCAACCGTTGACCGCTGTGTTTTCGATCATCAACGCGAAAACTCGTCAACCAGTCGAGAATCCCGTGGAGAAAGTTCTGCGGGAAGGTGTAATTGTCGGGCTGGCGAATCACACGGTCTTGATCTCGCGAGACGGCAGTGAATGCCCGATCGACGACAGTGCCTCTCCGATTCGCGACGACGCAGGAACGATTATCGGAGTCGTCCTGATCTTTCGAGACGTGACCGAGCAACGAGAATCGCAACGGCAAGTCCGCGAGAGTGAACGGCGTTATCGACTGATTAGTGAAGCGGCTAACGACGCCATTTGGGATTGGGAATTGGTCACGAACCAAGTGACGTGGAACGAAGGTGTGCAAACCCGCTTTGGCTATACGGCCGAACAAGTCGGTCCGGAAGCGAATTGGTGGGTTGAACACATCCACCCCGACGATCGTGAGCGAGTCGTTCACGGCATTCACGAAGCGATCGAAGGTGGTCAGGAGCGGTGGAGTGCGGAGTACCGTTTTCTGCGAGCGAACGGTGATTCCGCCTTCGTCTTCGATCGCGGTCGAGTTGTGCATGACGAGAACGGTCGGCCGATCCGAATGGTTGGCTCGATGCTCGATCTCACCGAACGCATGCGAACCGAACAAGCCTTGCGCGAGAGTGAAGAACGGTTTCGAGCCGCGGTGAGCGTCGTCAGCAGTTTGATCTGGACCAACAACGCCGAAGGTCAGATGGAAGGCGAGCAACCCGGTTGGGGGAACTTCACCGGGCAAAGTGAAGACGAGTATCAGGGCTACGGCTGGGCGAACGTCGTGCATCCTGAGGATGCCCAGCCAACGATCGAGGCCTGGAATCAAGCGGTCGCTGAGAAACGGTTGTTCGAGTTCGAGCACCGTGTCCGTCGCCGGGACGGCCAATGGCGAGAGTGTTCGATTCGGGCAGTCCCTGTCGTAAACGGTGAGGGCGAAATCCGCGAGTGGGTCGGCGTGCATACCGACGTCACCGATCGCAAACAGGCCGAAGCGGCCTTGCGGGACAGCGAGGAGCGATATCGCACTTTGTTCGAGTCGATCGACGAAGGGTTCTGTATCGTCGAGATGATGTTTGACGACGCCGGTCAGCCGATCGATTACCGGTTCCTCGAAATCAACCGCGTCTTCGCGCAGAACACCGGACTGCAAGATGCAGCCGGTAAGACCGCGCGAGAACTGGCCCCGGAACTGGAACCGCATTGGTTTGAAATCTACGGTCGAGTCGCGACCACCGGCGAGCCAGTCCGTTTCATCAACGAGTCCCCGACGCTTGGACGCTGGTTTGACGTCTTCGCATCTCGGATCGGAGAGCCAGAGGCCCGCCAAGTTGCGATTCTCTTCAGTGATATTACCGAACGCAAACGGGCCGAATCCGAACAAAAACGGTTGCTCAAAGAGATCGAGACCGAACGCGAACGACTAATCGATGTGTTTCAACGGGCTCCGTCGTTCATGTGTGTTTTGACCGGTCCGAACCACGTGTTCGAGCGAGCCAACGATCGATACTACCAAGTTGTCGGGCACCGCAAGCTGCTTGGTCTTCCCGCACGAGAGGCACTTCCTGAAGTCGAAGGTCAAGGATTGTTTGAGTTGCTTGACGGCGTGTACCAGACCGGGGAACCGTTCGTCGGTACCGATATGTCGGTTCTCCTGCAACGACAGCCCGGCGATCCGCCCGAGGAACGGTATCTCGACTTCGTTTACCAAGCTCTGCGTGGCCCTGATGACACAGTCACCGGCATCCTGGTCCAGGGAATCGACTTGACCGATCGTAAGCTCGCTGAGGCGGCGTTGCGAGAGAACGAACAGCGATTTCGCACGTTGGTCGAGCAAGTCCAAGACTACGCGATCTTCATGACCGACGTCGATGGCCGTGCGACGACTTGGAACGAAGGCGTCCGTCAGGTGCTGGGTTTCGAGGAGTCCGAGTTTCTGGGCCAAGACATCGTATCCACCATCTTCACTCCCGAGGATGTGAAGGCTGGCGTTCCTCAACGAGAGTTGGACGAAGCTGCAACTAATGGCAGTACCGGGAACGATCGTTGGATGCAGCGAATGGATGGCACGCGATTCTTCGCCAACGGCATCACCTCGGCCTTACATGACGAATCGGATCGGCTGATTGGTTTCATGAAGGTCATGCGGGACCAGACCAAGCAACGACACCTGGAGGACAATCTTCGACAAGTGGCCGCTGACTTGTCTGAAGCCAATCGGCGGAAGACAGAGTTTTTGGCCACGCTCGGCCACGAACTCCGTAACCCGCTAGCTCCCATTCGCACGGGCTTGGAGGTGATGAAACTGTCAATGGGCGACCCGGTGGCTATGGAAGAGACCCGCAGCATGATGGAGCGACAGACTCGCCAAATGGTGCGACTCATCGACGACCTGTTGGATGTCTCTCGGATCACACAAGGCAAGATGACACTCCAAACTTGCCGGGTGGCCCTCAACGATGTTATGCAGAGTGCAGTGGAAGCCGCTCGTCCCTTCATCGACGAGGCCAACCACGAACTGACCGTGACCATGCCGTCCCAGACGATCCACCTCAGTGCCGACCCCAACCGCCTGGCTCAAGTCTTCTCGAATCTACTCAACAATGCCACCAAGTACACACCAGAGGGTGGTTGCCTCGAACTGACTGCTCATCATCAGGACCACCAGGTGTGTGTCACTGTGAAAGACAACGGCATTGGCATTCCGATGGAGTTGCAAGCCGGCATTTTCGAGATGTTCAGCCAAATCGACCAACCGTTGGAGAAAGGTTATCGGGGGCTTGGCATCGGACTGACATTGGTCAAACGGCTTGTCGAAATGCATAACGGCCGAATCGAAATCCGCAGCGCAGGTGCGGACCAAGGCAGTGAGTTTACGGTGCGACTGCCGATTCTGACGGATTCTCCTGCCGAGAAACCTGAGTCGCCAGTCGATCGCTCTGTTGCCGAGAAGTCGAAACTTCGCGTACTGATCGTCGACGACAACCAAGCAGCCGCAGACATGCTAACGGTGGTTGTCAAGATGCTCGGAAACGAGGTGCAGACGGCTTATGACGGTTCTCAAGCTGTCCGATCGGCACAGACATTCCGCCCGCATGTGGTCTTGATGGATATTGGAATGCCAGTCATGAACGGCTACGAAGCTGCTCAGCACATCCGAACTCATGAGTGGGGCAGCGACATGATTCTGGTCGCGTTGACCGGTTGGGGCCAGGACGAAGATCGACAACGCACCGAAAATGCGGGATTCGACCACCACTTCGTCAAGCCTGCCGAACCGGACTCCCTGCAAAAACTGTTTGCCGAACTGGCCGACCGGATCTGACCCGAGCTGCTGATCGACATTCGTGATTCCCTCTCAAACACTGATATTCGGAACTTTGCCCCCATTCTAATGGGAAAACGGCGTCTAAGTGTTAACGGTACTCACGTTACTGAAGCCAACGTCGATGTCGTTCTGCGGGCATACGATTATACGATGAGAAATGCCCTTTAGATAACCACCAGATTGGCGGAGAAGACAGGGGAAACTCGGAACGAGCAATCATCCGTCGTATAACAAGGTAAGGCGATGCTGACCTCGATCGCGACTTCTAGCGATGATTGCCATTCATAGCCGAATCCCTCGGATTTCCGTTCCGATTGCAACAACAAATGCAGAATAGCGGAGCGATTAACGAAGCACGCCGACTTAGTCCTTAGTGGACCAAGTCGGCGTGTCGTAACTTTTTGTCACTTCTGACGTTAAAAATGGACGTGACAGGACTCGAACCTGTGACCTCCACGATGTCAACGTGGGACCAACATTGTTTCCCTAGGGTTTTTGGGGTATATTTCGCCTTCGTGGGCAATTTCCTGGTCAGATTGCCCACGAAAAGTTGCCCACGGGACTCCGAAGAGGAACGCAAGAAATGCCACAGGAAAAGATCAAACTGGGGAAACCGGAAACGTTGCCGAGCGGCAAAGTCAGATGGCGGAAATCGTACAACAAACAACCTTGGAAGTCGTCTGCTTACGATCAGGAGTCACGCCGAAATCGTTCGTTGGCATGGCAGGAGTTCATCGAATGGCGGGAGAAGATCAAAGCCAAGATTGAACAGGAACAAACCGCTGACGTCGATTTGCAAGCTTTGCCGAAAGAAGGTTTCGGGAGCTTGCGGGACATTGCTTTGCAGAATCTCGGTTTGACCGATTTCCAGGCGACCGAAGCTCGAAAGAATACCGCCGAATCCGAAGTCTATGAAACGTCGAAACTCATCGACCAATGGCTTGTATTCCGGCTCTCCGACGTCCGATCGAAAGAAATCACCGCAGGAACGCTCGACAACAACCGAAACCAATTGCAGAAGTTCGCCGATTTCTGCCCGAACATTCTTCACGCCGATGGCATGAAGTTCCTCGAATTCCGAGCCAAGCTCCAAGATCAAATTGCTGAAGGCGCATCGGAGTTTACCGCCCGAGATACGCTTACGACGACGAAGAATTTCCTGGAATGGTGCGGAGACACGGCAAAGGTTATTGAGCCGATTTCGAACTTGCGGAAGCGGGGGACCGGAATCAGAGTTCCGAAGAAACGAATAATCAAAATCTGGAGCGACGAAGCCGTTGAAGACTTATTCCGTGTCGTCGATGGTCCGAAGCGACTCTTCTACTTGCTCATGTTGAATTCAGGATGTTACGAAGGCGACGTTGGAACTTGGCGGCATACTGCAACCGACGACAAAGGGAAAACCTTCAATACCTTCGATCCAGAAGCCAGAACAATCAGGTTCAAACGTCGGAAAGAGCGGGATGAGGAAGGCGTTCCGACCGTCACGTATCGTCTCTGGGACGAGACTTTCGAACTCTTGGAGAAATATAGATCCAATCATCCCGAATATCTTCTGACGTCCGAAGACAACACGGTTTTGTACATTGAAGAACTTCACAACGACAAAACCAAGAAGAACAAACGGAAGCGAAAGAACCTGATCGGTCGGCAATTCGGTCGATATCGCACGAAACTGAAGAAGAAGGATTTTTGGGGAACGCTTGAAGACTTACGAAAGACCGCAATCACCAAGCTTGACGGTCACGACGAATTCGCCCGCTACGCTCAGTATTTCGCAGGTCATTCGCCGAGAACGATCACGGATCAATTTTACCGTGTTCCGAGTCAGGATCGGTTCAACGCCGCTGTCGCTTGGCTCGGCGAACAGTTCGGGTTTCCGACGACTGCACAGTGACTTCTTCGGTTCTGCTTCGACGAAAAGAACCCCGTCGCCGAATGGCGACGGGGTTTTGTTGTTCGTAGTCAACTCCAAAACTCTCTCCACTCATTTGCAAGTAGGTCATGGACCAACACGATTTGATCCTCAAATTCGTTCGTGTCTGGATTGAACGGCGAAATCGTGTATTCGACGACTTTGTCGTCAGTCAAAAATTCACGACCATAGTCGTCCTCCGCAGTGATCTCGACTGCTTTGGCGAAGACACTCCAGTCGTCTGTAATCCTTGCTGCTTCGCCTTCAAAAAGGTGCCAATCATCAAATACATGGTACGACGGCAGGATATCGAAATTATCTAACGTCACCGGATCGTCCTTGATGAATTCAATTAGCCGCTGGACGAGTTGGTCTACCGTAGGTTTTGGGTTTGCTGTCTTCATTTTCTGAATCCTACTAGATTTGAATTGTCAGAATAGGATACCGAAATCAAAAACTAGCTCAAGGCCGACATTTCAGATTTGCGCTTTACAATAGGGCGTGAAGACTAGAGCGGTCTACAATCAATCGGAATTGTTGTTTTCGACTCCAAAGAAACAGCTTCAACTCCATCACGGTATGGAGTTGAAGCTATTGCAGGCAACCGATCCACTTTATACAGCGGGGGCTTCCCCCGTGAAAAGTGGGTATTCTTAGTTCCTTCTTATTCAGTTGTCCTTATCAATCTTCTTTTTCGAACTTAGACAGAAGACAATCAGAGTGGTCAACTAATTGTCTTATCGCTTATTTCACTTCTGACCGGAGTCAGTTTCACATGGACCAGGACGCACCCCCGCATGATAGGATATACCTAATCGTCGCCTGGTTTTCTGCTATCTGTTACTTGCTCCCGTGACGGCAATTCAAAGTTACTTCCTTATTCGTCTGCACAAGGCTCAGGAATAGAAAAGATATGTCTCCTACTGTTTCCAATAGGATCAAGCCATATCCAGAGTTCTTTTTCTTGCATGAAAGATGCAAAGGCGAAAGTTCTCGGCAAACATAACCTGGACAACAAGAGTATATTAGTAATCTCGTCAACCAATTCCTATAGCAATTCAAAATACCTTCAATTTTTTCCCATCCCCCAAGGCTTTGACTTTCACCTTTCCAGAACATTGTAGACGCCTTCAAGG
Organism: Thalassoroseus pseudoceratinae; assembly: GCF_011634775.1. Classification (NCBI taxonomy): domain Bacteria; kingdom Pseudomonadati; phylum Planctomycetota; class Planctomycetia; order Planctomycetales; family Planctomycetaceae; genus Thalassoroseus; species Thalassoroseus pseudoceratinae. The sequence goes on from NZ_JAALXT010000001.1 coordinate 1,291,192, forward strand.
ATTGTAGAGCAGAATGAAAACGTCTTCCTTTTAGACCGGATCAAGACTATAGTTCTCAAATCAAATTCAATCAAAAGGAGTTGCAGACATGCAAATCATAGAAACAACAATAGAAACGGAAGATTTTCGCTGGCTATCAGGAAAAAGGCCGGAGCGAAAACCTTCGTCGGGCATTCGAGTTACCAAAGACCATTTGGCACAAACGAAATCTTGCCATGCATATTTGACCAAAGCAGTTGAAGAACTCAAGGACGAAGACGTCTATTCGTTCTCGGATGGCGAAACGATGTACGATTATCACCTTTGGCACTATCCAACGGCAAAGAAGACGGAAAGATTCTGGTACGTGAAGCAATGGGACTTCGAAACGAAAACAATTCGCCTGAATCGGCAAGAAATCGAAGAAAACGGACGACTGATCCATAAGCCGTCAAGAGGCTGGTACACTGAGTTCCAACTCGGAAAAACAGTCCGCCCGAGAATCGAAAAGATTCAGAAAGGAATGGCGGCGTCAATCAAGGGATTGGAGAGGAGACTCGAAATATGGACCGCACGACAAAAAGAAAATCCTAACGGTTGGTACGCCGACTAGGACTCCTTTGATTGCCCACCCCATCGCCTCTCGGCGATGGGGTTTTTCCATGCGCAGAACGACCAAACACCAACAAAGTCACTTCCTAAACTCAAACATCCCTTCAAACTCAGGCATCCGCCAAACCAAGAGTCGGGCATATAACGGCGCATACTGATTTGGCAGCTTATATGTTTCTTCATCCGACGAAGTCACGATTTCGTATCGAAGAACATGCCAAATGGCATTTGCTGAAATCGTGCCAACGCCCCGATCCCGCCATTTCTCGGCGAGCCGAAGAAATCCGCCATATATTTCTGGTCGCTCTTTGTGATATTGCCAGAACTCATATAGCTTGTCTTTTGAATATGCCCCGAAGAGCGATCTGAATCGTTGATTATCCATGCTAGTATCTATGCACGGACAAACGAAAAGTTAGTAACTATAGATACGGTAGGCCAAGAGTATGACTTCTGTTGGCTGTGATCCAACTGCCCCCGCTCCGAAAGGAGCGGGGTTTTTCTATGCGCATAGAAATCAATCAGTTCGAACTATATAGATAAAATCACTTTACCAAAAGGAAAAACTAATCATGGAAAACAAGACGATCAAATTGACGATACAATCTGCAAAGGAAGATAGACAGAAGGCAGGGCTACTTACAATCGCTGAAGCTGCCGATGAACTCGGCGTGTATCGGAACGAACTGTGGTATCGCCAACGAATCGGCGATTGCAAAAGGCCAGAGTACCGAGTCGAAGGAAGAACAAGACTGTATTATCACAAAGACGACTTGCCCGAACTCCAAAGTTACTTTTCCAAGAAATAAATCGACCCGAAATTACTAACTAACTATATGAGAAAAATCGTAACATCATTTTGCCTATCGGAAGAAGAATTGGAAGAAATCAAAGACGAAGCCAAGACGCAAGGCTTGTCGATGTCGGCTTTTATTCGTGGATTGTTCAAGATGTTTCAAGCGGCGAAGGCCGAGAATTTGGAAGCAAAGAATCGAAAGCGGTAGTAGAAAAAATCAACGTGTCAGGCTCAGTGCGTTCAGGCGGTTTCTAACTGGATAAGTTTTAGAGTATCCTGCCTCAATTGGTCTTCTTCCTTCTTGATTGCATTCAGGAATTGCATGAATTCATCGGAAGAGTAGTAGTTGCCGCCTTTCTTCATGACGCCAATATTGGCTTTTGACGCAAGCACATTGAGTGCCATCAATCGTAGAGACGCTTCTTCTCCAATATCTGCCAAAGTACGCTCGTTGATCTTTTCTGCGTATCCCTTCAGTCCAGTCAGGCGAAATATAATTTGCGAACTGTTTTCTGAGAATTTGCGGAAGTCGCTTTGCGTGATATTCCCCCCCTCCCATGTTGTCCGATACTTTCCGATGTGTTGTGAGTTTGCCGAAAGCGCAGTGGCCATTTTGCGCTTTATGAAGGCGAAACTTGTATTTTCGCTTTGCGCAATTAGATCGTGAATTTGTGGTTGGAGGCATTCGCTTAGATGTTCTAGTTCCAGATATCTTCCAGCCGCAGCAGATTCTGGTTCTCGATAAGACTTGTCGAAGTGCATGTCTGTCGTCTCGGCATTGGCTAATGTCTTCAAGGTATCCAGATAGGAGGTAACAAACATCAGCGATACTTGCCGTTGTAATTGTGCTTCCGACTGCTCTTGGGCTGTCGCACTTCTTTCGTATTGTTCACGGGATTCCCTGAGTTCGAATCGTTGCAATTCGAGTTCGTGCTTCTGCATTAGCATAGTTACGATTACACCTGCAAATGCCAATCCAGAGAGAATGGCGTTTACGAAGCCGAATGAATCACCGAAGGTTCCAGCGTTATTCGGTGGAGACTTTACGAGCCAGGGAACGATTCCTACCTGGAGTGACACGTCGATAACGATTGCGAAAACGATCAACCAGATTCGCAAATTGATTGGATTGGGACGTGGAAAGTCAAAAAGATTCTTCTTGTCTCGCATGATGTCTTTATCGGAGAAAAACGATAGGGCTGTTCTCTCAGATATGATCACAATTGATCGTGATTCCGCAAGCGACAAGCAGAACGCCCACAAACTTTCGTTTGTGGGCGTTCTGAAGGAATTTGAAAACCATATCGATTTTATCCAGCGTACCGACGCCGAGCGGCCCGGCTTTGTTCAGGGACCGAAACCGGTTCGACGTCTTCTTCCGGTTCAAGATAGTATTCGATGGCAGACAAGCTATCCGTCTGGCGGATCAATTCCGAATAGACGCCAGCGAACAGCACGGTTGCCGCAAACGTACCGAAGGCATAAGGCGTAAACGTTGCCATGCCGAAGACCGAGCCAACAAGCGACAGACCGATTCCGAGCGAAATCATAAACCGAAGAGCGACAGGACCATTTTTCTTCATCTTTCCAACCTTTCTCGAATAGGGAACGGATATCACCTATCGGAAGATTGTGCTGTGTACTCGCTGGTTTGCCCACAGTCGCCGAACAACTTGCTTGCAATCGCCGTAACGACTGGCGGCGCTACCGAATTCCCGATTTGTTCGTAAACCCGATTCCGATTCGGATGAAGCTTGAAGTCGTCAGGAAACCCGCCGATCCGAGCAACTTCCCTGGCAGACAAGAACCGGAGTTCGGGCCAAATCACTTTCAGCGACTTCGTGACGGCGTAAATTTGGTAAGTCATGGTCGGGGCAGGTTTCGACGATCGAACCAAATAATCGCATTGATGGAGCTTACCTTGTGGATTCACCAACGGAATCCGGCCTTCCTTCGGAATCGGATCAGGAATCCGATCTTTGTGCTTGAAAGCCAGTTCTTCTCCATCGACGTCGTTTTCCAGAATCGCTTTGATCGGAACTCGGTCCATGTTGCCAATTGGAAAGTCGATATTCTTGCCCTCTCTTCTGGCAACGATGAACAACCGCTTTCGTTCTTGTGGAACTCCGAAGTCAGCGGCATTTAGAACGGAGAAACTGACGGCGTATCCTTCGTTTTCGAGAGCCGCCTTGATCGTGGCGAACGTCTTTCCTTGGTCATGTTTCAATAGAAAAGGAACGTTCTCAAGAAGCAATGTTGACGTCGAATGCTGCCGAGCCAACCAAAGTATACGACTAAACATGCCGCCACGATCGTCTTCGAAGCCGAGACGCCTGCCAGCGACCGAGAACGGCTGGCACGGGAACCCAGCCGTGATCATGTCGTGATCGGGCAGTTCTTTTATCTCGGTGACGTCGTTGCAAATCGGCGTGTCTGGGAAGTTGCTTTGGTAGACCGATCGGGCATTGGCGTCGATCTCACAAGCCAGAACGCAAGTTCCGAAATCCTTCAGACCGACATGGAAGCCACCAATGCCGGAAAACAAATCAACAAATCTAATGCATGAAGCCATGCATTAGATAGGGAGCGGATTGCTATTTTTGGCTCGGTAAGAACTATGTCGTCAAGCCCCACGCCGAAGGCGTGGGGCAATGTAAACTATGTGTATTCGTTCTCAAAATATGCAAGCTCATTGCCAATTGACGATAAGCCCTCGACTGCTGCACTAACTAAGTCCGGGAATCGGTCGGGATTTCCTCTCAGTTCAATCTGTTCAATCTCCGTAGACAACCTCCTTATATGATGTTCAATTGCGTTGTATAGTTCGTTGAGTTTACTGTGCTTGCTTTGAACTGTCGTCGATTTGAGTTCCGCTACGGTATCCGCTATTCCCCTTACGGTTGTGATAATCATATCGGCGTCTCGTCCATTTTCGTTCGATTCACGATTGTCGTCTTTGATATTCCGATCCAGCGTCGAAACAAATTGATATGCGATCAGCCAATTCGACCGAATCTTCTCAGCCGCAAACTTTTCGAGCGACCCTGTGAGACGTCCCAACGCAGATTCATGCACTCCCGCCAGTCGCTCCATTATCACTTCAGCGTGTGTTTCCTTCTGGTTGCCCCACTCAATCGCAAAAGCACTACCGGCAACTGGCATCGTCGATCTTTGATTCTTCGATTGGATGAGCATATCCAATAGCGACAAGTACGAAGAAACGAACATCAAATCCGATTGTTTCTGCAACTGCTCTCCAGAAACTTCTTGGGCTTTCGCCATCTTTGCATATTCGGCTCTCGCTCTTTCAGATTCATCCAACGCAAGCAACATCGCTTGACGTTGCTTCCTTAGCTCATAACGTTGAGCAAACAAGTTCAGGATCACAAAGCCGAAGGCAAGTCCGCTGAATAAGGCGTTGATAGCACCAAACGCATCGCCGATATATCCGGCTTTGTCTTTGACACCGAATACTAGAAGCGGCACGGCTCCAACAACGTATAATGCGAATACGATTGCAACCCACTTCCAGATTTCTCTTGTTGTAAGCCAGTCACCTTCCTCTTCGAGTTCGTTTCTGACACTGACTTCGATCGGCGATGGATTCGCAAGTTTATCTTCTTCGTCAGTCATTTGGGTTCCCGCTGTTCGGTCGAAGATTTGATTGGAAAAGGCAGTTCCAAGCCAATCACGAAGCCATTTCTTCAATACCTTCTGTCGCTACTCGATGCCGTGCGATTCGAACCATGTCGGCATCGATGTCGCAACCCACGAATTGACGTCCTTCGCCAACTTGCGAGACAGCAACGGCATTGGTTCCAGTTCCAAGGTGCGTGTCTACGATGAGATTCTCAGGATCGGAGAGCTTCAGAACGAGTTGTCTTGCGACCGGGAGCGATTGCTGCCAATCGCCATAGTCCTTTTCGATGCCGGGATTGTAAATCACATCGTCAAAATAATACTGTCGGTCTGGGTTTGGACTGAAGATCGGAACCGGACGCCAACGCTCAATATGGCCGGTCTTGTAATCTTTGCTTCCCGCTTTGAAGACAATTGCAATTGTCGTGAGATACGACAGGCTCTCGCCGATTGCTTGGCAGAACTCAGACAACCGAGACGTTCCGATATACGACGCAAAAAGCCCATCGGCCTTGAGCCACTTCTTCGCTTGTACTCCGAGTTCGGCCCAATCTTGGTAGTGCTCCTTGGACCATACAACGTCGGTCAAAAGCAAATCAACGGATTGCTGTTTGATTTTCAGCTTCCGCCAATCGGAATTTCGAATCGAGATATTCGGCGGCAGGTTTTTGACGTCTTCGATTTCTCGGAGTCGGCGCTTCCGTCTGGCTTCCGATGCAAAGCGCTTTGGCCTTCGGATGATTCCTTGAAGATCGTCTTTCATTTCTTCCAAATCCGGCGTGAGACTTTCAAATTCACGCTGGCTTTTTACAATGAGTCTCGCTCCTTTTCGCTTTCCGATCTTTCGACGAACACCATCCTTGCCAACCGTCGAGACGGCGGGCGGCAACTTATTCATTTGAATAAGTTCCTTTCTACGTCTGTTGATCGTCGGTTGGCTAACGCCGAACAACTCCGCTACCGTTGTCTCGGATAACTCGGGATTGGCAACGAGATAAATCTCGATCAGCTTGTTCCGCACTCGTCTCGGCAATTGCATCGGCCTTCGCCATAGATTCAAGTCGATGGCGAGAGCTTTCTTTTCGTCGTCGCTTAGTCCAATCCGAACGTCGGCTCCGGCCATCCAATCAATGCCAAGTTCCGTGCAGACGTCACGCCTTTCGTGGCCGTCGATCACTTGGCCGTATTCGTCGAGCACGATTGAATTCCGCAAACCAACCGCTTCGATGGAAGCTCGGAGTTCGGCACGTTCTTGCTTGGTTGCAACAGGAAAGATTCGATACTTGTCGCTCATGGAATGCTCGGTCGATCATAGATAAAGATATGAACGACAGTATTGAACAACTCCAGCGACGAATCAAGGAACTCGAACAACGGCTACGAATGCTCGAAGCCAAACTGAAGACATCAAGACTCGGTGAGAGCGGTCGAATCCGGCCCAAACTGACAGAATGGCAGACCATCTGGCGACCGGATAGGTTCTGTAAACCGGCGATGCCACGGGCCGTGGAACCTATGCTCGACACTTTTTGCGCATTGGTAAAAAAACGAGTGTGAAAATTGCTAGTTTTATTAGGTTTTGAGTCCGTAAATAAAGTATGTCGCTACTTCACACATTAGAAAACGTTGCCGATGAATTAGGCGTTGCTAGGCGTACAATCCAGCATTGGAAAACACAAGGCTGTGAGGAACTCAACCAAGCTCCTTACGATGTCGATGCCGTTGCACGATGGCGACGGAACCGCAAGAAATCAAAGAAACAAAAGCTGCAACCAAAGTCGAAGGCCGAAGCCGCAAGTCTAACTGAGCAACGACTTCAAGCCGACATCGAACTGAAGAAGGTTCGGAAGCGACTTCATGATTACGATTTGCAACTGAAGCAAGGAAAACTTGTTCTTGCCGAAGACGTCAAACACTCGCAAGCACGGCTTGCGAGTGAAATCAAGAAGCACCTTCTTCGCATTCCTGACAGTTACGCCGACAGCATTACGAATCTTCAGACGATAGCCGAAGCAAAAGAAGTCTTGGAGCAACTTGTTTTCGATACGTTGGCGTTGCTCAGTAAGGGGGAGGACTGAGCGAACTTGTTCCAAATGACGTCCGACAGAAAACGCTTGCCGAGTTGGAAGCCAACTGGCGCAGCGTCTTCACGCCACCGGAGAAGCTAACGGTTGCAGAATGGGCGGAACTGAAGTTGACATTGTCCGAACGTGAAACCGCAACGCCCGGTCCACTAAGGTTTTCAAGAACCCCGTACCTAACCGAAGTCGTCAATTCGATTGCCGATCCAAACACCGAACAAATCACGCTTTGTTGGGCCGCACAATGCGCCAAAACGATCGGCCTGTTTGTCATGATGGCCTACGGCATCGATGTCGATCCCGGCCAAATACTTTGCGTGTATCCGAATTCGGATTTGGCAAAGTCGGTTTCCAGGAACCGAATCCAGCCATTGATTGATGACTGCCGAACTCTCGCCAGACACAAACCGAACGACAGAGACAAGTTCTCTTTGCTCGAAATGTATTTGTCTCGTTGCACGCTACGGCTCACCGGTGCGAACAGTCCGGCGAATTTGGCAAGTCGTCCGATCCGCTATTTGTACGCCGACGAAATCGACAAGTTTCCAGCGGCAAGCGACAAGGAAGCCGGGGCTTTAGACTTAGCAATTGAGCGAACGAAGACTTTCTGGAATCGGAAGATCGTTTGCACAAGTACGCCAACGCTCGACACCGGCAACATTTGGCGACGGTTCTTGGAAGGCGACCAACGATACTTCTTCGTCCCTTGTCCTCATTGCTCGAAGAAGGCCGGGACGACGGCAGGCTTCCAGAAGCTAAACTTCGAGAATCTGAAGTTCGATTCTTCACTGAAGCACGACGACGGTAGTTACGATCTCGACGCTATTCGAGACTCGGTCTATTACGAGTGCCAATTTTGCAAAGGCAGGATTCTCGACAAACACAAAAGAAAGATGCTCCAGCTTGGCGAATGGCGTGCAACGGCGACTGGCAACCGACATCGAAGCTATCACTTGTCGGCGTTATATCCGTCATGGATTCGCTTCGCCGACGTCGCTATCAAGTTTCTGGAATCGAAAGACTACCCCGACAGCTTGCGGAACTTCAGGAACTCTTGGCTCGGTCTTCCGTGGCTCCGAGAAATCCATGCCACCGACGACTCGGAAGTCTTTGCTCACCGATCCGATTACAAACTTCGGACTTGTCCGGTTGAACCAATTGCCGTCGTCTTGACCGCCGACGTTCAACAGGATTCGCTTTGGTATGTCGTTCGGGCTTGGCTTCCAGGAGAAACGAGTTACCTTCTCGACTATGGCCAAGTTCCAAACACCGACGCACTTTTGAACGTCGTCGGCTCCGTATTTGACGGCCCCAATGGCGAACCAATCCGAATCACTCATGCCTTGATCGACTCCGGTTTCGATACCAAGGAAGTATACAACTTCTGTCGGTCCAATCGATTCATTCCCGTGAAAGGCAGAAGCGGAACGCAACAGACAACGCCTGTGAAATGGTATCCGATCAAAGGCGAGCATTTGAATCTTATGATGATTTCGGTTGACGTGTTCAAACAGGCTCTTCAAGACAAACTCGGCAAACCGCTTGGTTCGCCTGGAGCATGGCATTTGCCCGAAGACGTTTGCGGCATTTATGCCAGTCAGTTGACTAGCGAAGTTCTCGCCAAGAAGAAAGATTCAAAAGGCTTCGACGTTTATTACTGGGAAAAGGTTCGAGAAGACAATCACTTGCTCGATTGTGAAGTCTATCAGCTTGCTTTGGCTTACGATCTCAGATTGAGACAGCAACGGCCAACGGCTCCGAACGAAGTGAAGCCTAAGCCCAAACCGCAAGAATCAAGTTCGTCGGTAAATCCATTCGTCAGACGTGACGGCAGAAGCTTCTTCGACTTCGGGCGAATCTGACCCCACCGGCATAAATACAGTATGCCAGAATCAACACCCAAGGCGGACGCCGACGTACAATCAAAACCAAAAGCGAAGACTAAACCGGACTCCAAGCCTGCGCCAAAATCGGAACCAAAGAAGGCCGACTCCAAGCCTGCGTCAAAGAAACAAGAGCCAAATATAGAGCCAGTGAAGGAACCGGTAAGGAAACCAAAACCAAAGAAAAAAGAACCGATGCAAACTGAGTCCCACAAGCTCCGCTGCCCGCTTTGCGGCAGCGGAGCACGAATCACGAAGAGTAACTTCCGATCCTACTTCGGAAAATGCACGAAGTGTTCGCACTCTTTCAAAGTTGGCAGAGAACTCGGCTTTCCGAGTCAAGGAGTGAAATAACATGTCATATACTTCGAATTCCGCTGCCGACCGATTGGCGGCAGTGCGAAACGCTATCGACAAAGTTCTGTCGGTGCAATCTTTTAGCCGTGGCGAAATGCAACAACGGCTTGCCGAGTTGAAAACGCTCAGAGAAATGGAGAAGGAACTCCAGTCCGAAGTTGCCAGGGAGGGCCGCTCTGGCTTTGGTTTCTCGTTGCTTCAAGTCGATCGTCCCGGTTCGGCGGATTGATTCCGTTCGGTTGCGATAGCCTCTTTCGTCAAATAATCTCGTAGCTTCCCATGAGCACCTTACGAGGTTTGACTATGACGAAAGATAGCATTGAGTCCGAAGTTGCGAAATTGAAAAAAGAAGAAGAATCGCTACGCAACGAGATAAAATCGGAAGGCGACTGGTTTACGTGGGGCAAAGTCCTCGGATGTATCATTGGCGTTGCAGTTCTATGGGGAGTCGGTTGGCTACCGATACTGTACTTCAAAAGCATCGGAGAGGCTGGAACCTTCGGAGACTTGTTCGGATCAGTAAACGCATTATTCAGTGGTTTGGCTTTCGCCTTTGTTATTCTAGCATTGTTTGCGCAACGATATGACCTGAAGCAACAGAAAAGAGAATTGCGTCTAAGCTTGATCGAATCCCAACGAGCAAGAATCGAATATGAAAAAATGTCGGACGCTCAAGAAGATTCCTCTCGGTGGCAATTCATATCAGCATACCTAGCTTGCATAAACAGCCAGGCTGAGTCATATATCCGCCAATCAGAGGAAGAACGTAAGCTAAACATTCGGACTGCCGATTGGGATTATATGCGTTGCGAACTAAATTTGAAATCTACTCAATTGCTTGACGTCTTAGGCGATGAGGCGAAATCGTACATCAAGCTAAGGCCAGACACTGCAATCATTCAAATGAGGCGTTGTATTCAACGTGCGTTGCAACTGTTGCCTAACGACCCCACAAGATGTAGTGTTGGCCAGTTTGCTGGAATTGCGACGGCTTTAGGAAAGATCGCTCTCCAAGTCTCGGCAGCAGTAGCCAGTTTACCAGTAGAACGTATTGATGAATACATTGAGTCTCTCAGAATCGAAATTGAGAAGACATTTCGAGAAATTACCGACGATATTTCGATGCTTATGAGCAACACTAAACATGCCGACAATCACAATGAACTTCCTCCAGTAGCCAATCGATTATCTGAAATGTTCCGACATGCTAATCAGTTGGTATATGACTTTCATGAATACATTTACGAACTGGAAGATGAAGATGACTACAGTTTATGAGCTTGTTCTCTCATTGGCATTGTGAGACAACAACAATGTCCATTCCCAGCCCCTATATAGGGCATGGAGAATCCGCACGAACTTATCAATCAACTCAATCGCTTGTCAAAGCTTGCCGCAAGTAACATTGCCGAGCGGCAACTCGAAGCTGGAAAGTTAGACCGCACAACAGCAAGCTGGGCCGCTCAAGCTGCGGCAGGAGACATATCAAGGGTTGACGTAATCCAAAGATTACGTCAACGAGCTTGGTATGAATTTCGAAACAACATGTACGCCAATAAGGCGGTGCGTGCAATTGTTTCACGTTTGATCGGCAATGGCGTTAGTCCTGAATCAATTGCCGTCAATCCGCAAGGCGAACCGCTTGCCGAATTCCGCACCAAAGCCAGAAAGCTTTGGGATCGATTCTGCCGTGAACCGTCCGATCTCGGCAGGCCGGGACGGGGTGGAATTACATTCCATGAATTGTCGGCACAAGTTCTTACTGAAGTCATTTGTTCCGGTGAATGCTTTCTTCGTCTACGGCGAATCTCGAAGGAAGAACAGGCGGCAAGGAATCTTCGGCTCCCGCTCACGATTCAAGTGATTGAAGCCGAACGAGTTTCCGAAGCGGCGATTATGACCGAGCCGACGAAGGATGGAACGGTTATCTTCAGGGGAATCGAACTCGACGCCGATACCGGAAAACGGCTGGCGTATCACGTTTATTCTCGGCATCCGAATCATCCGCTTGGCGATTCTCGCAACTATAAGACGGTTAGGATTCAAGCCGACGAAATCTTGCACGTCTACGTTCAGCAACGACCGTCGCAACTTCGGGGTTTTTCTTGGCTCTCGCCCGTATTGCTGAATTTGAGAGACATCAACGACTATCAATTCAACGAACTCGTTGCTTCCGCTGTGAGTTCCTGTATCGCTTTGGCAATCACAAGGGAACCGACGTCGGGCAGTCTCGGATTGCAGGCGACGACAGGCGGCGACAATACGGATTCGGACGGGAACGCCATCACTCGAATTCAACCGGGAACGTTGCTGCAATTGAATCCAGGCGAAAAGCTCGATGGCTTCGACCCGAATCGACCGGCCAAAGCTGCCGAGAACTTCATCAACCACTTGCTCCGTGGCGTTGCTGCCGGTCTGCCCGGCGTCAAGTCGTCTCAAATCACTGGCGACTATCGAGCCAGTTCCTTCAGTTCCGAGCGATCCGCCGAGAACGACATCATGCCGGAAATCCAGTCTTTGCAAAACTGGTTCTATATGTCCGCACATCAACCGATCTATGAAGCCGTAATCGATACCGGAGTCATGGCGGGATACTTCGGCAATGTTCCAAACGATCAAAGCGGCGACTTGTGTTTGTGCGATGCCGTATGGCGGGGACCGGTTTCGAAGTCGATCAATCCCAACCAAGACGAGAACGCCAGTATGGGAGCGATCAAAAACGGAACTAGCTCGGCACAAATCGAAGCCGCAAGGAAGGGGCACGACTGGCGCAAAGTGATCGAAGAAAACGCCGAAGTCTACAAGGCCGCTATCGACGCCGGTTTGCCGGAATCCTATGCCATGAATTTGATCGGCGTCGGTGTCTCTCCGGTTGATACTCAAGACGAAGAAACGCTTGAAGCAAAATCTGTCGCAACCGCACTAGATACAGGCGATGGATAAGTTATGTGAAACCCTACCGAAGGAACTTGAAGTCCGAACGTTTCACGTTCGGACTAATGGCAATCGAATCGAAGCCATAGCGACAACGGAGTCCCCGGTTCCGATGTTCGATTATGAGAGATACGAAGTCGTTCCAGAAACGCTTCTGATGTCTGGCGTCGATTTGCCTGAACGTATTCCTTTGTTGGATTCGCATAACAGAGACCGAGTCAAGGATATACTCGGCTCGGCAAGAAACCTTCGGATCGAAGGTGACAAGCTCATTCTTGATATCGACGTTTCAAATACGGAAGCAGACGTCAAGAAGAAGATCGACGAAAAACACATTACCGACTTGTCGATTGGCTATTCCGTACTGAAGAAACTTTATGTTCCCGAAGACGAAACAGCCATGATTGACGGTCGGGCATTTTCCGGCCCAATGAATGTCGCAACTCAGTGGGAGTTGCGAGAAGTCTCACTAACCCCAATCGGAGCCGACCAATTAGCGAAAATTAGAAAGCAACAACACGGAGGAACCTTGGCTAAGGAAGAAACCAAGAATCAAACAAAGCCGGAGAATGAACCGGAAGCAAACAACACAAGGAGTGAAACCAAGAAGGAAGAAACTCCCAAGGTAGAACAACCAAAAGCCGAAGAACGACAGGAGGCAACAAAGCCCCGCAAGCGATCGGCAACACAAAGAATCAATGACTCGGTTCAAAAGGCGTTGAAAGAACAGCGTGATCGATTCGCCGCAATTCGTAACGAATGCAAACGTCACGGAATCGAAGCCGACGCCGACGAACTTTGCGAGAAGTACGAATCCGTCGCCGAAGCAAGAGCGGCGATTCTCGACATTCTTGCCAAGCGTGCTCCGACAATTAGAACCGACTATGTTCGTTTCGGCGCATCCGAAGTCGATAAGACTAACGATGCCATGCGTGACGGTCTGGCGGTTCGTTGCGGTCTGAAGAAGACCGACGAAAAGGAGCTTGCTCCAGGCTGGCAGGATTTCCGAAACGCTACCTTGCTCGATTTGGCGAAAGCGAATCTTGAACGCAACGGCGTTCGTGTCCGTGGCTTGAGCAATCACGACATCGCAACCCAAGCCTTGACCGGTTCGGTTCGTGGCGCTGATTACGGTTTCCACACTGGAGCCGACTTCACAAATCTTTTGCTTGACGCTGCAAACAAGTCGTTACTTCAAGGTTACGAAGAAGCTCCGGTGACTTGGCGACAATGTTTCCGCCAAGCTCCGAGCGTATCCGACTTCAAAGCGATCAACCGTGTTCGTCTTTCCGAAGCTCCGTCGCTCGATGTTTGGCCGGACAACTCCGAGCCGAATCAACTGAGTCTTTCCGATCAAAAGGAAAGTTACAACGTCGAAGCTTACAGCAACATCATTTCCATTTCTTATCAGACATTGGTGAATGACGATCTCGACGCTTTGAGCCGTGTTCCTCAGTTGCTCGGTGCGGCAGCCGCACGAACTGTGAACGCAACGGCCTGGGCAATCATCACCAGCAATCCGGCAATGGCGGACGGTTACAACTTGTTCGACAACACCAATCACGCCAACGACGTGAGTTCGGGCGGCGTTCCAGGTACAACTGAGTTGAACACAATGCGAGCGAAGTTGAGAACTCAAACCGGAATGAACGGTGCAACTCTCGGCTTGGTTCCGAGATACCTTGTCGGTCCAGCGGCATTGGAAAGTAGCATTCTGCAAATTACGAATTCAGAATACGATCCGACCGCAAGCAAGTTCCAGGTTTTCAATCCGAACAGAAACTTGGTTCCTGTGATCGAACCGATTCTTGATTCCAACTCGACGAAGAAATGGTATTTGTTCGCCGATCCTTCTCAAATCGACACGATTGAAGTTTCGTTCTTGCAAGGACAGGAAAGCCCGATCATTCGAAGTTGGACTGATCAGAAGACTTTGAGCATGAACTTTCATGTTTTGCAAAGCTTTGGAACGAAAGCTGTAGACCATAGGGGCGTCCATCGAAATGCGGGTGAATAATGCAAGCGAAAATTTTGGCTACCGACTCTACTAGATAGAGCAGGCTGTGTAGCCAAAAGGAAAAATTTGTATTCCTTGATGAATCCTTGATTATCCAAACCCCGTCGCCATTCGGCGACGGGGTTTTTCTTTTCATCCCAAATATAGTCACTGGTCCTGGCTCTTTAGAACGACCTTTATCTCTCTGAGGTTCGAACGTATACTGAATGAGTTCTCAACAAGATCGATAAACGCACTCACAGCTTGACCAGTAACAAGAAGCAAAAATCCCGCTACAAAGAGATAAACTGAACTTGCAATAGACTGCACTAATATCAAGCCGCCACCTTCCTTGACCTTTGCGGCGGCAGCAAACCCAAGTACAAGATAAATCAATGCGCATATAATGCTTATTTTCGACAGCACCTCAAGTATTGAGATATATCGCATAATCTGCGGATAGCGTTCTTCTTCTTCACCTTCTTCTTCTCCTTCGGACTCCGCATCATTCGAGGTACTCGATAGCATCCAGCGATCTCTGTATGTAATCCAATCGTCTAACCCAGCCTGAAGAACCAGATCGTCGAGTTTCAACTTCTTTTCTCGGTATAGCTTTGAGAGTGTGCCGGTTGAAACAGGCCCCTCAACAACTCCCGTCGTACTGTTTGAGTAAAACCAAAGGTCAGTGTCCACGTCTTCTGTAGCAAACTCCAAGCCCTTTACCCGACTGGCCGGGTTCCAATCCTCATCAAGAAATTTGCGTATCAATGTAGACTGCTGAATCGCACCATATCGTGCGAGGCTCTTCAACGTTTCACTTCCGAAGGGGCCAAATTGACGACCCTCTTTGTCTTGATAACACCAATCAGTTGCCATATGAAAACTTTCTATGACTCGTCGTTTTGTTTAGAAGCTTCTCGTATACCGTACTGACTGACCTAATGCAATCACAAGAAGAATGTTTGGGATATCCGAACAGTGTGGATTTTTATTGCAATTCGCCTAGATACAAAGCCGACTCGCTCAAGCAATTTTGCGGCAGAAAGCAAGGAAGCCAAGAGTTAGCAACAAACATTATTCGTTCAGAAATGAACGCTAAATAGAAGGAATAAAAACTATGGGAACAGCAAGAGTAGATTGCTACAAAGACGACTTCTTCGGCGGAAGGAGCTTTAGCGGAACCGCAGACGCAAACGGTTGGAAGGTTGAAGACGTTTCTTCGGCTGGAAATCCGACATATGCTTGTCTCGATGGCGAACCGACCGGTTCGGTACAGTTGGGTATGGACGCAACTTCAGAAGCCCAATCGGTCGCTCTCACGCATGGCGACGTTTTGAGCTTCGACATTGATTCCATTCAACGTGTCACCTATCGGGCAAAGGTTCAGAACGTTGACGCCGTAACTACGGTCGTGCTCGGCGTGGCTGGCGATCACAATGCGACGATTGATTCAATTGCTCAAAACGCTTGGTTCAAGATTGAAGGCTCCGGTTCGACGTCTTCGGTCGTCGTGGAAACCGACGACGGATCGACCGACAACGACGACGTTGCCACCGGTCAAACGTTGGCGAATAGTTACAAAGAAATGGTAATTGACTTGTCGCATGGCAAGAGTGACGTTCGGTTCTATATCGACAACGGCAACGGACAATTGAGACGAGTTGCAAGTACAACGACTTTCGATATGTCTGGTTATAGCGGAAGCCTGCAACCTTACATGAGAGTTGCAAAGGCAAGCGGAACTGGAACGCCGAGTGTTGAAGTCGATCTTTGTGAGATTTCGTATAAACGAAACTAAACCGTAGGACTTGGAAATCCCCTCGGTTAGCAGAACCCCCGCCAGCATCGCTGGCGGGGGTTCTTGTTGTGCATGGAACGACAAAGCTTTGTCTTCGATCAACAGAACCCCGTCGCCAAAGGCGACGGGGTTTTTGCAATGACCGAGACTAAATACGGTATATGGCAAACCTTGAAAACATAATCACAGATGCACGAAGCGTCATTCTCGATACGGACATGCAGGCCGAAGAAGTGACCTATACGCCTTCGGGCGGAGGCGGTTCCACGATCACGGCTATCGTGCTTCGACATGAATCGATCGGTCTGCAAGTCTATGAAGACGGCTCTATGGAGACGCTTCAAAGAACCGTTCTTTGCAGTTCCGCCGATGTCTCCGACATCAAGAAAGGCGATACGTTCACGATCGGCGGCGACGTCTTCTTCGTCTCGGCTTCGCCCGATTCGGACGGATTCGGTTGGATTACTGTTGAAGTCGAACGAACAATCGGCCATGAAAAAAGCGGTTCGAACTATCGCATTCGGAGGAACTAAACGATGCCGATCAATCCGAGTGGGATTCTATCGACGCCAGCCGACAAGCTTGCCGAACTCGTTTCCGAATCATCGACGTTTCAATCTTGGGTTTCCGCCGACGACGCAACTGAAGCTCTTGATTCCGTCTTTATTCAGGCTCGCTCCGCTTCGGGCGACGGCGAATACTCCCGACCCTTTGCGTTGATTTACTTCGAAGGCTTTTCCAATGGCTTGAACCGCTACGCCAACGGAACCTTGTACTTGCTCTTGGAAGCCGACGTCACGGAATCGACGCATCAAGACTCGGCGTATGAGTTCACGAACCAAGCCGGTGCAATTGTCGCCGAAGTCATGGCCGGAAGTTACGCAGGCGGAAAGCTGTTTATCCGTTCGATCAACTCAGCGGTTCCGCCCCAACGAGCCGATTTCAACGAGAGCGAAGATTACATCCAACAATACTATTCGATCGATTACGGATTGGACTGAGAACGGATTCCGATGATTACATTTCAGACGTATATCAAGAAGAAGAAACCCGCCGACATCATGCAACGAGAATTCAACGCTCTCGTTCGGGAAGCATTGATCGAAGCGGCAGAATTCTGGATCAAAGAATTTTTACCATTGCACTTCGAATCGTCTGCCGTTCGTCGCTACGGATACGCCGCACGGAAATCGTATTACAACAAACTGAAACGCCGGGCACGAATGATCTTGAAGCCGGGAACGGCGCAACAATACGTTCCCGCTCCGAAACCGCCCGGTCCCTTAGTTTATACCGGTGAGTTGAAGAAGGAAGTTCTTTCCCGACCGGTATCAGCTTTCAAGATCAAGGCAACGGCGACTGGCAAGAAGCAAAAGGTTCGTGTTCCCGTTCGAATTCCGCACCCAATCAATCCGAAGAACTCGGGCGAATTGACGAAGCTTGTCAACGAAGAATTGAAGATGATGCACAGGGTTGCAACGGAAGCATTGAAAGAGCGACTTGCTAAATGGCAAGCCGAGTCGAGAGAACAAATCTCAGCGTAGCCCACTAGATAGAAGTAGCTTGCAAGCAACTCTCTAGTGAGGAACTCTAACTAATGTCTATTGGAAACGTTTACACAATCGGTTCGGTCTACGGCCTTGATGGTACGGGCGGATCGAACTTTGAACTGCACGGCGTCGATAACTTGAGCATCGATCCCGGCGTTCAGGAAATCTTGGAATCCGCTGCCGGGCAACCTGATCCGTCTTACGTAGCGACCATGAGCAACGAAGCCATGATCACATTCACGGCGTCTGACATCGCAACCGCTCTCGGTAACATCGACGCTTTGGCCGGTCTATCGGTTGTCTCTGGCGCAACCAACGAACAACTCGAATGCTACTTCACCAAAATGGCTTCTAACGGAACAAGAAGCGATGGAACGAGTCACCTAAAAGTGACTTTGAACAAAGCACTTGTCGTCCCAAGAACTCTCACGGCTCGGCAAGGTGAGAAGGCAACATTGGACGTTGAAGTTCACGGCATATATGACGGTTCAAATAATCCATTCGTTTATACCGATACAGTGTCTTTGCCCGATACGCCAAGTCTCGATGAAATGTTCACAGTCGGCAAAGCGACGATCAACGGAACCGATCTCGACGGCATCACTGGCTTGACTGTTGACTTCGGTCTAACGGTTCAAAAGGAAATGAGCGACGGCGACGTTTGGCCTACCTTTGCGGCAATCACAACAAGACAACCGAGAATTGAACTCACAACAAGAGAAGCGGTTTCGCTCTCAACTTTCGGCCTTGCGGGAACGGCGCAAACATCTTCGGCAACTGCCGTCTATCTTCGCAAGATTGCCGAACAAGGAACGAGAGTCGCCGACAATACTGCCGAGCATATCAAGATTAGTCTATCGAGTTCGCAAGGCATGATCTCAGTCGGGCAAACTGGCGGAAGCAACAATGCTCCAAGTGATTGTACTGTCGTCATACGACCGGTTGCTGGTAGTTCGGCAATCATGACTGTTTCGACCGCTTCGGCAATTACATAAGGGGCAGAATGAACCGAGTCATTCCAAGCAGTTTGGAGAAGTTCCTAGCCGTTCGTGCGATCGACGAAGACCAAGCTGCCGAGATTATCGAAACATACAAGAGAACTGGGCACGTCGAAATATACGGCTCGGCGTGGGGTGAGAAACCGAAGGCATCAAGACCGAAGGACACTCCAGCCGAGCCGGTGACGGCTCCTACAAAGTCCGTGCCAGCGCCGGGAATGCCAACGATTGCGGACGTCGAACCAGTATCCGAAGAATCGAGATACGACGGCGTGATGATGGTTACGGTCAACTACTGAGATTACTGTCTGTGCAGAAGCCAATAAATATCCGGCCAAGTCGGTTGGAAATCAGGCATCAACCCCCGACGCCATGCAAGCGACATTAGGAATCGGCTTGTGTGGCTCTTTTTTTTTGAGCTTCGATCTCGGCTTGAATGTCTCGGAATCCGAGAGTTACCGAAATGATTTCGGAAACGTTGTCGGTCGTCAGCAAATTGAGACAATCTAACGAACATTCCATCAAGCCGACTCGGTAGTTCAATCTGAGAATCAGACAGGCGAACAAATACATTTCCGAGAATCCGGCAGCGGTTTCCGACGTCGCCATATCAAACCATTTCGCACCTTCGGCAACGAGTTCTTCATATTGTGGTGCAATCTCCAAATTCGGGATTCCTTTGCGGACTCGGTAGCCCAACGGCAACGTCGTATACGCCGCATGAATGACCGGAATCCTGTAAAGCTCTCCGTCGTTCAATTTGACTTCATGGCCTTGCATCATGTCCGGCCTTTGCAAGTCCGAAGGCTTCGGTCTTCTTCCGTTCTCGAATCCGACATAGTACGGAATCGATCCGTCGTCGGCTTCGACGGCGTTCCATGTTTGGTTTTTGGCATAGTATCCGGCGATGGCTTCGGTTCCGCCTTTCGGCGGATGGACCGAGATTATCATGCCGCTCTTGTTATGCGGTCCCCGTTGGGCGAAGACATGGCTCCAAGTTGCATCGTATAAAATGCTTCGCAAATCTTCGGGCAACTTGTCGTATGCCTTGCTTGGTAGTACGTCGGTATCAGGAACAAAGTAAAGGAATCCGCTCATATAGTTTTCTCCAGTTGATTCATAAATAGATAGAGTCAACCGGAGAAATTATTATATGCCAAGCTCAGAGCAACTCGTCTTTGAAGGCGACTCTACAAAAGTCATTCAGGCTATCAAGCAAGTCGTCGATGCCGAAGAAAAGCTCAAGAAAGAAATCAAAGCGACTTCCAAGGCCGCTAAGGAAGGCAACGACGAAGCCTTTGAAGCTTGGCAACGGCAAAAGTCCGAACTTCGTAAAGTCGGTCGGGAACATGCACGGCTTCGGGGCGAACTCGATAAGCTCACGAACGAAACAGAAGAATACGGCGAGAAAGGCGAGAAGGCCGGTCTATTGATCAAAGGCGTTCTTGTTGGCGGCGTTGCTATTGCCATCAAACGAATCGTCGATCTTCAGGCCGAATACAACAAAGAACTTGCCGAGTCGGTACGGCGACAAGACGAAGTTGGCAGAAAGCTCCGAGTTCAGGCTCTCTTGTCGGACGAAGAATATCAGAAACAGATTCTTCCTAGAGTTGGACGAGCGGCCAACCGTTCCGCTGTCAGTTTGGAAGAAGCCCAAACCGTTGCGACCGAATTGATTTCGCAAGGCTTCAGCAAAGACGAAGCGACCGGTTCGGCGTTGGAAGAACTTTTGCTTGGAGCCGTTGCCACGAATACCGACGACAAGCAAGCCTTCGCAACGGCAATCGCCGGTTTCATCAAATCACAGGGACGTGAACTCAACCAAGAAAACGTTCGTGACGTCACGATTCCGCTGGCGGCATTGTTCCAGGGGACAGCGATCCAAGGACAGGATTTGACGTCATTGGCACAAATTGGCTCCTTGATGAAAGAATTCGGCGTCTCTCAGCAAAGTGGCTTTGCGGCTTTCGATGTCTTGAAAGACATCGGAAACAATCAACCGGAGAAGGCAGCGACGGCGCTTCGGAACATGGTTTCGATTATGTCCACCGCCAAAGCCGACAAGAACATTTCGGCGGTTCTCGAAGAAATCGGTGGACCGGAGTTAGCCGACAGAATCGACTTGGTCGGTGAGAACTTCCCAACGGCATTGGCGAATCTTGCCGAAGCCTTGAACACGCTCGACGAATCTTCGAAGAAACAAGCCTTGTCGAAAATCTTCGGTCGTGAAGTGTCGGCTCCAGCCGCAACTTTGCTCGGTAATCTCGACAAGTTTGGCGGATTGCTGGAGTTGCAACGATCCGACGCAGCAACCGGAACCTTTCGTCAGCTTGTTGAGAAGGGAACTTCCGGTGTCGGTGCAAGACAGACACGAATCGCCAACGACAAAGCTATCCGAGAGTTCCGCCAAGGCCAGGAAGCCGAAGAACGAGAAGCCGTCGCTCAGTTGATTGAAGAGCGAATGTTGGCGACCGGTTCGACACCGCACCAAGCTGGAATCATGAAGGGGGCATTCCTAAAGCTCGGCGCAACGACAGACATTTTGAATTCGGGCGGATTCATTGACGAAAGAAACGTTGGCGAATTGCTCAATAAAATTCCCGGCCTGAATCAAGACGACCGAACCGCCATCTTGCAAAAGCTCGGTCGTTACAAAGGCGGAACCCGAGTTGATACTTCGAATTTCTTTGGTAATGGCCGCTTTAGTTCCGACGATTCCAAGCGAACCGGAGACGCTACTTTTTCACCGTTCTTCATGAATGAAGAAGGCAAACCGATCTTCGACAACTCACAAGTTCCGAAGCTTGGCGGAACTGAAGGCAGCGGACGGAAGATCGACTTCACGAACCTTGGGGCCGACGCCGCACTTCAGTCTTTGGAAACAAGGCTCAAGGAAGCACAGCTTGAGAAAAAGAAGTTGGAATTCGAACTTGAAGAAGCCAAGAAGCCGCAAGCCGTAATCGATCGGCAAACCAAACAATT
Organism: Thalassoroseus pseudoceratinae; assembly: GCF_011634775.1. NCBI lineage: Bacteria > Pseudomonadati > Planctomycetota > Planctomycetia > Planctomycetales > Planctomycetaceae > Thalassoroseus > Thalassoroseus pseudoceratinae. The sequence goes on from NZ_JAALXT010000001.1 coordinate 1,312,797, forward strand.
CGACCGCATGATTGAGCTTCTCGAAATCCAAATCAGTGAAGCCCAACTAAAGAAACTTAGAAATAGGAACGCCAGCGAATGACAGAATATATCGGCTCAAATGCATTCATCCGGTTGACCGGAGACGTTCAGCCGCAACAAACCCAACTCCAAGATATTACTCGTCCAAGCGTCAGCGGTTCGGCTTGGCGACGGCTCGGAACAAGAGGCAATGAGTTTGAACTCGAAGGCGTCGTTGATGTCGCCAATGCTTCGGCAGCGAATTCATTGATTACAGCTTACAAATCCACGGTCGGAACCATCGTCTCGGTTCAGATTAGAGGCAACACTTATGCGAACTATCTGGTGTTGGACTCGACGATCACCGAGAGAAGGCAGGCCGCCAACGCAGTTGGCGGCGAGAATGGCGGAACATGGATCGTTCGCAGCCGTTGGAAGCTCAGATACGCAGGAACGCCAGCCTAATGACAGTCACGTACGAAAAACCGGTTCGGATTGACGAAGCGACGTTCCGCTTGAATTTCTCCAGCGACGTCGATACGCCGGTCACGTTCCGCATCTTCAAGGATCGAAGGCTTGTCGAGACGCAAGTTTCAAGCTCCGGTTCCGGTGAATTCTTTCTTTCAGTCGGCGTTGGTGAATCGCCTTTCGTGGAAGTTCTCGACAAGAATTGCGATATCCCGCAAATTGCTTTTAGCGGTTCGATCTATTTGAACTGGCTGGCCGTCAGCGGAGCCGCAAGCTATGTCGTCGCCGAGTACGTTTCAAGTTCTTGGATCGACCGAGAAACAATCTTAGACAATGGCGAAGGCGTATTCTTATATCGAACTCGCTGGCTCGAAGACGTCACGACGCACCAATACCGAGTGACGCCGGTTGATTCGGCTGGCAACGAAGGGACTCCGCTCACGTTCTCGATTTTCATGGTTCGACATCCCGACGTTCCGAACGTCTCATATACCTACGATTCCGGCTCGGTAACGATTGCAGCGGTCTGAAATTCTGCCGGTGAAACTCTACATACAGTAACTAACTTTTGAGGTTACTGTATGGCTGAAACACATTCCATGAGTGATTACCTAGAGAACGCTCTAGCGAATCACGTTTTTCGGGACTCGTCCTATACCAAGCCGACTGTCCTGGCGATTGCTCTCTGTAAGTCGGCACCAAGTTCGTCAGACGATGGAACGAGCATCGACGAAGTTGCCGACTCATATGCCTATGCACGGCAATCGCTGAATCCGAGCAATAGCAACTGGAGCGATCCGACAGCCGGAACGCAAGGACAAGTCACGAACTCCAGCGAAATCGCCTTTCCGCAAGCCAGCGGCGGCAGTTGGGGAACTGTGACGCATATTGCGATTTGCGACAGCGCAACGCATGGGGCCGGAAACATGCTTTTCTATGGCGAACTCGACACAAGCGAAACAATCAACGACGGCACGACGTTTAGTTTCCCCATTTCAAATTTGTCAATCCAATTCGATTGATCGAACGTAAAAGTCGTGCCGTTTTTTTTGAAGCGTACTCCATTAGTCCATCTAAGGAGTACAACTATGAAAAGACGAAAACTAAGCAAGGACACCAAAGCCGAGATTGTAAAGAGATTTGTGAGCGGCGAACGGTCAATCGACATCGCAAAAGATTTGAATTGTGGGAAAACTACAGTTTACAGAATAGTTCGTGAAGCTGGCATTCAGCCCTCTAGTTTGGAAAGAGAACGCACAGGCAGAGGGCAAGGCGTCAAGCGTTTCAATGAAAGAGAAACACAAGAAGTGATTGCCGAATACCAAGCTGGAGGAACTTGCAAGTCAATTGCAACAAAGTACGAATGCTGCGGAAGAACTATAGCAAATACACTGAATAGAAATGGTATTGAACTTCGCAATCGTGGGGCGGTCTGGAATGAAGTTCCAGAAGAAACGCAACAAGAGATTGTCAGGAAGTATCAAGAAGGATCGTCAATACAAAGCCTTCACAAAGAACACAATCTTACAACAAGGAATGTCAGTCGAATTCTTCTGGCAAACGGCTTGAAGATACGACATCGGATGGCGAAAGCCGAACGACATTGGAATTGGAAAGGCGGACGCTTGTTGCAGAATCAAGGATACATACAGTGCCTTGTCAGACGAAACGACCCGCTCTTTTGTATGGCAAATTGCTCCGGTTATGTTCTGGAACATCGGCTTGTAATGGCAAGGCATCTTGGAAGACCGCTCGAAAGTTGGGAGTCAGTTCACCATATTGACGGCGACAGAACTAACAATCATATCGACAACTTGCAATTGAGAAGCGGAAAACATGGCTCCGGCGTCAGTTGCCGTTGCCGTGAATGCGGATCAAAGAATATCGAGTTTGAAGAACTCGACTAAAGGAAACTAACTTATGCCAATTGAAATCAATCCAAGCTGGGATTCAAGTTGGACCGCAACGAGTATCAACGCTAGTACGATCTCGGATTCTAGCTCTGCGACGACGGCGGCAATTGACAACGACGACAAGAGCGGAACCGAAGTTTCGATTACTGTTGCTTACGATGGCACGGCTTCCGATCCGGTTACGGTTTATTTGCTCAAGGACGTTGACGGTACAAACTATGAAAGCGAAGACGACAAGCCATTCGGCTTCCAAATGCCGGTTGCGGCAAGTATGACGCATCGAAGAACCTTCTTTGTATGCGGTGAATCCGTCTCGAAATTCAAAATCAAAATTGTCAACGATTCCGGCGACTCGGTTACGGCGACAGTCAGATACAAACAAATGACAATCGAGAATGTGAGTTCCTAATATGGTCGAACTATACCCGGTCTGGAATAGTGAGTGGACAACTAGCAGTGTAGCGTCTGAGAGTCTGGAGCACGACGATACGACTTTGTCCGAAGCAATCGACAATGACGGCGTGACAGGCACCGAGCTTTTTCTATGGATCAACTATGGCGAAGGCAATCCACTCGATTCGGCTTGTGTGGTCAAGATTCTTCGGGACGTTGACGGCACGAACTACGAAAGCGAAGACGACGCCCCCTATACGTTCTGCCTGCCGATCGGGTACGCCGAAGCCATTGACACTAGCGAAACGACAAACACTCGAAGCCAGCTTGTCTTTGTCGATTCTCGAAGAGCTTCCAAGTTCAAAGTTCATGTTACGAACAGAACCGGAGGCGACGTTATTGTGAGTTTGTACTATCGAACTGTTTCACTACACAAGGAGAATTCCGCATGATTATTGCCGATTGGCAAAGCTCCGAGACTATCGACACGCTTACGATTACGAACAACGACTTTGACGACGGTTCGACATATAGCGACGACGGAACGACCGACGAGATAACCCTATACGACGGAGCCGATTCATTCACAGGAATGGAAGTTGGTGTCACGGTTCAATACAACGGTTCGACGTCATTCATTCGTGGACCGCTTCGGTGCTGGATTTCCTACGAGACACCGACCGTTAGCGGTGCAAGCTTCACTGACTAACTAGACGAGACTGAAGCCATATACTTCAATGGTTCTCCGAGTTCAACATATCGCAAAGTGATCCCGTTCAACTCTCAGTATTCAGGACGAAAGATCAAGTTGTTCTTCCGCAATCAAACCACCGGAAGCGTATCGATCACAGTCACTCGGCGATTCGTCAAGACCGCATCAAAATAGCAATATGAGAATTTTACTAATCGACGATCGGATTCCTATGCCGCAGTTCGGCGCAGGATTTCCAAGAGCATACAAGCTTCTTCTGACTCTTTCGGAGTTGGGGCACGATATTCTCTTTCTGCCCACCGCCAGGGACGCAAGAGAAATGCCGCTCAACAAAGATGCTTTGGCACGTCACCGAATCCAAGTTGTGAGGGAACCGAGACAGGCCGACGTCGCTATTCTTTCCAGACCGCACAACGCCTATCGGTATATGCCCAAAGTCTACGGCAGAATGCCCGCCATATATGACACGGAAGCGCTTTGGTATCGTCGGTTCGATCTTCAAGAATCGATCACAGGAAAGCTTCCAGGCTGGGCGACACGGTACGATGAAATCGGCCTTTGCCGTTTGGCGTCGATGGCGTGGGTTGTGAATTTGGAAGAAGCGGCCATCTTGCAAGCCAATGGAGTTGCCGACGTTCGACTTGTTCCCCATTGTTTGGAGCCGATTCGAGAAGGTTTGCCATTCAGCGAACGCAAAGGCTTCTTGTTTGTGGGCGGAAAGATGGAAGCGGACAGTTCGAACGAAGACGCTTTGTTCTGGCTCCAAACCGAAGCTTGGGAGAATCTATATCAGCAAATCCGGCAACGGCTGGCCGTTGCCGGGAAACTCGAAACCGAACGAGTCAAAGGATTTGAAGGCGTCGATTTGCTCGGCTTGGTTCCGAAGCTAGAGCCGTTGTACCAAGGCCAACGAGTCTTCCTGGCTTCGACGAGATTTGCCACGGGCATACCTTGGAAAGTTCACGAAGCGATGGCGAACGGAATTCCTTGCGTGATTTCGCCTTTGCTTGCCGGTCAACTGAAGGCCGATCACGGCGTTCACTGTCTCGTTGCGGATAGTCCCGAAGACTGGGCGGAACTCTCGGCCAAGCTCCACGACAACGAAGAACTATGGAATCGAATTCGAGAAGGCGGATTCTCTCTAATCGAGAGAGATTGCAAGCCTGAAGCCTTCAAACAGACGATTGTGGAATCACTGGCCGATTTGAAACGAAATCTGTTCCCAGTTACGAACCACTCGAAATAGAATCGATTCATAATCGACAACGGCCTTCGGATAGAACTCTTGCCAAGCCAGTCGGATTGGGTGCATATCCGTCTTTCCCCGCTCGATGAGTTCAACGGCACGATTCAGAAATTGCCGTAGGAATGTCGTCCTGCCGATAAAAGTGCCCGATCCCGGCGAACGGCGTTCGTATCGCCAAGCTCCAGGAACGTAACGTTCGAATGCACGGTGCCGATTCTCTCCACCATCGCCGACAGCAATGAAGACCGCTTCCGCTGTGAAGTGTCTTTGATAGTCGGCAAGTAGCTGCCGTGGACTTCGCACGAATACCGAATCCGCCGAATCGGAAATGAGCACGAATTCTGTTCCAACACGATCGACCAACTTTGCCGCCGTCGTTAGCTTGTGGATTGACAGATACTTGGTTTTACCTTGGAGCGAGTTCAAGACCGGTTGGCCGTATCGTCTACATGATTCTTCGAACGTTCCCAACGTCGGCATATTGTCGTTGGGAACGTTCGACGTGATGCAAGTTAGCTTCGATTCGGGCTCTGGCGTGACTTGTTCGGTATCCATGATCTCCAAGAAGCCGGGAAGTATTATTCTCTTCGCATCGACTGAGAAATGGATAAGGCTCGGAAACGTCCGGCTTTCAAGGCTGGTAACAATCATTCAAAGTATTTTCCATACAGCGTATCGGCAAAGGCTTCCTTCAATTCGGCATAGTTCTCGACAATCTCCGATGGCTTCCGAGTCGTAATTTTTTCCATTCGGATTTCTGGTTTGAACGGTTTGACGCCGAGTTCACAAAACAAGTTGTTCATTGTGTCGAGATATTCGGAAGCCAAGTCTTCGTACTGAAGCCGTATCATTCGATGATTGCGGAATCTTGTTTCAACGTCATGGAACAAGGCATCGTCGTATCGAAAGAAAGCTTCTAACTCCGTCTTGGTGAAGACGAACGTTTCTTCGGTCTTCGGCCTGCCTTGTCGGTTCGTATGCCACTTGCCAGTCTTCTTCGCAAGTTTACCGGAGACGTATCTGTTGAGAGCGTTCCAGCGGATCAAGTGAATCACCACAAGTTTCCTATTGCTTTCGAGATAGCTCCACAAGTTCGTTGTTCTGGCTTGGTCGTCGATCAATTTGAAGCCGGAATTCTTCACGTTGAATATCTTCTTCCGAAGATACTTCTCGGCGTCGGTTCCGTCTTCGTAGATCGGAATGCCGGGATTGTGTTTCTCCCGAATATGCCTTGCGTAGTGGAAGATTTCATCGTGGCAAACGAGCGACGGGTGTTGATTCAGGCTATCCGCAAGCAACGTCGATCCGCTTCGAGAGCGGCAAACAATCAAGAAATTCATACTACATATAGTTATGGAATTTCCTGATTTTTATATGCTCTCGGCGCAGCCTAGTTGCGGAGACGGGATTGCCGTCGTCGCCGACTCCTTCACCGATTCCAACGGAACCGCTATTGCAAGTCATACGCCCGAACTCGGTGGGCCGTGGAGCGGTTCCGGCCTTGAGATTCAAAGCAACTCGGTTGTACCGTTGTTCGGTGACGGTGCCGCAACGATCGAAACCGGTACAACTCGGCATACAGTTTGTGCGACTTTCACAAGAGGCGATACCGGTAGCAATTACCCGTGGCAAGGAATCTATTTTCGTTACACTGATGGAAGTGATTACCTTTCGGTACGTTGGAATGGCCTAGTCTTCGAGAGCGGCGGCAGCCAAACAACTTTCAGCTTGTCGGTCGGCAACTCCGCTTCGGTGACAGTCGAAATCGACGACAGCAATAATATCTCGGCGACAATCACAGACGGAACAACAACGAAGACGCTAACCGGATCATCATCAAAGACAGGAACCAAAGTCGGTATCTTCGCTGAATACTCGGCAGCGGGGACAAGCAACTGGAGCTTCGACAGTTTCGATGTGACGTCCGCCTTCGATGTTTTTGCCTATAGTTATTCAAGTCCATGTCTTCACGATCGAATGCACGTCCAACCGTGGTGTCCCGGTATTGACTACACAAGCCGACAAGCAAACGGTCTTCGGCTTTGTATGCCTTTGTGGGAAGGAACTGGCGAAGTCGTTTCCGATCTTTCCGGCTTTGGAACGTCTCTCACGTTTCCGACATCGAACAAACCAACATGGGCTTACGACTTCGAAGTTGGGACCGTACTTGCCAATGACGCCGCAACCGGCAACGACAACGTCTATGCGCAGATTGCCAAGCAATATGCTCTCGACGAGGAGGACGGATTCACGGTGTCGTTTTGGTTCTATCACGACGAAGACAGTTCGAACGAAGCGACACAAACGATACTCCACAAATACAAATCGGCGTCCGAAGAACTCGAACTCACTTGGGAAAACGATGCCGTTGGAGAATTCAAAATCAACTGGAGTTATGCGGCAGGCGGTTCAACGTTCAGCGGTTCAAGCGACGTAGCTTTGTATAAAGAAACGTGGTACCACTTAGCTTTTCGGATTTCGACGTTCCGGCAACTGACCGAGTTCACTTACGGCCATCAAACCGAACTGTATATCAATGGCCGAATTTCGGGAAGCAGTAGCGGCGGAACATATACGCCGTTCTCGGCTCCGATCTATCTGTTCAATAACAAAGATTTCGATTCGGCTTGCTATTGCCGAATCAAAGATTTCCGGTGGTACAACTATCCGTTGCCTTATGGCATGGCAAGAGAAATCTTCCTTGACGGTTGCCAACTATACGAAAGGCCGGTTCATTATCGTGCCGGGATTTTGAGCGGTAGTTCCGATATGACAGCGATTGCCGACCTCTATGCCGACGCCGACTTAGAAATCAAAGCATACAGTTACATGACGGCGATTGCCGACATGGAAGCCGATGCGAACTTGGACATTTCGGCTTCTTCGAACATGACAGCGATTGCGGATTTCTATTCCGATGCCGATCTCTACATTCGAGCATATAGCTATATGGACGCCATTGCCGACATGGAAGCGGCAGCTTGCACATGGGAAGGCAGGCTTGGCGACTCGTTGCGAATCTATCTGACCGGAGCGGACGAAGACGGCGGAACTCAGACCGATCCCGATGCCAGCCTTGGTGGATATCGTTCTTCAACACAGGCCGAAGCGATCGGCTACTTACAATCGACTGCAATACCACAAGTGAAGATTCTTTACGCCAGCGGGGCGAATACTTCGGGTACCGGAAGCTTGACGGCAGTCGGAGCCGACAGCTTGAGTTATACCGCTCCAGGTTCTTCGACAACTGGAGCGGCAGTCCAGTTCCCAAATACGCCGAATACTTATGTCGTTCCCGATGGAGCCGATCCTTCGAAGTTTGTTGTCGTCAAACGAACCTCTTCCGATCCAATGCAGGGGCAGGCGACTTTGGAGTTCGTGAAGAAATTCGGCAACGTCTACGGTTTGGACGACTCACCGACTGCCGACAGAAGCGGAAGCTCTTCGGATTATCGTGCCTTGATCTTCAAGAGCGTCGGTTGTCCGACGATCGAAAATATCAAGGTGTACCTCGGCAGTCTCGGAACTCCGCAAACCGGATTGTCGGCGTGGCTCGAAGCTCCAGATTTTCCAAATACCGGTAATCTTTCACTGGAGAAGACAAACGGATTTTGTGATTGGCCGGAAGCCGGTTGGGTGCATATCGGCTCTTTGGCAGGATCGACGAAGGAAGTTGCCTACTATTCGAGTCGGACGGATCACGTAATCACAATCGACTTGAGAGGAATCGACGGATCGGAGCTTACAGACGGGAGCGTCAACGACGTTGTTACGCCGGTTTCCGGTTTGCTCCTGGCCAAAGAGGAACTGACAGACGGAGCCATACAGGACATAAGCGGCGGCGGTTCGCCAAGCGGACTCACGTTTGAAATGCCAGCTTCCGCAACCTATGGAGTCGATCTTGGCGACTTGGAAAATGATGAATCCATTGGCTTATGGATTCAGCGATCAATCAACGAGTACGTCGAAGCTTCGGCGGAAATTGAAAACAAAATCATTGTGCAGTATACGATCAACGGCACGACATATACCGAGGCTCTTTCCGGTTTGTGGCGTGCGGAAGATACAAGCCTTGAACGGTACGAGCTTCACGTCGGAGAGAACGCCGAGCCTGATCTTTCCGCAACGCCAACGGCGACGTTTTCAAGCTTGCCTTATAGTTCCTTGAGTCTAGCGGCAGGAAATACATACTACCTTCTGACAAACTATAGGAACCGATACAACCTAGTTTCTCAAGGAATCGACAGTACAATAATCATTGTTGACGACGACGGAAACCAAGAAACAGAACCGCCAACGGCTCCAGAAGTGATTTCTTTCCGTGCTGGAATCGGTGGCGTTCTGACGGTTGAAGCGGTCTATTTCTATGAACTCGATTCCGAAGACGTCCGTGCCGATCAAGCAAGAATCTATATGACGTTCGACGGCACGAATCCCGATCCTGACAACGACTCTCCGGTTGCGACTCTCGATATTGTCGAGTCTGACGGCTTCGGCTTCATTTCCTATACGTCTTCGGCTCAAAGCAATGGAACAACCGGCAAAGTAATTGTGAGAACTTACCGAAGCTCCGGCGAAGTAGAATCGGAGAACACGGACATACATACAACGACGGCGGATACAACGGCTCCAAGCGGCGGAACGCTCAAAGGCGGCTGGCGAGGCGTTGCCGAAGCCAAAGACGAAGGTTGATATATGCCAAGTATCCCAAACAACTATAGTTCGCCGAGCATCTTTCCAACTGTGCGGGGCTTCGTGCAAATCCGGCAAAATTGGGCCGATGATTGGCAGTATGTCCAATACTTACAACCGATCCGCTGTGAAGAGATGGCCGCTCCGAATGTCGGCACGGCTCAACTCAAATACGACTTCGGCAGTATCAAGAGAGAGAACGCTTCTTCTTTTGTGACGTACCTTCCCGAAGAGCTTCGAGATTATTACGTCAGAATCCTAGTTCAGAACGGAAGCAACGAGCTTGTTCCGATCTTTGTCGGCGTAATCGTTGACGATGAAACCGAGTACCTTACAAACTCTAGTCTGTCGGGAACGCAGACGGTCACGGCCTACGATCTCAAATACCTTCTGGAGCGTGAACGACTCGACAAAGCATACGTTACTCAAGACGACGAAGTTTATACTCTTGATTGGTGCCCCGAATTCAACAGACGAGTCGGCAGGCATCAAAGCCGAATCCAAGGCAACGCTTCCGAAGAACCAACGCTTGAAGAAACCGAGCCCGGAGACGTCAAGACTTTTGGCGGTCCCGGTTTCTTCAACACTTATACCGGATGGACTGCTGCCGACGTGATTTGGTACGTCCTCGAATACTTTACGCCTGACGAATTGACGTTCCGACTTGCCGACATCAAGAATTCACAAGATGAATTTGTACTGTCCAAGAAAATTGAAGTCTGGAACTTCGCTGGCGCAACTCCGCTGGACGTCCTCAACAGACTGATCGACCGCAAGCAAGGCTTAGGCTGGAAGCTTCGCATCAACAGCGACGACGAAATTGAAATCCAAGTCTTCTCGATTCTTGATATTCCATTCAATCTTGGCGGAATCGAAATCCCGGCCAACGAGTATCAAACCGATCTAGCTCTTGCCGATTCCTTTCCGGCAACGCACTTGCTCGACAATCTCAACTTCAACGTGACGAATTCGAACAAGTACGACGAAATCCTTGTCCGTGGCGAACGGATTCAAGTGATGGCAACCTTCAGTGTCGAAGACGACATGACAGCGGGTTGGGGCGACGACGACGAAGCCGACTACAAGACCGGCAGTCAGGGAGACAATCCAACGACGAACGATGAAATGCGATCGGCGTCAAAGTACGAAGACATTTTTTCCAAGTTCGTTTTGCCCGACGATTGGAACGGAACGATCGGTGAGAACGCCGAGAACATTCTTCCCAATCCTGGCGACGATGGAAGCGTATCATTCGATTCGACGAACGAAGACGGCGAAGAAGTCACCTTGCATTGGTGGCGACATAACAAAATCTTCATGCGGAATCTCTTTGTTGGCGAAGACGGCAACGACGAAGGCGAACTATTGCCACTTTTGGCGTTTGTCGCCGATACCGAAGACGGTGCCTTGCACGAAGCGACAGACAAAACGTACCGAGCCGACAAAATGTCAAAGTCAAATGAATACTTGAAAGACATTTCTGTTGAGCCGCTCGATACTCAACTAGGAGTACGGTTCAAGGTGACGCCGAATCATTACATAGCTTTAGGTAATTGGGAATATGAACCGGCAGAAAACGCCGATCCTGAAGTTTCCTATGCTTACAGTACGACGGTTGAGCCGGAACTTGATTACAACAAATTCACAGTCACGGCAGCATTTGAAACTGATAAGCGGCAACAAATCAAAGTCGGCAACTCGGAGAATCCCAAGCGTCGTCTTGTGATCGACGTCCCCGATTGCCACTACTGGTATGCTTCGGCGGCAGCGATATATAAGACCGACGAAGACGGCAACGGCGTTACCGTTGAAGATCAAGTCATTCGAGACGACGTCAATAAGCTCAAAGCTGTCGCCGTTGCGGCGGCAGCGTGGTTTAGCCGAGAGCGTCAAGCCGTGCAAATCCCGATCAAGTCGCTTGGCATATATCTTCCGGTTGGTTGCTTGGTCAACGGTATATCGGGATTCAACTTGAGAGAGAGCGTGAAGACGGTCGTCACTGCAAGGCAACTCGACTTCCAAAACAATCAGACTTTGATTCGGACGGCATACGACGAAATCGATTTCGTGGGGGTAATTTGAGCGAACATGAAGATGAAATCAAAAGACTAAAGTCGGAAGTCGCCAAACTGAAGGCAATGCTCGGTAATCTACCGAGTAGCTTTCCAACTGGCAGTGGCAAGGCCGGTATCATCGTTTGCGAACTCGACGAAGACTTGTCGGCGAACGGTTCCGCCGATGCTAGTCACGGCAATCTAACGATCAAAGTATATGACGCTCTCTCGGCAAGCATCGACAGCGGTACGACTGTGATTGCGATGCAAGAATGGGGGACTGGCAAATGGTATGTGATAGCGGCGGCATGTGAATAATGGCATATAGTAGATTTGATCCAGGTTGCTGTTGTGGCTCCGCTCGGATTGCATGTTGTCACTTGCCTTGCACGACGGAGCTTGACGAGAACGAAGAGCCGACCAAATACGGCAACGTTTCTATGCTCGATCTCGAAGGCAATCTTCTTTGGACTTACAATTGGGATTCTAGCTCGGATGTTCTGACACGGCAGAAGCCGATTTCGTGCGTTCTCGACTCGGCAAGGAACGTCTACGTTTATTGGTTCGATGGAGCAAGAGTCGCATCGGATCGGACTGTCAATCCCGTCTATGCAACTGACGATCTTCAAGCAGGCGGTTGCTTCAAGCTCAACAAGAGCGGCGTTCTACAATGGAGCGTTGACTTCGGCACAATATCGCCTGACTTCTTCCATAATGATGCTATTCCGCCGAGAATGTCTCTCGCCTATGATGAAGAATCCGTATACGTCGGCTCGATGTGCAATACTGACGGCGTTTTCTTTCACCGATTGGATTGTGAAACCGGCGAAACAATTCAGACATTCGGCAGGGATGAAGGCTTGATTGCCGACGATGATTCTTTTGGTTGCGGCGTGGCTCCTTTGGACGATGGAAGCGTATGGCTTGTTGCCGCTCACGAACTCTTGCCTTGTTTAGTGGCCGAAGACGGCAGCGGAGCAATCTTTCAATTCGAAACATGGGCGATCGACAACAAGCCGCAGATAAGGCAGATTGTTCCAAACTTCGGCGGAGTCACGCCGGGCTTTATTGGAGCAACAGCTTGGAACGCCGACTCCGATTGCTTGAGTGGCATCGAATGCACTCCGCCTCACGGCGTGCAATGCGATCCATGCGACGGCGAGCATAATCCGATGCTGATACGGTTCACAAGCAATAATCCCGCCGAAGACGAATACAACGCAACGTGGACCATCTGCGATCCGAACTTGTCAGGAACGGCAAATGACGTTCGGTTCTTTCAAGTACATAATGTCGCTCAGTCAGGCGGTTATTATGTCACTGGCGGCAATTCGGAATTGCTCATGTGGGACGTTGACGACTTCTGCAACGCAACGGGAACCGGTTACAACCTTCACGCCTTCACAACGGCAGGAACCTACGCATGGAGCACGAAGGCACCGATTGCGACAAGAGAAGGATCAACATACCTACCGATTCCGTCTGTCGAGAGTATCGCCGGGAACGAAGCGTATTTTGCAGTCGGCGTCGGTGCGAACTCGGAAAGCAACGTGATCTTACTTCAGGCCAACAACGGCAATGAAGTCTTCGCAAAGCAACTGAGCGTATACCACGCCGAAGAACAAGAAGAGCATTCAACCAAAGTCAGCGTATGGGGAATCGCCATCAAATGATTGATTACTGCGAATGCTGCCGAGAACGTGAAGCCTTCCATTTCAATTCATATGCGTTGATTCCATCGACGTGCGAATGCTCTTGCGGTTTTGATTGGCAGGCCGAGTCGCCATCGAAAGAAGTCGTGACGCCGAAGAAGCCGGTTAGTCTTCGGAAAGTCGAGCGGAAGAAGGGATGCGGTTGCGGCAAGAAGCGGAAGGGACTTAGATAGGAAAAGCCGTTCAAGCATGTGTAGAGAGGATTCGAGTTCAACAACCCTCCTTCATTCTTCGTCAAATAGAGTCGCTTGCTTGTGAATCATAACATTGCCTGGTTCGCTGGTGTCAATGGTCCAACCCTCAGATTCCAGCCTAGCCTTGAGCAGCGTTACTTCGAGGTTCAATTCAGTAAGCTCGTCCAACAATGGCCTTCCGGCTTCTTCAAACGCTTCTTGCGTCATATTCGACGATTGAACTGTGAGTAACTTGTACTCTTTGCTGATGTCAACTTGCTTCCGCAGGTAATGGTTTAGCCGATCGACTATCCGAGAAATTTCTATTGGAGTGTAGTATTCACTTTTCTTTTTGCGTTTGCGATTCTCCCTGATTCTTCGACGGATGTCCTTCGTTTCCTGAACCAAGCCAGGCGAAGGTTCAACGCCAAGATACTTCGTTGCAGCATGAATAAAACGGTCATCCCGATAGAAGAGACAGCCAGCCTTTGATTTCTCGGTCATTTCCTGAATCAAACTGTGCTGAGGTTCTGAATGCCCTTCGGTCTTCTGCCACCAATTCTGTTTCTGGTCGCCTGTCACAAAAATCACAGGTTTGGATGATTCCTTATACTTGTTTAGAAGCTCAAGCCAGATGGTGACATCGCCCATCTTACGAAAAGAATCCTTCTTGTCATCCGTCTCGCAATACGGTGGTCGAGAATCTTTTTTGCGTTGGTTGTATTCCTTCTCAACGCTGCTGGTGTCTAGCTTTTCACCCACTCGCTCATCTAAAATTTCTGACAATGCAAGGAGGATTTTATCGTCATGGACTAGGTCAAGGTGTGCCGACTTTTCAATCTCGTATTTTTCATCGACAACCTTCACCATGCCCTCGATCATATTGTGGAGATTGTCTTTTTCAGCGTGACGTGCAAAGCCGCTTTCAATTCTCTTTTTTAGCTTTTCTAGCGTGCTCTTCACTTCTTCTTGTGGAGCGAATTGCTCTCGGATAACTATCTTCCTGTTGCGTGCAAATTCTGCCGCAACCGTATAAGGAACAAACAACCTATCTTTTATGCGTTGGAGAAGTGCAAGAAACTCTTCACGTTTTTCGGGGCTGTACCGGTACACGTTCAACAGAACGTTTGTGTCCAAGCAAAAGTCGGCAGTTTCCCATATCCGCTTGTGTTGCTCGGGCGTAAATGGGTGGTGCGATTCAATGATTTCTGAGAATTTCATGTTTCTGGCTTGCTGCAAAGTCTCGTTGTTCGATTCCATACGCCTACGCCGGATACCTACTCAAGAACCCCCGAATCCCAAGAAGCATGACTTCGACTTGGCTTTCGTCGAACTCTTCGTACTTTCCATGTGCTGCGCTGTTGCGAATCGCCAGCCATGCTTCAACCTGTTTCATTTCGTTTTGGTTGTAAACACTCGCTTTGCGCAGATCAGCATTCAACCGAGAAGCTTTCAACGGCTCGGATTTCCCATTCTTCTTCGCCTCGATATCGACGCCGTTCTTCAAGCTCAGCTTCCGAAGATGCTCTTCGAGAACGCTTCCGGCGATTACTGCGGCCGGTTGTTTCAACGATTGTTCGTGAAGAAGGAACTCGGCCATTCCCAGGAAGTCGTCATAAAGTTCCGCATTGACGAGTTCACGGAATGAATCAAGGCAGTCTTCTGCAAAATCCGCCCGAAGCGCTTGAACAATCCCCGCCAGTTGATACACATCTCCCCATTCGGGGGTTATTGAGGTGTCCATCATTGATGACAAGTATTCGCTATCAGACGGTGCGAGTCGTCGAATTGCCGCTTTCATCCGCACTACACAAGCATGTCTTTCATCGTCAGTACAATCTCGTCCGAAGTCAGAGAATCGATTGATATTCTCAAAATCAATCAACACAGAATCCAAATGCCTGATCGCCGCTTCTTTGCTGATACTCATTGCTGCCTCTTGTTTTTATGCCGTAAACGGTCTGGACACAAAAAACGGCTGTCGGTTCGAATGGATCACATTTTTGTTTCATGGTCCTTCCATCGTTCAGACGAGCGAATGAGCCACTATACACAACGCCACCAGCAGTGCAAGACAACAATTGAGCAAGCATGATTGCATGCCCGGCAAAAGCAGAAAGCTCCCACCGCATTGCGGTGGGAGCTTCTGTGACTAACGGGGGCGTTCTTTCAGCCAAAGCCAGAACTATACGGTTCCGACCACAGCCGACACGATCGCCGCACCGTCAGCCAAAGATGGAAGAGTGAACATCACTACTTCTCCGGCTGAGGGAACAGATTGCCAGTCGATGAGTTGGCAATTGGTTCAATCGGCGATCAGGTTCTCGGCCACGGCTACTGCCATTTACCAACGACGTGGTTTTCTCTGGCTCTGCCCCAATTACGCAATCTTTGTTTCGGTTATGCTCATCGAACCAATGAATTCGTCCATTGGTAGCGGAATCATATAATGGAGAATTTGTACAGACTATCGTGAACTCGGAGAATCCAAGAACGAAAATCACTTTCTATCAGAACTTTCGCAACCTAATCGACTGGTCATTTTCCCGCCGAAAAATTGCCCACGGAATTGCCCATAAAGTTGCCCACGAAAAATGCCCACAAGGGCTTGTCGTAAGTCCTTGTGGGCATTTGAGTTAGAATGGACGTGACAGGACTCGAACCTGTGACCTCCACGATGTCAACGTGGCGATCTAGCCAACTGATCTACACGTCCGTTGGTGTGTCTACGAAATGTATGTCGGGGGAAGGAAATTGTCAAACGCTTGAAGGCAGGAAACCAGAAAATCGGTGGGTTTTTCGGCCGGAAGTTATAGACGATGATGGACAGCCAGTGCTGTTTTCGTCAAAATGCTGTGTCTTTCGACCAGTTGAAAACTGTTTACAACTCACCCGAACGGGTGTTATCCGGCGAACTTCGGTCTTCACGAATCGATTGGAACTGAATCGCCGACACTCAAGACCGTGATACGGTCAGGAGACTTCATGCTTGACGATCCCCTACCGATCAATCCTGTTGTTCGCCCAATTTCCGGTCACATTCGGCCTCCCGGCTCGAAAAGTCTGACGAATCGGGCGTTGATCGTCGCTGCGCTGGCGGAGGGGACATCACAGCTGACAGGGGTCTTGGAAAGCACCGATACCAAAGTCATGATCGAGAGTCTTCGGAGGTTAGGGATTACCCTGACACACGACCTCGATGCCTGCACGGTCGAAATTGAAGGTTGTCGAGGGAGCTTGCCGGCTCGTGAGGCAAAGCTGTACGTCGAGAACAGTGGAACAAGCATTCGTTTCCTCACGGCTTTGTGTGCCACAGGTTCGGGGCGGTATGAATTGGATGGAAATTCACGAATGCGTGAACGTCCGATTCAGGATCTGGTCGATACGCTCAATGAATTAGGTGTGCCAACGCGGTGTCTCTTGGGGACCGACTGCCCGCCGTTGGAGGTTGTTTCTTCCGGATTAGCCGGGGGTACGGCGAAGATTGATGGGTCCGTCTCAAGTCAGTACCTCAGCGGTTTGCTGATGGCGGCGGTTGCGGCTCGCGAGCCGATCGAACTGGTTCTTTCGGAGGAACTGGTCTCCAAGCCTTACGTGGAAATGACACTCGGCGTTATGGCACGGTTTGATGTCGATGTCGAACGTCCTGATGCCCAAAGCTTTCGAATCCAACCGCAGAAATACCGCAGTACCGAGTTCGAGATCGAACCGGATGCATCAGCCGCGAGTTACTTCTTCGCTGCGGCCGCTATTTCTGGGGGTGAAGTCACGGTCGACGGGTTGTCTCGCAGCGCCTTGCAAGGGGATGTGAATTTCGTCGATGCGTTGGAACAAATGGGATGTGAATTGGTCGAGAACACCAACTCTCTCACGGTTCGCGGTGGGGATCTACGGGGCATTGATATCGACATGAATGCCATCAGCGACACCGCTCAGACGTTGGCCACGGTGGCTGTTTTCGCGGACGGTCCAACGACCATGCGGAATATCGGACACGTGCGGTTCAAGGAAACTGATCGAATCGCCGCCGTTGCGACGGAACTTCAACGGGCAGGAATTGCGGTTGAAACCACCGAAGACAGTCTGACGATTCACCCAGGACCCGTCCGACCAGCTGTGATTCAAACGTACGACGACCATCGTATGGCGATGAGTTTCTCGCTGCTGGGATTGCGGGCGGAGGGAATCGAAATCGCCGACCCCGGTTGCACCGCGAAGACATACCCGCGTTTCTTCGACGATTTGGCAACTCTCACCGCCTCAGCCCGGTAATGTTCGGATCGACAAAGGCCGGCATGTCGCCCACAAATCGAATCCCCCAATCGCCACGTGACCTCGCGTTCATCGTGTTGAAAGATGCGCGAACCGAGTCCGTGTTTGTCGATGAGAGTTTGGATCGGCGTTTGAACGCGTCCGATCTATCGCCTCAAGATCGGGGATTCGCGATGGAATTGGTTTACGGTGTCACTCGCCGGAAGATGACACTCGACGCCGTCATCACGAATTTTGTCGATCGGCCGCGAAAATCCATTGAAGATGATTTGTGGTTATTGCTGCAACTTGGCGTGTATCAACTGCTCATGCTCGATTCGATTCCATCGCACGCTGCGGTCCATGAAACGGTCGAAGTTGGTCGGCGAGTTGGGTCAGCACGTTGGACCGGTCTGCTGAACGGTGTCCTACGGGCAGTTTCACGAAACGTGACGGAGGAATACACGACGGAATTGGCTGCGGATGCGGTCCCGCAGACGGCCGGACAATTCCGCAAGTTCCCCGAACCCGTTTTCGACGATCCGCAGAAGCAACCCGTTCGGCATTTTGCGTCGGCGTTCAGTTTTCCGCGTTGGCTTGTAAAACGTTGGCATCGCCGGTTTTCTCTCGAAGAGATGACTGCATTGGGGTTCTGGTTCAACACGCCACCGCCACTTTGGCTGCGAGTCAATCCGGTCCCGCTTGACGAGAACCTCGAAACGTCGCGTGAGCAATTGCTTGCCCAGCTTCGAGAGTTGGACCTTGAGTGTCGGGCAGGGGAGTTGCCCGAAGCAATCGAAATGCAAAGCCAGGTCCGCCCCGAATCGCTGCCAGGATTCGCTGACGGGCTGTTTGCGGTGCAAGATTTGACTGCCATGCGAGCCGCGACTTGGCTTGATCCGCAGCCCGGCGAATCGGTCTTAGATTTGTGTGCTGCTCCTGGCGGCAAGACAACGCACCTGGCTGAGCGAATGCAAAACCAGGGTCGATTGATCGCGACCGACATTCGTCCGCAACGGTTGGACCGAGTCATTGAAAACGCGACTCGGCTCCGACTCACAATCGTGGAACCACAACTTATTCAAGCAGATGGTTCCGACACACCGGATGGTCCGTTCGATGCGGTTCTGGTCGATGCCCCGTGTTCGAACACCGGCGTGCTTGGTCGTCGTCCAGATGCCCGCTGGCGAATCCGTCCCGACGACTTACAGGAACTCCGCCCGTTGCAAGAACGCTTGCTAAAGGCAGCGTGTGACCGGGTTGGATCCGGTGGGCGAGTGTTGTATTCGACGTGCAGTATCGAACCGGAAGAGAACCGCGAAGTCGTGGACGCGGTCTTGGCAGAGCGGCCAGAGATGCAGTTCACTAAAGACCAAACCCACCATCCCGGTCGCCCGGCAGATGGTGGGTATTTGGCGTTACTGCATCGAAAATAGCTCCGGCGTTTCGAGTTGAGTTCTATTTGTCGTCAAGCGCTTTGACCGCTGCGAACTCACCGCCTTTGAGCATTTCCAAGCTGGCACCGCCACCGGTGCTGACGTGGCTGACTTGGTCGGCGAATCCGAGTTGATCGACGGCCGCCGCACTGTCGCCACCACCGATGATGCTTGTCGCATCCGCATCGGCGACGGCTTTGGCAACGGTCTTGGTGCCTTCGTCGAAGGGCGGCATTTCAAATACGCCCATTGGACCGTTCCAAACAATCGTTTTTGCCGACGCCAAGAGTTCACTGTACTTCTTGGCTGTTTCCGGGCCGATGTCGAAACCTTCCCAACCGTCAGGAATTTCCCCCGCCGCGACGACTTGCTTGTTGCATTCCGATTTGAAATCGTCACCACAGTGCGTATCAACCGGCAGAACGAGTTTGTCGCCACCTTTTTCAATGAGACTTTTGGCGAGATCGACTTTGTCTTCCTCAACGAGACTTCCGCCGACTTTACCACCTTGGGCGAGTGAGAACGTGTACGCCATCGCCCCGCCGATGAGAACCTGATCACACTTGCCGAGCAGATTCTCGATGACTTCGATTTTGTCGGACACCTTCGCCCCGCCCAAGATCGCCACGAATGGTCGCTCTGGAGTGGAGATTGCGTCGGTGAGGTACTGAATTTCCTTCTCGACTAAGAAGCCAACAACTTTGGGCTGATCGCCCATGGCTTCCGGGACGGCGAGCATCGAAGCATCTGTCCGATGACAAGTTCCGAAGGCGTCGTTGCAGTAGATGTCAGCGAACGACGCGAGTTTGCCAGCGAATTCGCGGTCACCTTTTTTCTCGCCTTTGTTGAATCGCAGGTTTTCTAGAACCAACGTATCTCCTGCTGCAAGTGCGGCCACTTTGGCTTTCGCATCGTCACCGACAGTGTCTTCCGCGAAGACCACGTTCGATCCCAGCAGTTCCCCGAGTCGCTTTGCAGCCGGTGCCAAGCTGAACTTCTTGTCGTCCGCTGATCCGTCGCCGGCCGGGCGACCAAGGTGGCTCATCAGGATCAACTTTCCCCCCCGATCGAGAACGGACTTGATCGAAGGCAACGCCATCCGAATCCGACGATCATCGGTGATGTTCTCCCCATCGAGTGGGACATTGAAATCAACACGCATCAAAACGGTCTTGCCCGAAACATCGACGTCGGCAATCGTTTTCTTGGCCATGGTTAGGTTTCCCAACTTGAAAGTCACAGAGTGCTTAGTGCGAAAATTGGCGTCAACGCGAGTTCTGACGGATCACTGACGGTACGTCAACGCTGCGAGTGAGGTTTTTCAAATCTCAGACCGGAACATCCACCCGCTCCAACAACGATTGGACGACCTCGCCCCGAGAAGCGCTGCCATACTTGGCTTTCGAGGTCAGCACAACTCGGTGCGGAAGAACATACGGGGCAACTTTTTGCACATCGTCCGGAAGCACGAAGTCCCGTCCGGCTTGGTACGCGGTCGCCTGGGCCGCCCGGAAGAGCATAAGAGACCCACGCGGACTGACCCCCAGTTTCAATCGGCTGTCTGTGCGGGACTCCTGAACAATTCGAACGATATACTCGGCCACATTGCGTTCCACGTGCACGTGGGTCACGATCTCCTGAAGTGAAAGCAACTCCTCCTGGGAAAGGACCGGTTGCAAGTCATCAACAGGGTGTGACAGCGATTGCGAGAACAGAATGTTGACTTCATCGTCCAAATCCGGATATCCCAAGTGCAGTTGGATCAGAAACCGATCCAACTGAGCCTCTGGTAGCGGGTAGGTTCCGTGGAAATCGATCGGGTTTTGTGTCGCCAACACGAAGAACGGAGCATGCAACGGGTGACAGACACCGTCGATTGTGGCTTGGGACTCGCTCATCGCCTCCAACAACGCCGACTGTGTTCGCGGCGAAGCTCGGTTAATTTCGTCCGCGAGAAGCACATTGCAGAAAATCGGCCCGCGTCGGAACTGAAAATTGCCGTCGACCGGGTTGTAGATCGACGACCCAAGAATATCACTTGGCAACAAATCTGGTGTGAATTGGACGCGCTGAAAGGACAGGTCGATCGAATTGGCCAATGCTTTGGCCAAGGTCGTTTTGCCAACGCCGGGCACATCGTCCATCAACACCGATCCACCGGCAAGCACCGCGACCAACAGGATGTCGATACACTCGCCCTTCCCCTGAATCACGCCGCTCAGGTTGGATTTCAGGCGTTCCAAACGCTGCCGAACATTGCTGGGCGGAGTGAGATTCATACCGATTTCGTGTTTCGAGATTTTTTGGCAATCATGATTGCGGAAATGCCGCCGTGGAGAAAGAATTGTAGATGGCCGACGATCGGATGAGAAGCATCAACAGCCTCACTGGTTCGTTCCGCGAGTCCGGTGTTTTCGCCAAAGTTTCGTTAGTTTATCACGTCTGCCTGGTCGGATCGGTTCATCCCGGCTCGGCGCGTGTTCCGATTTTTCCGGGGACCAGGCCAACCGATTGCGTCCGGTTGGTCGATACAAGCTATACCCCACGAATGAACCTTCAACGTTTTTGCCGTTCCTCCGCAACTACACAAGTAGGCCGCCCGTGCTCAAATCCCGCCAAAGACTTGGAAAATACCGGATTGAACAACGACTTGCCGATGGCGGCTTCGGGGCTGTTTTTCGCGCGATGGACACGATCGAAGGGATTCGTGTCGCCATCAAGGTGCCGCATCAGCATGTGCTCAACGATGACGTCCTCGAGGATTTCCGACGTGAAGTCCGATTGACGGCTCGGCTTGATCACAACAACATTCTTTCGCTCAAGAACGCAAGTTTCATCGACGATTACTTCGTGATCGTGTTCCCGCTCGGTGAAAAATCCCTCGCGGATCGGTTACGAAGCCGAATGTCACTCAAGACGGTGTTGGAACTCAGCGATCAAATGATCGAAGCGGTGGCGTATGCTCATCGACAGAAGATCATTCACTGTGACATCAAGCCGGAAAACTTCATTCTGTTTCCGGGCAATCGCGTGCGTCTGACCGATTTCGGGATCGCCAAGGTCGCGCAGAAGACCATCAAGGCGTCGGGTTCGGGCACGGTCGGTTATATGTCACCAGAACAAGCGATGGGAAAACCTTCGAGCCGATCCGATGTCTTTTCGCTCGGATTGTGCATTTACCGGATGCTGACGGGGAACCTCCCGGAGTACCCATTTGATTGGCCGCCTCCTGGTTTCACGGCCTTGCGACGTCGTGTTCACGCCGACCTGTTGCAAGTTCTAAAAAAGTCGATGGAACTCGACCCGAAAAGTCGCTACCGCGACGCCGATCAGATGCTCAGAATCTTCCGGCCGGCCGCTCGCAAGTCACTTGCATTGGCAACCACACGCCGAGCAACTGCACGAAAATCCGCGGTCAGTCGAGCACGATGAAACGAGACGACGTTTTCGGATTACTCGGCTCCGGACTGCTACTGCTGGTCGGCTGGGTCGACGTACAATGGCGGTGGTTCTGGTGGGTGTGCGGCGGCGGTATTCTTGTGTGGTCAATTGCCACCACCATCCATCACTGGCGAAATCGAAGCAGATAACGAAAAAACCGCCCCTGGGTCATCGATCCCCCTGGGCGGTTTTGCTTTTTGTCGTCCTCCCCTAGTGTCAGGAGATTACTTCATCTACTCGTCGTCGTCGTCATGCTCGGTCACAACCAACTTGTTGGCGACCAGGAAGCCTTCGACATCTTCGAGTTCGGCTTCGACTTTGGGTTCAAAGTCCAACCAATCGTATTCTTTCTCGACTTCGATCCAGGCCACTTTTCTCACTTCGCCCGTAACTTCCACGTAGTCATCTACCTGCAGATCGGTCGGAAGTGTGTCTTCGGAAACGACAATCAAGTCGTTTTGAAACAACTCCCAATCGCTGGAAATCGCAATCGTGTGGGCGTCGTAGATTTTCTCGACTTCGCCTTTGACGGTGTGAATCGAACCTTCTTCCGCGTGGCCATCCTCGATATCTCCGGGACGAAGTTCACCGTCTGCGGTGGTTTCGTCCGTTTCGCCGACGCCAGTGGTATCAGCACCACCACACCCGGCCAAAATCAAACTACACGAGAACACGGCGAGGGGAAGTGCCCAGGTAAAACGTTTCATCAATGTCTCCTCTTGATCTTTCTAACAATTCAGTGAATTTCTGTGTTCGACTGTAGAAAGAGGAGCAAATGCCGCGCCAATCATCTAAACACGATTTTCACACGGCAATTCCGTTCAAGACCAGTCACAACTGATTCGTAGAAGAGCAGACTGAACAATTTCCGACCGGTGCCGGTTTGGTTCTTGTCCCGCATGCGGATCGACAGAACGAGACTCGGCGGCGTTACCTTGCTTGAGCTTGATAATCATCCGTTTCTTGGTTGCGATATCATTACATTGCGTTGATCGATGTCGTTCCCTAACCGACTGGCGGGACTAGGGCGGCGGTATATGATTTGCAAACTCGGTCTCAACTTGCATTCAAATAATCGTTTCGAGAGCCATTCATGACGGACGAGCAACAGCCACAACCAACGACGAACAATCCAACTCCGCCATCCACGGAGGGCACGGAAACCATGATTCTTCTGCCGAACGGACGACGAGCCAAACGGCAAGGGCAGATCGAGACCGAACGTGCCCAGAATCGAGGTCGTGAAGATCAGACGTACACTCCGGTCATCATCAAGCGGAACGATGAAACGGTTCGCCATCCCGATGATACCCTAGAGCGGGCGATTCAAGAGGGGTTGGAACAGATCAAGCGACCGCAAGTGTCTTTGGCATTGTCGTCGATTGCGGGCGGGCTGATTGTGGGGTTTTCTGCGTTGGCAGTGGCTGTCGTCACGCAAGCGACGATTCCTTTGCACTCCCCAATGCTCACGCGACTCGCCACCGCGGTGGTTTACCCGGTCGGTTTTATCGTCTGTATCATCAGCGGAGCCCAGTTGTTCACCGAACATACCGCCACGGCGGTCTATCCAGTCTTGGACCGTCAGGCCAAGTTTTGGTCGCTTCTGCGACTTTGGGGAATTGTCATTCTTGGCAACTTAATCGGCGCCACGCTGATTGCCGCATTGCTAACTTCGGCGTCGTCGGTTGTCCAAGCTAACGAAGGCATTTTGGAAATGGGGCACCACTTGGTCCATTTCGAGCGATCGGAGTTGCTGATTAGTTCCGTGCTCGCCGGTTGGCTAATGGCTCAGGGTGCATGGTTGGTGTTAGCCACTCCGCCCGATTTCAGCAAAGTCGCACTAATTTACATTGTGACATTCATCATCGGACTCGGTGGTTTCCACCACTCGATCGCCGGAACCGCGGAAATCTGCATGGCCATGTTCACGAGCGAAGATTTCACACTCAGCGACACCACACGCTTCGTCCTGCTTGCCTTGCTCGGCAACATGATTGGCGGCAGCGTGTTTGTTGCCATTCTCAATTACGGACACATTCGGCAGACGCAATCGGTCGAGGATTGATCCCAAAACCGTCTATTTCGGCAAATCTTCCGGTGGCTTCCGATTCTGGTCCGCCGGAAGTTCGATCATCTCACGGAGTGGCGTATCGACGTTTTTCGTTTCCCCGCCAGTCGCGAGAAAAAAGGTCGTCGGGGAGGTTTTTCCGCCGTTGATGTTCATGACCGGATTTGCATCGCCGGTAAAACGAGCTTTCAGCAATGGAATCCATTCGCCTGTGGTTGTTTCGACCCAACCAGAGCCGAAGTCCGCAACACGGGCATGAGTCGTTGACACACGATTGCGCTTAAAGTCCTCGACAAATGAGTAATACCCTCGGAGTGGCTGCCCCTTGCTCAATGTCGAAAACGTGACAAGGTGTTTCCATTCCTTGGTCTTGGGAAGATAGAAATACCCGGCGTACTCGGTGCGTGGTCCGTTGGGAGTTGCTCTGACCATGCAACGGTACGTTTCACCGATCTTCCAATCAAAATCGAAAAACGACTGCCCTCCTGAGCCTTCGCCACCAAATCGGCCGACTCGAACGTCCGCATCTTGGTGAAGAATTTTCACGCGTTTCTCTGCAGGAACCGCGTTCGGATTGTTTTGGCCAGAATCCCAGACTGAAAACAAAACGACCTTCTTGCCATTGCCGATTTCTTGCAGTCCAAAATATCCCCGGTTCCAACCGCAGACCATGAAATACGAGCCCGGCGCGGACTTGCGTATTGTAGCCTCGTTGTAAAACGTCCGCCCTTCGGGAGCTGGATATCCCAAATGCACCGACCGGCATGCGATCCCCTCAAGGTTTTTGCCGGCGACGACGTCGCCCACGGGAACCACGATCGTTGCCGCCAGAATCAGAGCGGTCAATCCAAGAGAGACAGATTTGGTTTTGGTCATCGTTTTCGTTCACTTTGATCTTCGGAAGAGGTTCAACGCTCAAACTTGCGGCGGCGGAGTTGCACCGGGTGGGGGGCTACCCTGGCCGGATTGAATATAGCCACCGCGTCCCATGGCGTACTCGTCTGCGGTGGGCTCATCGGCCAAAAGCACATCGCCTTCGCGTGACTCCTGAAAGTAGCGTTTGAGAAACGGCACGCACCAACCACAGCCGGTCCCCGCTCCTCCGCAGTCCGCAAGTTGACTCGGAACCCGTGGCTGGTGAATCCGCAAGTAGTTCAACACCTTCCGCTTGGAGACATGGAAACAAAGGCACAACTCGTCATCCAATTCCACAGTATTTACTCCTGCGACGGGATCAGTACGATTTCGCCGTCTTGAATTTCAAAACTCAGCCCCGCCTGTTCCGTGACAGACTTCAAGATCTCGCCGAGCGTTGTGTCTTCTAGCAATATGGTCACAGTTCGATCGAGTTGAGCCGGGGGAATTCGCGGGTCTGCGGTCCGAATTGGCACGCCGAGAAACTCCTCGAACTCGGTCAGGATTTCCCGTACTGCAATCGGTCGCGGTTGATCGAACCGCTTCACTCGCACATCGAGTGCTTGCTGCACGTCGACGACTACCGCCGGTTCTATGGCGACGTCAGCTGCAAACATCGGTTCAATCGGCTGATCGAGGGCGGCTTGCATCTCTGGGGGATCATTGGGCTCGGGAGGCGCGGGCAACGGAACATCAATCTTTGGGGGATCGCCATTCTCTTCGACGATGGCGACGGGTACCACCGGGACTTCAACGACCGGCGGTGCGGGGTCATCGACCACTGTTGGTGGCTCATCCGTTTCCACAGGAGTTTCGACTGGTGGAGTGCCCGTATCCTCGTCAGCCCGCGTGGGGTTCTTTGACGGCAAGTCTTTCTCGGCGGTTATTTTGGAACTTTCCTGGTTCGGCCAGAACAGAACGCCCATCAACAACAGCCCCAGGCTTGCCGCGAGAGCCCAAGAGATTCGTTGCGGTGTCCACAAGTGATTCCGAGCTTCCATAGGAATCGGAAGTTCCGGTTCACCCAATGGTTCGGCAAGGAATTCCGTGTCAATGCCGGCGACGATCCGGATGGGTTGATCACAGTGTGGACAGTCGAGTTCCTTCCCAAGATACGCACGATTTCGAATCCGTAACGGTGCCTGACAATGCGGACACGGAAACTGTGAGGGCATGAGGACACCACTTGCGGTTTGGGGAAACCGATTCGCTCGACCGCTATTCCTTGGGCATTTCCAACTCAAGTGGTTTGAGCTTGTTCTTTTCGGCAAATTGGAAGGTGGTGACTTCGAGCGTCATCTTCTGCTCATCCTTGATGCAAATACACATCTTGTCGTATTGGCTGAAGATCTTTGCAAGTGCTTGCTCGGAGGGGATGATGCCGAGATTGAATGACTGCGGCATGTTCTTCGTGTAACCGGCAAACTTCAGGGCATCGCCGTCGATTACGATGGTCAGTTTCGTGGCTTCGGCGATATCGGTGATCGCTTCCTGCAATGGGCGACGAGTGAATTCCGCTTCGATTGGCAGCTTCAGACGCCCCGCGATCGTGGTCGGAAGTTGGGGTTCCTTCGAAGTGGGTGCCGGGCCAACAGATTTGGAGAAATCGGTGCGAGTCGATTCATCCCATGTTAGCAACGCCGCCAACGCCAAATTCGGAGCGGCTCGCTCATCGAGAACGGTTGTCAGTTGCACGAACCGATCACCTTTCCCCGTCAGCGTTTTCAGCGAATACATTTGCATCATCGCGGGGAATCGCCCGATCAACTGTCGATATCCACGTTGTGCCGGGGACATTTTTCGCACCATGCCAAGCAGTTCCTCGGGCAGTTGGCGAAGATGTTTTTCCATTGTCCGGGTGACGGTTTGCAGCGACGATCCGCTGTTGCCGCTCCGGACTTGGAGTTGCGAGACGAATTGTCGATCGGTCAGTTGCATGCTCCAGGCGACCGCGTCGATCTCGACACCCGCATCCAACCACTCCAACACGACTTCGGCCGCTGGCTGAATGTTTTCCGGAAGGATTTCTTCGCGGAACGTTAGCAAATCATTGCGGCTGAATACTACACTCACCGGCCGATTGCGGTCGGTCATCGGCAGGAGTTCATCCAAACCGGGACGAGCCGAACCGCCGCCACTCTCGGTCATTTTCATTTCCTCGATATCCCGCATGTTCCAAACCGAGAAGGAAGGAACATCCCCGCTGGCAGGGTCAGGACGCAGCAGGTACGCACGGCCGTCTTTCGTGTAGTAGTCCGAGGAGTCGGTGCCTTCCAACCGTTTGAAGCCATACTCGACGAGAAATGCCGACCGCTTTCGTGGCTCGACCAATCGCACGTTCGTGGCGAGAATCGGATCCAAGTTTTGGCCCGGTTGTGCGAGGTAGAATTGAAGTTCCGCGATTTCGGTCGGTTGGAAACCGCTGAGGGTTTCGATTTGTCCTTCCAACCATGTCCCGAGTGGTCCCAATGCGGCCCGGAACTCTTGGAATTGTGGGTTCGTGCCCCACAAGTCGGCGGGGTGCAAGTTGATGACGGCACTGGTTCCCAACGGAGCCATTTCCAACGGGATCGGCTGGCCCTTCGGAGGCATTGTCTTTTCGAGGAATTCGTTTGATGCCGTGAATGCCGACTCTGACGTGGATTTCTCTTGAACGAATCTCTTGTCGACTTTCGGTGGTTCTTTCTTCGGTCCGGTATCGGCCACGGGAGCCGGTTGATTGTTGACCCAGACCACACCACCGACAATCACCGCCGCAATACCCGCGCCGGTGAGAATGCCCATCAACCGCTGTTTCTTCTTCCGCTGACCAGGACGGTAGGAAGACGTGGAAACCGAAGCAGTCGCCGCCGTTTCTTCAGCCACTGCGGTCGCCTTCGTAGCAGATTCTGGCTGCGAGTGAATCTCGACGACCTGATTGCGATCGAACAAAATTTTGTAGGGACCGGCTGCATGCTGGAACAACAAGTATTCTCGCTTGCGTGTCGCAACTTCACCGGTTTTTGGATTCTTCACTTTCGCCGCGACGATCTTCTTCTTCGCGGGTTTGCCGAGAAGTTTGACCACGTCATCTTTGGATTGTCCGCGTTCAATCAGAGGAGCGGATGGCGTCTCGTTGACGGCTGGTTCCGGTTGGGTTTCGACGGCCACCGAAGTTTCCGGGGCTTGTTCGCCCACGACGGGAAATGCAGGCTCATCGCTGACGCCGGGGAAATCGAAAGTGTTGCCCGCTGGCGAATTGACGGCAGGTTCATCGGGAACCCATTGAGGTGCCGTCCCGATCGCGGGTTCATCCTCAGCGAGTTGAAGTTCGACTTCTTCCGGCTCTTTGAGGACGAATTTGTGCTGGCACTGCGGACACTTCCCCAGCTTGCCCAGCAAACTGCGGTTTGGCAACTTTAGCGCACTGGAACATTTGGGGCAGGGGATCAGTAACTCGGACATGGCACTTCACGGTTGAAGATCATTAGGTCGAACACCGCTTTCTATTCTAAGTCCCGAAAAACCGGTTGCCAAGGCGTTTCCGCGATCCTGGGGGCCTGTTTGACCCGCGCATGAAAAAACGCCGAGGCGAATCTCGGCGTCGCAGGACGTGAACATAAAACACGATCAGAGCGGAACCCCATCAATTCGGGTGATCTTCGACTCCCCTATAACAGCGTCCGAAGTTCCGCGACGGCTGGGGAAATGCGGTTGGCTAGTCGATCCAAATGTGGTCGATCGACAGTGTTGCAACGGTTGATCCATTGCGCGACCGCTCGCCAATCACGATCCAGCTCGGTGATTTCCCGAATCACATCGGGCCGATCCGCTCCAGCGATCAGCATTTCGTGAATCCGCCGAGTGCGTTGCGTCAACGTGGACGCATCTTGCATGGCTTGATTGCGGAACGTCTCTCGCGATGTGCTCAACCAGCGACCAATGTCGGACTCCAAGTGGTAAGCCAAGTTGTCCAGGGTCGAGATGGCTTCGATGGCTCGGTCGTAGTTGTAGTTTCCGGAGCTGCTGCCCGTCTCGAACCGCAACGCGGTGGCCAACGCTTCGATGTTCTGCTCGATTTCACTGAGTACCTGTTGAGCGGCTTGGCTTTTGAGATCACGGAACAATCCGCTAAATGACTGCCAGGCGTCATCAACGTATTGGTACGCTTCCACAACCCGTTCCGTGGATTCGTTCCGCGAAACGACATCATTGAAGTGCTCGCAGGTTCCGTAGAATTCATCGGAAATCGCCAACACTTGATCGGCACGTGGAAGTTCGATCAACAATTTGAGCGGTGCACGAACGAAGAAGTCATCAACGTCACGTTGGAGCAGCGAAGAGATGTAAATTAGCCGTTCGCGGTCCATCTGGTGCGGCATCCACAACAACTCGTGCATTTGGTGATCGAGTTCGTTGATGCGACGAACGTCTCGTTCCAAGTACCGGTTGTTGAGCGGTCGCAGTTTGGTGGCGAACGGAAACCACATTTGTTGGAACATGCGGTACTCGTCCAAGACGAGCCGATATTCTTCCTGATCCGCGACGGAGTCGTAGCAGATTTCCGCTTGCTGTTGGATTCGACGCCCTTCCAACAACAGATTCTGTTTCTGCTGCGAGCGGGGTAGTTCGACTTCGATGTCTTCCATCAAGTTGTGCACGCCGGATGCCAAGGAGGCCGTCTGAGACATCAATGCCCGTCGATCCAACTGCGGAGCAATCTCAAAGACTTTACCAACTTCCTTCGCGTAATCGTTGATGGTGCGAATCTGTTGGATGGTGTTCCGGCTGAGACCGCTCAGTTGCGAAAGACGATAGGCCAGCAAACGCCAGTCTTTGTCGAGTCCTTTGAGATCATTGTGGATCTCGTTGTGATCGTTGTACTGTTGGGCTCGCTGCGAGATGATGGCCACTCGGGCCCGCATTCGGAGCAAGTCGTCAAAGTACGGACGAATGCCAGAAACTCGTCGCATGTCTTCGCTGAGCAGCGAGGTCAGGCGGTCCGCTTCCCGACTCACTTGCGGAAGCACACGCCGTGCGGCTTCCATTTCCCGTGTGGGTCGAGTCAAGTTCTGGGGTTGGGTGTTGATCGGGCGACGGTCGTCATATCGCCGATCGTCAGGATACGAAAGTTCGCGGCTGCGGCGTTCCGTTTCTGTCAAGGATTTCAGAATGTCATCGATTTCTTCCCGCGAAGGGGCTTCCGTCGGAGGTTCGTAGACAGCCCGAGTGATGGGCGGTCGATTCGAGGTTCGGTAATCACGCGAGTCGTTCCGGTAGCGATCGTATTCGCGTCGGTCTTGCGAGTTCGCGGCCTGAGTAATGACGATCGAAGCCACGCCGGTCAGCAACATGGCTGCTGCGAGGCGTCGGAGTCCGATCATTCGACGGATCATCTTGGCGGGCAGAGACGCCGCCCACGTCCCGAGGTGAGTCATCTGGGGAATCCTTTCATTTGATGGGAATTACTGACCGGAGTCAGAATTGACGACTTCCGAATGCGTCAAGAGAACTAAGCACCCCGCCGCAAAGTGGGTTCCTTAGGGCGCGAGGTATTATGGAAATTCTTTCAGTCTTGCCAAGATCAGTATTTCATTGAACGAATTACCAGTAACAGACCATCCCAGATGACAAGCCACGGCAAAGAATCTCCGATTTAACAGGGTTTTTCCGCATTCTCGTTGCCGGCCGGGAATCGAAACAGTTCCCGAGTCAGAACAACCGAAAAAGGAAAAGGGGAGGTTCCCTTCAAACTTTTTTCACGGCGAACAGTTCGAGTTCCGAATGGATGACGAAGCCCCCGGAGTTCCAGAGTGGGTCGTGACTTATGGCGATATGATGTCGCTGTTGCTCACGTTCTTCATCATGCTGGTTTCCTTGAGCGAAGTGGTCGCCGACAAAAAATATCAGGCGATTCTCGAAGCGATCATGCAATATTCCGGCTATGAAGCCGCACCGCCATCGCCAGAGGGCAAGAATTTCGCTTTGAATTCGGTGGTTGAACGGCTAGATACGCTCGGCTCGTTCACATCAGGTCCGGGAACGGGAGGCATTCGCCAAGCCAGTATGCCGGGGGAATCGTTGCAAATTCTCCGCACTCGCGAGGGGAAACCCAGACGCGTCGGCAATCCGATCCTGTTCGAGACCGGCGAATTTACACTCTCGGAAGCTGCTCTGGACCAACTCGTGGAAGCCGCCCGGCAATTAGCGGGAAAACCGAACAAAATCGATCTTCGCGGCCACGTCGCTCACGACACCGAAAACACGGGCATTATGCTTTGTTACCAGCGGTCCAAAGCCGTTCGGGCCGAGTTGATCGCCTTGGGAATCTCGCCGGTCCGGATTCGGATCACGGCGGTTGGAAGTGCGGAACCGGAAACGACAATTAGCGACCAACTCACCCCGCACCCGGATCGTGTCGAAGTGATGATTCTCGACGCATTCGCCAGCGAATTCATCGGCCCGAGTGAATTGCCGGAGTAGTCTGCCGACAGGCTATCACCGGCATGCCGCCACGATCTGCACCCGTCATAGGGCGGGGGACACTTTCCGACGAACCGTATCGCCATCCGTCAAAAAACGAAAGCGGCGGTCCGGTTGGAAGGTGAGTTCCACCGGACCGCCGCTTCGCGACCCCAAGGCACGGTCAGGGAGTCAGGACGGTTTCCATTGATTTTCCTGCGATTTCAGGCCAGCGTCTCGTGAACGGCTGTGGTCTGAGCGCCATCGGTGTTTCCAGTGCCGATCGACAGTCGTTGAGACCATTCGCGGGCGGGAGATGAAGTCCCAGAGAGAATTTCGGCGTCGCGGCGCTGCATCTCATCGAGAACAATCGGGTGCAAGTCGTCGCCGCGATTTTCCGGCGGTACATAGTGACTCCGCGCCCACGATCGGAGCCGAAGTTCCTGCACAACGTCGTTTTCGATTTCGTCCGAATGCTGCATGATGTGTCGTATCCTTCCGTTTGCATCACCCCGCAAACGTCGATTCCGAAAGTAACGGCGGGGATTCGGTACACAGAATCATCGTCGGAATCCGACGCGAAATGGCGTCAATCCGGCGGGAAGATGGTTCGGCGTGGCGAACTCTCGTGAATCACCCATCGCGGCAAGCAAGATCGGTCCATCAACCCTGAATCGCAACGATTTCCCGACCGGACTCGTCGTTACAAAACAAGATTGCAAACGCGAAAACCCCCAAAAACCCTGAAGAAGAGGGTCCTATCGGCAAAATGAAAATCCGACTTGACGAAAAAATTGCAAAGGACTAGATTTCCGCCGCTTTGAGAGTCTAACCCCCGGAGCGTTTCCGGATCATCCGTCGCAAAACCTTCTTGACTCCTCGCTTAGACCCAACGGAGACCCAGACCATGAGTGAACGGAATCACTCCACTCCGGAGCCGGCGGCTCAATCCTTCCCAACCGAAGGTGCCCCGAATCCGACCGAGCCGACCCCAATGCAGCCCGCGAAGTCTCGTGCAGCCGCACGACGCAACAAACTTGTTTGGATTGTCGGTGGAACCGTGACGGCCGTCGCGTTGTTCGCCATCGGTTTCCAACTGTTGCGGCAAAACGAAGCTGTCGCCGAAACCGCCGAAGATGCGGCCGCTCGGCAACAAAAAGCCAATCAAATCGCCAAATTGCGACAACGTCCGTTGGCTCGCGTTGGCAAAAAAGTGATCAACTACGACACCGTCGCCAACGAGTGCTTCATTCGCTACGGCGATGAAGTCTTGGAAACCATGAAGAATCGGCTGATCATTCAGCAAGCCTGCGAAGAACGCGGCATTGAGATTTCGGCTCAACAAGTCGACGCCGAAGTGCTGAAAATCGCCAAGAAATTCAACCTCACACCAGACAACTGGTACGCCATGCTGCATTCGGAACGGGGTTTGACTCCGCTCCAGTACCGCACCGATGTCATTTGGCCAATGCTCGCGTTGAAAGCCCTCGCGGGGAACACTGTCGACGTCACCAAAGAAGACTTGGCCAAAGCCTTCGAAAGTGCCTACGGTCCACGTGTGCAAGCGAAGATGATCATGCTGGACAACTTCCGTCACGCGGAAAGCGTCTGGGCGGAAGCCAAAAAGAAACCGGAAGACTTCGAGCGTTTGGCTCAAGAGCACTCCATCGAACCGAACAGCCGTGCACTGGGCGGCACCGTTCCACCGATTCGCAAGCACGCTGGCAACTCGGAAATCGTGAAACGAGCGTTCTCGATGAAAGCGGGCGAGGTCTCTCCCGTCATCCAAGCCGCTCCTGGCCGATTTGTGATCCTCAAGTGTGAAGGCTTCACGGACCCGGTCGTTAAAGAGATGACCCCGGAAGTTCAACAAGAGCTTTACAACTCGCTGATCGAAGAGAAAACTCAAGTGGCCGTCGCGAAAGTCTTTGAGCAACTCAAGAAAGAAATCCGCGTCGACGACTACCTCAAAGACATGACCACCGGCGGTCACGTGCAACAAGTGTCGGGTCAACAAGAACCCGCCGGCACCGCCAACGTCCGACAAGCCACCGGCCAAACTCCACCGGCTCGTCGCTAAACTTCGTGACGTGGTCAGGTCTGGAGTGATGAAGTGAATCACGAACCACCGGTTTTTCTGGTGGTTCGTTTTTTGGTGAACCTGAAAAATCTCGGCGTGTCGGTCTTTTCGGATCGGCACGCCGTTCCTCTGCGCACACACAACGATTACAATTTCCCCAGCGATCCGCCTTCCTGCAATCCAGTTTTGAACCATCATGCGTAGTGAATCCGAACTTCCATTTGAAGATGACACTTTCAGCATTCCCGTCGCGGAGCGGGTCAAACGCTTGCCGCCGTACCTGTTCGGCAAGATCAACAAGCTGAAGTATGAGAAGCGATCGGCGGGGATCGACGTGATCGATCTCGGCATGGGCAACCCCACCGATC
Source organism: Thalassoroseus pseudoceratinae (assembly GCF_011634775.1). Classification (NCBI taxonomy): domain Bacteria; kingdom Pseudomonadati; phylum Planctomycetota; class Planctomycetia; order Planctomycetales; family Planctomycetaceae; genus Thalassoroseus; species Thalassoroseus pseudoceratinae. Next base: position 1,347,160 of record NZ_JAALXT010000001.1, read on the forward strand.
CGCCTGATCCGATCATCAGCCAAAAACTCACCGAAGCGATCTCCGATCCGAAAAACCACCGGTATTCGGTTTCCAACGGGATTCACAATCTGCGGAAGGAAGTCGCCAAACGGTATTACAAGAAGTACGGCGTGCAACTCGATCCAGACAGCGAAGTGCTCGCGTGTCTTGGTTCCAAGGAAGGGTTTAGCCACCTGTGTTTGGCATTGATGGGCCCCGGCGACACCGCCATTGTGCCGGCTCCGTCATTTCCCATTCACGTTTATGCAGTCGTACTGGCGGCCGGAAACGTCATCGCAATCGACGTCCGCGATCCCAACAAATTTCTGGAACGCATTGCCTACACCTGCGAGCATCTTTACCCCGCCCCGAAAGTTGTCATCGTCAACTTCCCGCACAACCCATCGGGAACGTGCATCGAGCAGGATTTTTACGTCGATCTGGTCAAGCTGGCGAAAAAGTACAACTTCCTTGTGATCAGCGACTTTGCGTATGCGGATATTTGTTTTGAAGGTTATCAAGCCCCGAGTTTCCTCAGCACACCCGGCGCGAAAGACGTCGGCGTCGAATTCACGACGATGAGCAAAGGTTACTCGATGGCTGGTTGGCGGATCGGTTTCTGCACGGGGAATGCCGAGATGGTCCGGGCACTCGCCACGATTAAAGGTTACTACGACTACGGCATCTTCCAAGCGGTTCAAATTGCCGCCATCGTCGCCATGCGACACGCGGAGGCGGCCGTCGAAGCCGTCGCCGCCGAGTACGAGAAGCGTCGCGACGCCCTTTGCGAAGGACTCGAACGCATTGGTTGGGAGATGGAGAAACCTCGGGCCGGGATGTTCGTTTGGGCAAAAATCCCTGAACCGTGGAGCAAAATGGGGTCGATCGACTTCGCGATGAAACTTCTGGACGAAGCCGGTGTCGCGGTCAGCCCCGGACGTGGCTTCGGTGAGGAAGGCGAAGGCCATTTGCGGCTCGCTATCGTCGAAAACACCCAACGCCTGCGTCAGGCAGTCCGCAACATCGGCCGTTGTCTTTCGGATTCCACACCGCCAGTGGAAACGGCGACAACCTAATCGCACCACCTGGGATTCCGTTCGCTGCTCGACCTCGCCAATGACGTGTCCATCGTTGTCATCGACGAGGCCAAGCAATACACTTTTGCACACAAAATTTGATTCTCTCGAATTGATCAACTGATTGCCAAAATTATGAGTCCGTCCGATCAACCGCTGCACTTTCAAACTCGAAGCGTTCACATCGGGGTCGATAAAGACCCCAGCTACAAAAGTGCCACGACGCCGATTTATCCCACATCGACATTCCGTTGGGACGACTGCCAAACCAACGCCGGTTACGACTACACCCGCAGTGGCAACCCAACTCGGGCGGCTCTGGAAGAGAACATTGCGTCGCTTGAAGGCGGTGTGAGTTGCCGCGCGACTTGCACCGGGATGTCCGCCATCACCACCACAATGCACCTGTTCGAACCCGGTGATCACATCATCGCCGGTCACGACATTTACGGCGGTACCTATCGCCTGTTCGCCGACGTATTCACGAAAATGGGGCTGAAATTTTCCTTCGTGAATATGGGAGATCCGGCCAATATCCGTGCGGCGGCCACACCCGAAACCAAATGCATTTGGATCGAAACCCCATCGAATCCGTTGCTCAACATCGTCGACATCAAAGCTGTCACCGATATCGCGAAGGATCTCGGCGTTATCACGATCGCAGACAACACCTTCCTGTCCCCCGCGTTGCAACGCCCATTCGAACACGGTGTGGATATCGTGATCCACTCGACCACAAAATACCTCAACGGGCACTCCGATGTCGTCGGCGGCTGCGTCGTTTCCAAGACGGAAGAGCACGGCGAGAAAATCGCGTACATTGTCAACGCACTTGGACTGGGGAATTCACCATTCGATGCATGGTTGGTTCTGCGGGGAGTCAAAACACTCGCACCGCGGATGAAGGCTCATCAAGAATCGGCCATGGCCCTTGCACGATTCTTGGCGGATCATCCGAAAGTCGAGAAAGTCTACTATCCCGGCTTGGAATCGCACCCCGGTCACGAACTCGCCAAACGCCAACAAGACGGCTTCGGTGCTATGATGAGTTTCGACGTCGCCGGCGACGGGGAATACGCTCAGAAGGTGTTGTCAAACACGAAACTCTTCCAATTGGCCGAGTCGTTGGGGGGTGTGGAAAGTCTCGTCGAGTATCCGGAACTGATGAGTCACGCCTCGATGACCGCCGCCGCTCGCAAGGAAGCCGGGATTAGCGAGAAAACTATCCGTGTGTCCGTCGGCATCGAACACCCCGACGACCTGATCGCCGACATGAAATCCGCACTCGAATCCTGATCCGCTATGAGGTTTGCGTTAGTCGGTGACGATCCCGCCATGCTCCCGTTGGTGCAAGCCATCGGGGATTCGGAGCGGCACGAACTCACCCATGCGACGCTGTCAGGCGATATCACCACGGATCTGCTTCAACTCGTGCCGCAGGTCAAGATCGTCGATGATTGGTCGGAACTACTCGTCCTAAAAGAACTCGACACAGTCCTCGTTGGCGGTAGTGCCGCGAGCGTGCTGGAAGCGGCCCGTCGTTTGGCGGGGGAGGGCATCTCGATGATGGTCTTTCCCTGCGTGGCCTACGGCGAAGGGTTGGCGTACGAACTTGCGTTGATTCGTGACGAACATGGCGCAACGATTTTACCGGCCGTTCCGTTGGCAATTCACCCCGCCACAATTGCGATTCACGGGCAAATTGAAGACGCCCGCAACCCCGATGCGAACGTCGACGATGTTCCGAAGATTCGGGAAATCCGGCTCCGCCGGCGTATCAACACCGGCAACGCAAACCGGATGACGCGGAGCGATCTCGAGTCGAGTTTGCTCAGCGACCTTTGCATTCTCGGTGGGCTATCGAAGACTTATCATCGCATCACGGCGATCCTCACCGGTTCCACCGAAGATTCACTGTCGACCGCAACAGTCACTCTCAATGGTAGCGGTTTGCCCGATGCGGTTTGGACCTGTGAGACTGCCGACCATGACCGTCGGGATCTCACGTTCGTTCTTAATGAAGATGAACAGCGTTACTCCAGTGGCGAAACCCTCGACGAACTCGTTTTGGAAAACGCCTCGGAGTCCTACGCGCAACGTCCAGCGGGTCAGTCTCTGCTCAAAGCGATTGAGCATCCCAATCAACCCCGTCGCACCTCGGCTGGCACCGCCATCCAAGCATTCAACTGGACCAACCTTGTTCGCGCTTACGAACAACTTCACGCCGTCCGCAAGAGCATTCGCAAGGGGCGGACGATTGAACTGCACTTTGAGGACACCAGCGAACGCAGTCAGTTCAAATCGCAGATGACGGCGATCGGCTGCGGTGTGTTGACGCTGACGTTCTTCGGGGTGCTGGCGTATCTCGGTGTGGCAGCGGTGTTCGACAATCGAACCGGCATCGAAAAACGGGCCGAAGTCCGGAATGCGATTCTCTACCAAGACCGATTCCAGGCGGAACAACCGAGTCTCACGCGGGTCGGACAGGAACAACTTGATTCACTCATCGAATCCCGCAGTTTTCCCATCGTGATCGAAGCCACGGAAGTGGCGACACTCGATTCCGCTCGCAAGGAACGTGTGTCGGAAAAACTCGACAACGCCAACATCGAAAACCCGACGACGCAAATTGAAGTGCTACCGATCGCCGGTCCGACACTCGCAACCATTCTGAAAGTGACACGGATTCTCGTCTTTTTGCCGCTCTTTCTCTTTCTGCTCAGCCAGATTCTGCTGGTGATCACCAAACCGTCGCAGTCGTAGAACCGTTGCAATCCGCAGTCCCGATTCGAACGGTGATGGCATAGGAAATCTCAAAGATTTGCGTGTTGCCAAAATGAAACATTCTGCAACTCCCGGCCTGTGACCTATTGATTGGTTAACAGAGTTTTTGGGAGATTGACAATGACGAAAAACGAGACAACTCTAACCGCAGGGCTCCTGCCAGATGTGGGCCTGCTTTGCGGAATCCTGATGGGGCTCGCTGTGGCCAACATCGGCGGGCCAATGACTCAAATGAGTGCTTTGGCGATCGTCACCGGCGGATTGGCGATGCGTGCGGTTCTTTCCACGACCCGTCATCTGCGGAAAGTCAAAGAGACTCGTCAAGCGTTGACCGAAGCCATGCAACGGCTCGAACGCCACATCCAAAGCCAACCGCCATACATCAAGTCTCACGACTTACCAACACCTCACATTCAGGCCGCACGAACACCGGTTCGTCATTCGCGTCGGTCCCGCATTTTCGAATGAGCCGTTGAACCTTCGGCTTTCATTCGAACACGTCACCTCCTCCGCGTGACCTCTAGACTGTTGCAACTCGTTGCCAGTAGTTAACATCGATCCCAGCGCCGCTTTTTGACTTTATATGTCGTGTCGCCGGGAGTCGTTGTTTATGGGAGTTCAAGAGTTGCTCGATAGCCTGTCGGGGTTGTCGACATTCGTGATCGCCGGCGCGTTCGCGATTCATGTGTTTTTCTTTTTCGTGCTTTGGGTTTGGTCACGCCGCGACCTCAAGAACATTGCCTCGTCGTTGGCGGAATTCACCCAGGATTTGCGACATCGCAGTGTGCTGTCTTCAACCGGGCATCTGTCCGATCAAATTGAAGCGTTCCTCGCGGACGTCAACGAAGTCGTCGACAACCCGTCGCGACGTGCCGATCGTGAGGCGTTGCTCCACCGAATCAATATCCTGGATGGTCGCCGGAAGTATCTCAATTCGCTGTTCTTCGAGACCTGCTACAACTTGTCTCGGACAATGATCGAAGCCTACCCGCTGGCGGGGGTTTTGGGCACCATTTTAGCGATCGGGGCCGCGTTGCAGGGAGGGGGACCGACCACCGGAGTGGATGCCATTGTCGGCCGGTTCGGTGATGCAATTTGGTCAACCTTTGCTGGTCTAATCGCGGCCATCGCGTTGATGTTCATCAACGGTCTGGTGGAAACGACCTTCAGTCGCCTGAGTGAAAATCGCACACACGTCCGCGAAACCACGGCCCGTGTGAAACGCGAACTGGCATTGTCCTCTCGTCCGTTGGAAATTCCGGGAGGCTCGGAATGAGACTGATGAATCGCCGATTGACGTTTCAGCTCACTCCGCTCCTCGACTTGCTGCTTATCGTGATTTTCGCTCAGTACATGGAGGTGCGTGAAACCACCACCAAGACGGAAGAGGAAATCAACCGCAAAGCCCGAATTGAAATCGCCGAAGCTCGCGAGGAAGCCCGGTTGCTCGCCGACCAACTCGAAGCCATGGTGCTAGACCAAGATCAATTCCGCGCGGGTTTCGACCAACGCTTGCAAGATCTTTCGGAAGAACTCAAGCTTGCCCTGGAAAATCGCAAACAGATCGCCACGCTGATGGCGGCCTTGTTCAACATTCCCAAGGAAACCATTGAAAAGGTCATCAAGCAGCAACCGCGTTCGCCCGAAGAACGGGAGCAACTGCGGAAACTCGCTGCCGAGTTGTCGTCCGAGAAACGGAACCCGGCGATCAAGCATCTGTTGGCTCATCAAGCAATGCGAAAGCGAGTGGATGTCTGGGAGCTTTCGATTGATGCGCAGGGAGTTGCCCATCTGTCGGCGGGCGGGGAGCAGCATAAATTCCGGTTTCGTCAAACCCGCGGGCAAGAACTCCAAGAGTTGCAAAAGCTCCCGAAAAGTCAGCGAGCCGACAAATACGCCGAGTTCCAAGGTGAAGCTGTCGAAGAGTTTGCGGATGAACTCTTCGACATTTACAAGCGTCTGCCGCAACCGAAGGACATCGTGATCATTCTGCTTTCCTGGTCCAGTGCGGAATCTCACTGGCGCCAACCTGCACTCGATGGGTTAGAATTGGCATTGCGATTGATGCACAGCAACCGTGAAGGAATCCAATTCGTGCCCGCAGTCATGGGCTTGGAGGTCAAAGAATGAATACCAAACGAAATATGAACCCCACGACGATTCACACACCATCAAGCCATCGGCTCGGCGGAGCCAGCGGGAAAGCCGTGGGCGGCGGGCTTGTCGTTGCGGCACTCCTGGTGCTCGGCAGTTATTTGGGTGGACTAGGTTTCGGCGTGGGCGGTGGCAGTGGAGATGGTGACGGCGACAGTCCGCCCAATTTGTCGGGCGTGCAAGGAACCATTGACTCCGAAACACCAACCACGCCCGATGAAACCGAATTGGAGATTGGGACAGTCGTCAATGTTCTAATCGATGGCAGCCAGTATCGGATCTTGAAATCTCCGGAAGCGAGTTGGACCGACACCGACAATTACACTGCAATCTCGCTGGAACGCGTTCTGTCAGCTGTTCAGAACGCCGATGGCGACTCGGGCGTCAAAATTCGGATCGCGCGTCGGGGCAATTCGCTTCCCGAAGCGGAGCTCAAGTTGCGGGAAGCCCTCCGGGATGCGGGGATCGAAGCGACCGAGATCGAAGAGCGAGACATGATGCTACCGTAGAGACACTGGCTAGTTTCGCTATGGTTCAGGTTGGAGATGAGGAAGATGTCGTCGGAAACGCGCTCGGTTATCATTACGGGTGGTGCCAAGGGAATCGGGTCTGGATGCGTCCGGGTCTTTGCGAAAGCTGGTTGGTCGGTCGCGATTCTCGATCGAGACCAATCCGCTGCCGAGGAATTGGCATCGGATATCAATTCCGAGATCGAAAGTCGAATTGCGGTCTTTGCATGTGACGTCAGTCAACCGACGCAACTGAAAGCGGCGATCGACGCGGCGGCAACGCGGTTCGGACGATTGGATTGCCTCGTCAATAACGCTGGTGTGCATCCGCCTGCGACACGCATTGAAGACACAAGCCTGGACGACCTCGCGCAAGTGATGCAGATCAACTTTGTGAGCACATTCGCAGGGGTGCAATTTGCGTTGCCGCACTTGCGAAAGACGAAGGGCACGGTTGTGATCATGTCCTCCATGACAGCCGTTCTGGGGCAAGATCAATCCAGCGCATACGCCTCGACGAAAGGCGCTCAACTCAGTTTGACGAAAGCACTGGCTAAGGAACTGGGGCCCGAAGGCATCCGCGTGAATGCAATTCTGCCGAGCAACATTGATACACCATTGATGCGAGAGTGGGCAGCTACGCTACCCGACCCGAAGTCCGCTTTGGACCGCGTCGCGGGGTTGCAAGTGTTGGGTCGTATGGGCACGTCGGAAGAAATCGGCGAAGTCGCGTTGTTCCTTGCCAGCGACGCATCCTCATTCATCACCGGCCAAGGCATCTGGGCCGATGGCGGAGCCAGCTTGGATTATTGAGCCACTTTGTCGAAAGTGTTGCGACACTTCTTACTCACGATCGGTGTTACATCGTGCAGGTCACAGCGCTCGATCGGAAACGTTGGTCATTGGGAGTCTGAGATGGCAACTCGGTTTGTAGCGGCGATCATCATTGCGATGTTGCCATTTTCGATCGTATTCGCACAGAACAACGACGATCGTTTCGTTCGGCGGATGACGCTCGATGACAAGAACGGCGACGGCAAACTGACACAGACCGAGTTTTCCGGTCCCAACCGATTGTTCGAGCGATTGGATGCCGACGGCGATGGTGTGATTGTCCTGAAGGAAGCCGCGAAAACGCTCAAGGAATTCCGAGCCCGCGTGGCCAAATTGCGTGGCGACCGCACGCAGCCCGCAACGGACCGCCCGCTGAATTCCTTCATGCGAACCGGTATTGGTCGGAAGGTGAAACCCGATTTTCCAGATGTGCGTTATGGCGACCACGAACGGCACGTCTTTGACATCTACCAGACGAAAACGGACGACTCGAAACCGGCCCCGTGTATGATCTGGATTCACGGCGGAGGTTTCCGAAGTGGAGATAAGTCGCAAGGTGGTCTATTCGCAAGCTCCTTTACCGATCACGGTATCCACTATGTCTCGCTCAATTATCGCTTGAGTCATCACGCCCTTGCTCCGGCGTGCTTCCATGATTGTGCACGAGCATTGCAGTTTATCCGACGCAACGCCGCGAAATGGAATATCGACAAAGAACGAATCGCTGTTGGCGGGGGGTCAGCCGGTTCGGGTCTCTCTCAGTGGCTGGCCTTTCACGAAGACCTTGCGGACGCCAACGCAACCGACCCCGTTCTCCGGGAGTCAACTCGGGTTTCGGCGGTAATTTTGCTCAACGCACAAACGTCTTACGACCTTCGCTGGATCAAGGAACACATTCCAGGCGACGCTTGGAAAGGGGACGGTTTACAAGAGCTGTTTGGCTACACGTCCGAGACGATCAACGAGATCAGTGAGGAGAAATTTCGGACCATTGAAGAATGCTCGCCTCTCACGCATTTCAGTGCCGACGCACCGCCAATATTATTTTTCTATCGGCGGTCGCGGGATCCCCGCATTGCGGAGCAAAACGCTATGGACGGGATTCACCATCCAATCTTCGGTCTGGAGTTGAAGAAGATCGCGGATAAGGTCGGTGTTGAGTGTGAAGTCTTCACGGTTGAGGACGAAGAGGATCGCGTCTTCTACAATCGGCGTTGGGATTACACCGTGAAATTCCTAAAGAAGCATTTTGGTTAGACGAGTTCACGCCCCGGCAACAACTCTGTGATGGGTTCCCCGAAGGGAAGAATTGGCATCGGGCGGCCGCTGCGATTGGGGAATGTGGTTTCGTAATCGATACCGAGATGGCGATAGACCGTGGCCCACAAGTCGTTCGGAGTCAGCGGCCGATCCTTGGGCCGTTCGCCTTTGGATGTGGTCGAACCAATCACCTGACCAGTTTGCATTCCGCCGCCTGAGACAAGCATGCTCATGGCTTGTGGCCAGTGATCACGACCGGGCTGCATCGTCTTCGTTTTGGTCCCGTTCTGATTGTTGATGCGGGGCGTACGGCCGAATTCTCCCGTCACGACGAGCATCACTTTCTCTGTCAGACCGCGATCGTGCAGGTCCTCCACTAACGCGGTGACGGCGCGGTCGTAAATTGGAAGTCGCAACTTGGTATCATCGAAGATGTGACAATTGACGGCGTGCGAATCCCAGTTGTACGTTCCCTGATTGAGCCACTTCACGCCAGACTGGTAGGGGTTTTCCATGACCATCGTCACGAAACTACAACCAGCTTCCACGAGGCGTCGTGCCAAGAGTGCCCGTTGTCCCCAGGCGTGTCGACCGTAGCGATCGCGGAGCGAGTCCGGTTCTTGAGAAAGATCAAACGCACTCCTCGCTCGATCACTGGTCAGTAATCCCAAAGCCTTCCCGGTGAATTCGTCGGTCGCGTCCATCAGCCCACTCTGGTCGATGTCCCGTCGAAGTTCATCGAACCCTCTCAGCAATCGCATCCGATCATCGAGCCGATCCGACAACGATGGATGCAGCGATAGGTTTTTGACTTCGAACTTCTCGTCACTCGGATCACCCGGAACATTGAATGGCACATAGGACGGCCCGAGATAAGCTGCCCCGAAGCTGTAAGTGTCCACGCCGGCTCGCCCCGCGTTCGTTCCGGTCACGTAGTTCGGAAGACCCGTGTTGTGTTGCTCACGCATTCTCGCCACGACCGAACCAACCGCGGGGGAATCATTCACGAAACCGGTGGGCTCTTTGGGTTTTCGACCGGTGAGAAACCGTTTGTGTCCGCCGCCATGATCGGCAAACTCGTGGGCGACCGAACGGATGATGTTGTATTTGTCCGCACATTTCGCATGCAGCGGCATATGTTCGCAGACATCCAACCCTGGCACATTCGTGGAAATCGGATGAAACGCTCCTCGATAATCGAGCGGAGCGTTGGGCTTCATATCGTACATTTCCATGTGCGGTGGACCACCTGGCAACCACACGAAAATGATCGAGGTCTCTTGCCGGTTCGAAGCCGTCTCATTCGCGGACGCCTGCAATCGCAAGCGGTCGGCCAGACTCAAACCGCCCAAACCAAGCGTGCCCCACTGGAGGAAACTTCGGCGAGTGACAGGACCGGCGCAGCGAGGTGGTGAGGTTGACATGCGAGACGATCCCTTCAGAGCACTTTCAGGCGACATGTGTTTCTATCAGTATGTCGCTCGATTTTTCACCGGTCAACAATAATCAAAGGGACGCGAGTTCGACAGCATCCGATACCCGTGAGCAATGTCGTTCCCGGCCAACCGATCGGTGGGAGATTGCGAGAGGATGCGATATACTTACGCCGGAAAGCCGGAATGCGAGTTTCTCACTCGATTAGTGCTCGCAAATTGATAGTCAAATTCCGAACCGGGAGTCTCGGTGAACACAGCAGCCGATGAGACGAAGACCGTCCCGAGTCCCGCATTGCTTGCACTGGCATTCACCTGGGTCATTGGATTCGTCACCTTCTATGTGACACGCACCATCGAGAACTCCGAGAAGCTTACGCGACTCGATCTCTGGAAAGAAACGCCCAATGCGTTTCTCGATACCGTTGTCATCCTCTGCTACGGCAAACTCGGCGAGACGCGAATTCCGGCCGGTTGGGAGTTCTTCGGACAACGCATTGGACTTTGGCTCCTCGCGGCATTCGTGTGGCTCACCGCTTGGGCAATCGGTTGTCTTGTCATGAGATTGCTCGGACGCGGCAACACTGGATTGAACATCGATCGATGCGAACGACTTGTCTTCACCAGTGGAATTGGGATCTCATTTTTGTCGCTCCTCACGCTTCTCGCCGGATTGGCAGGGCAGTTGACTCAATTTATGGCGGTAACGTTGGCAGGTCTGGTTGTGGCTTCTGAATTGATTTGCCGATGGCGATCACGAGCCTCTCATCGTGAGACATCACCTGCGAAACCCTCCAAACGCCAACAGCCTTCAAATGGACGACGCGAAATCGACGCCCGCACGATGCGACGCGGGTTGATGCTGGCGGCGTTGACTCCGTTTGTCATTCTGATGCTCTGGGCCGCCGTGCTGCCATCGACGGTCTTCGACGTCAAAGAGTACCACTTGCAGGGGCCGAAAGAGTGGTACCAAAACGGGCAGATCACATTTCTGGAACACAATGTCTACACCGCCTTTCCCTTTCTGACGGAAATGCTTTCTTTGTTTTCGATGACGCTTCGCGGTGATTGGTTCACTGGAGCGCTCGTCGGAAAGTCTGTGTTAATGGGCTTCGTCCCGTTGACTGGTTTGGCGTGTTTTGCATCCGCGCGACGATGGTGTGGCGAAGTCGCAGGATGGGCGGCGGCTTTTGTTTACCTGACGATTCCGTGGTCGACCACGATGGCTTCGACGGCTTACGTCGAAGGAGCCCTGTCGTTCTTTGTGATCGTGTCAATTCATTGCGGAATACTCGCCACTCGACAATCGGATTTGCGGTTAGTTTTCATCACCGGTCTGCTAGCGGGTAGTGCAATGGCCTGCAAATATCCGGCGTTAATTTCCGTCGTCCTGCCAATTGGGGTCGGGATGATCTTTGGCTTTGTTCGACGCGACGAAACCACGTCACGTCTGCGGAGCTTGGTTCGTGCGATCGGACTCTATTCGCTCGGGGTCATCATTACGGTGGGCCCCTGGTTGATCAAAAACACGGTTCAGACCGGCAACCCGGTGTATCCGCTTGCGTGGAATATCTTCGGTGGTGACTTCTGGGATGCCGAACGCAACGCTCAATGGACCGCCGCCCACAGTCCGCCGGAATTCGAGATCGGCCGCATGTTCGTCTTCGAAAACGGTCGCCCAGGTTGGCTGCTTCAACCCATTGTGGGAAGCAATGGCCTGAGCGTCCTGCTGTTTGCGCTGGCTCCATTGGCATTTCTGCGATTGCGTCGAACATCATCGGCCCCATGGTTCCGAACCGTTTTGATTGCCTTGAGCGTGTATGTGGCTTGGTACATCCTAAGTTGGTGGGCACTCACGCACCGCATCGATCGCTTTTGGATTCCCATGTTACCAGTAGTCGCAGTGCTGGCGGGCATCGGAGGAACGTGGAGCCGGCAAAAGATCTGGATGGTGACGATTGGCATCTTCGCCACCTTCACCTGGGTGCATCACTTGGCCGTCGCCCCTCATTACGGAACACGACTCCCATACTTGAGCGATTTGTCAGCAGCCCGTGCCGAAGCCGCTCGTCAGACAGCCGGATCAATCCAGTTCATCAACGAACAAATTCAACGTGGTGAACTCCCCGCTGAGATCTCGGTGCTTTCGGTCGGTGATGCGGAAGTCTTCGACGCACAATTCCCGATCCGCTACGAAACCGTCTTCAACACATCGATCTTCGGAACGTGGGTCTTCGATGGTTTCTCGAATTCGTCGAAGACACTCACGATGAAACCGGCCCGCACGATTCGAGAGACGTTGGCAGACGAGGGGATCACCCACATTCTGGTAGATTGGGGTGAGATTCTGCGGTACCGGGCCACTTACGGGTACAGTCCGGCGATCGAACCTTCCGTGTTCGATGCCTTGCAAGCGGCAGACGTTCTCGGTTCCCCACAGGCGATCGGAAACGCGGGTTGGTTCCAGATTTCCGAAGCTCAACGACAACAAATCACGGAGTTGGGTTGGGAGCGACACCTCGTGACTCCAACCGATCGAGGACCGCTTCTGGTCCAAACTTTACTCTACCCGGTTCGTTGAGTGACTCACGCGGAGCGAACCAACGCCAGCATCACTGCACGTCGAAATGGATCTGCAACCATTCCCGGTGTTCCGAGTCTGACCGGCGATGAAGTCTCAACTCATCATGCAATGCGGTCTCGGACTCGATGTTGATGCCATCGGAATTGAGCGAAATCAATTCACAGGTCTCGTCGATGGTCAAATCCGGTTCGACCTGAATTGAAGGCTCCTCATCCACGAATGGCAGACTCAATTCTTGGTAGTTTTCCATGACAGCAACTCCACTCGGTCGGTGTATTTCAATCGCTTATGATAACGTAGCCGACTGCGAGTTGCCACAAAAAACCGAGATCGACCGGTTTCGGCCTCATCACGCCTTCGTCACTTCACTGTGGGATTTAAGAACAGCATCCCCATCGCTTTGTTTGATGTAGTAGGCGGGTTCATCGTCGCTGGCATTCCGTGTAACTTCGCTGCCGGCAATCTTGCGAGTGACTTTGCGAGTGTAAACCTTTTCCACGGTTCCCCGACCGTGACCGTCTCCCCACTTCCACTTCACACGTTCGCCTTCTTCGTATCGTTTCTTCTTGGCCATCGGATAAATCCTTCATTGGGTGATGTTCGATTTCCAAATTCTAGGATTGTCGTCAAGCGGCGGATCAGAGTGGGTTTCAATTAGCATTGCCGTTTCGGCGAGATCTTCCCCAGCAAATATGAGAACCATCCACCACATCGGACTCGGTGATGGTCTAGCATGGGGTCTTTTGAAACTCGCGAAGCAACGTCGTGGCGTAGACTCCACTCGGAAGCGAAAACCGGAATCGACAACCATTCTCGATGGCTTCGCATTCCAAATCTTGCGGTCGAATCAAGTACGGTCGCCGAGTACCTGGTGTCAGTTTTGCGAAGCGGCGGAAGAACGTTTCGTCGAGACCAGCGGCCTGAAGCACCTGAGTTTCCCGTTCCGCCGGCTCGCCGGTCGGCTGTCGCATTTTCGGACCGAACATGGGTCCGGTCGTCATCGTTTCTCCGTCGTCGAATCGGGTTTGTTCAGCGGGCTGATCATCGACGAGAAAAACGCCACCGGTCGTGACAACTTGCATCACGTCGCCCTCCAACACGCGGTCAATTAACTGATCCGTCAACCGATTCGCGAGAGCCTGATTGAACAGGTCGGATTGCACGGCAGAGAGTGCGAACCGCAGAAGAAACTTGCGACGGGGCCGCGGAATGTCGTCGGCCGTCTTCTCACCTCGCAGAAGTTGAATGCCCAAACTGACGTTCTCGCCATCGCGACCAAACCGTTGTTCGCCGTAATAATTCGGAAATCCGAGAGCGGAAATCCGTTTGGCAATCGGTTCGGCCAATTTCACGGCATCGGCATGAGTGTCCCGTAACACGATTTCAAACCGATTCCCGCGAAGGTGTCCGGTCTTCAGTTTGTTGGTATGTTGATCGGCTTGCAGAATGCGGATGTCATCGGTTTCCAAGACCGACGGGTTTGGGCACGATTTCGCTGGCACGGACACAAACTGTCGCGTCACGGCATGACGATCTTTAAGCCCAGCCACGCCAACGTCGATTGGCTTCAAACTGAGCGTTTGAGCGATGTGTCGCGAAAGTTGTTCCGCAGCGACTCCGCGTTTTTCGACCCAAAGGAAAAGATGCTCGCCCTCTCCACTGGGCTGATAAACGGGAATCTCCTCGACAACGAAGTCTTCGGGTTCCTGCTTCAGCACACCGCAAATCCCCGGAAGATCGGTGGTCAGATAGGGCAGGGGGTCGTTGTTCGCCATTGCGGGTGGTGTTTCGTAAAGATGCGTCCGCAGGGGAATTCCACCTGCACAGTGGTTTCCCCATGAACGCGATGCGGTTTCAAATTGTCATAGCCGTGAAACCGCCGTCGACAACAATGTTGGCTCCGGTGATGAAACTTCCCGCCTTCGGAGATGCCAGCAGCAGCAACGCCCCGGCCAATTCGTCTGGATCGCCAAATCGGTTGGCCGGCGTGTGCTTCATGATATCCGCCACACGATCTGGCGTGAGAACCTTGCGATTCTGTTCGGCTGGGAAGAACCCGGGGGACATCGCGTTGACTCGCACCCCCTGCGTGGCCCATTCGCGGGCCAAATTCTGCGTGAGGTTAATCACAGCCGCTTTCGACGCGGAATACGTGTAAACCCGTGAAAGCGCGGTAATCCCCGACAACGAAGCGATATTGATGATTGATCCGTTGGTTTTCGAGTCCAACATGAATTTTCCGAAGACTTGGCACGACAACCGAACACCACGCAAATTGATGTTCATAATGCGTTCCCATTCCTCGTCGTCGATTTCGAGGAAAGGCGTCGCGGAATTCGTGCCAGCACCATTGATCAAAATGTGCAGTTCCTGGCCACGATCTTTCAAGAGTTGCACGAGACCTTCGAGGTCTTCTTGTTTTGTGGAATCGGCGGCGTAAAATTCGGCACTTCCACCAGCGGCTTCAATTCGCTTGACGGCTTGTTCGCCCCGCTCTTCGCTGCGACCGACGACGAACACATGCGCTCCCGCGGCGGCCAGGGTGTCGGCAAAACCGCCCCCCAGGACGCCAGTCCCGCCAATCACGACCGCATTGAGGCCATCCAAACCGAACAGTTGATTAACATATGCATCAGTTGCCATTGGGTATCATTTCGTCGTCAAAGCTTAAGGCGAACATGGGCACGTCGAGGCGTGTCCGCCCAACATGACGTTCGTCCGCAAAATCGTCAACTCAACACAGAAACGCCCGCGAACAAATTCCGATATTCTGAGGTGTTGTCGGAAAGGTCGTCGGCACGATATGATGGAGCCTTCACCGAATATCCAGAGGATAACTCAACAAGATGACTGACTCACGCAACCTGTTCAACAAAGTTTGGGACAACCACACCGTTCGCGAATTGCCGTCCGGGCAAACCCAATTGTTCATCGGTCGCCATTTGATTCACGAAGTGACCAGCCCGCAAGCGTTCGAGATGCTCCGCGAGCGGAACCTGTCCGTGTTGCATCCGGAACTCACCTTTGCCACCGTTGACCACATCGTTCCCACCGACAACCAACTTCGTCCGTTCGCTGACGCGTTAGCCGAACAGATGATGTCGCAAATTGAAATCAACTGCCGGGAATTCGGTGTGGAGTTGTTCGATCTGAAAGGGGATCGACAAGGAATTGTGCACGTCGTTGGTCCGGAACTCGGACTGACGCAACCTGGGCTCACATTGGTGTGCGGAGACAGCCACACCAGCACGCACGGTGCCTTCGGCAGCATTGCATTGGGAATCGGCACCAGTCAAGTCGCCTATGTGCTTTCCACACAAACACTTGCATTGCAACGCCCGAAGGTCCGACAGATCAAAGTCACGGGGGAACTTCAACCCGGTGTGTTCGCGAAAGATGTGGCGTTGCACATCATCCGTGTACTTGGGGTTAAGGGTGGGATCGGTTATGCCTATGAGTACAGCGGCGAAGTGTTTGACCGCATGACGATGGAAGAACGCATGACCGTGTGCAACATGAGCATCGAAGGCGGTGCCCGTTGCGGTTACGTCAATCCCGATGAAACCACCATCGAGTATTTACGGGGACGACCGTACTCGCCGACCGGTGAAGAATTCGATCGAGCCGCCGAGTGGTGGCTGAGTTTGGCTTCCGGTCCGGATGCGGAATTCGACGATGTGGTGGAAATCGACGGTTCGCAGATCGAACCCACCGTCACTTGGGGCATCAACCCCGGTCAATCGGTTGGCGTGAAGGAAAAACTGCCAACGTTGGACTCCTTTGAAGCCGAAGAACGCGGCGGCGCGTCCGAGGCATTCACCTTCATGGATCTCCATGAAGGGGAACCGATCCAGGGAACGTCGATCGACGTGGCCTTCATTGGTTCTTGCACCAACGGTCGTATTTCCGACTTGCGGGAAGCTGCCGAAGTCGCTCGTGGTCGGCATGTTGCTGAAGGCGTTCGAGCACTCGTGGTGCCCGGGTCGAAGAAAGTCCTCGAGCAAGCCAAACAAGAAGGGCTGGATCAAATCTTCATCGAAGCCGGCTTCGATTGGCGAGATGCGGGTTGTTCAATGTGTTTGGCGATGAACCCCGACAAACTCGTCGGTCGCGAAATTTGTGCCTCTTCCAGTAACCGCAACTTCAAAGGCCGACAAGGAAGCCCTACCGGTCGCACACTTCTCATGAGCCCCGCGATGGTCGCCGCGGCCGCCGTCAACGGTCACGTCGTCGACGTGCGAGAACTCCTGGAACCAGCCGCGGTGTAGAGCTTCGACTTCGCCCCCAAGACTCTTTTATTGATCGTCCAAACAAGAAAACAAGACAAGTATCATGGCTAAAATCGAACAAGTTCGCGGGCAGGGCATTCCGTTGTTGATCGACGATATCGACACGGACCGCATCATTCCCGCTCGGTATTTGCGATGCGTGACGTTTGATGGTCTCGGCGAACATGCGTTCAAAGATGATCGCGAGCAAGATAAAGAACACCCATTCGACCATCCGCATTTTCAAGAGTCGACCATTCTGATTTCTGGTCGGAATTTCGGATGCGGGTCGTCGCGAGAACACGCACCGCAAGCGTTGATGCGATGGGGTGTCGAAGCGGTGATCGCCGAATCGTATGCGGAAATTTTCTTCGGCAATTGCACGTCGCTCGGTATTCCGGCCGTCTGTCTGGAACGGGCGGACCTGGAAACGTTGACATCCATGGTCCAACAAACGCCAACGCTGCCCATCACGATCGACTTAGTGGCGAAACGCGTCTCATGCGGTGACGCCGAATTTCCGCTGACCATGGCCGAAAGTGCCCGCTCCGCGTTGACCAGTGGCGAATACGATTTCCTTTCGCAACTCCTCGAAGGAAAAGCAGAAATCGAAAAAACCGCCGGACAATTGCCTTATCTGAACCATTTCCAGACGGCATAGACGGTAGGCCATGACGGACTCGGCCCCGAATCGCAGAGATTTTCTTGCCGGTCGAGCGGCTCGTGATGAGTTGCGTCGGCACGGCGAGAAAATTGCGGACGATCTGCACACGGATTCGCCGGAAAGTCCGGAACCCAGTGCCGGTTCGACGATTCGTGTGGCTGCCACTGCGATGGCGTGCGAGTTCGCGGTGTTGCTGAATTCGGACGATGGCAAACCCCACGCGAGATCAACAGCGGAAGCCTGGGCTGCTTCGGATGTTCTGGATTTGGTCCATCAGCTCGAAGACCAGATGACCGTCTATCGCGATGACAGCGAATTGGCGGAGATCAACCGCAACGCTCCTACTCAGGCAGTGCGGGTCGAATCAAATTTGTTTCGGCTACTGTGCCAAGCCCGTGACATCTCCCACGAAACGGAACACGCCTTCGATCCGACTTCCGGACCGTGCATCGCGTTGTGGCGGACGTGTCGACAAGAGAACCGTCTGCCGACCGAGCCGGAGATCCAATCTTGTCTGGAACGCTCTGGGATCGACAAAATTCAATTCGACGAATCTGGTGAAACCGTTCGGTATTTGAACGCGAATGTCGAGTTGAATCTTGGCGGCATCGGGAAGGGTTATGCTCTGGATGTCGTGGCGGAAGAACTCACGGAGCAAGGGTTCGAGAGTTTTTTGGTCTCGGGTGGTCACAGTAGTTTGATCGCACGCGGAGAGCACAACGGACACCCAGGTTGGCCGGTTGGCATACGCAACCCCATGTTTCCGACGGAACGATTGGCCACGATTCTGCTGTGTGACGGAGCCCTATCGACCAGTGGATCGGGCGTGCAACACTTTCGCCATGAAGGCAAACGCTACGGTCATATCATCGATCCGCGGACCGGTTGGCCGGTGGATGAACTGGTCTCGGTGACGGTTCTCGCACCCACTGCGGCCGAAGCGGATGCACTTTCCACCGCTTTTTTCGTCTTAGGACTCGAAAAAACCCAAGCATATTGTGATAATCGACCTGACGTCGGTGCTTGGCTGATTCCGTCACCCCGCCGGGGACGCGCACTCAGACCGGTTCGCTGCAATCTCCCGGATGAGTTGCTTTTCCTGAACCCGACCGGGTCCGTGACCGATTCCGAGTAATCGGTTTCGGTTCGTTTCCCGCCCCAACGGAACCAAGCATTTTCACTAGATTGACTCTATCATAAGATATTGCGGTCTTGATCTATCGATCGAGGATCGTACTGAAGTCGGAGGAAGTTGAGTGTCCCGCGATTTGAAGCGCATTTCGATCATTGCTGGTTTCTTTCTGGTGACACTGCGACTGTGCATCGGCTGGCAATTTCTCTACGAGGGTTTGTGGAAATATCGGACCCAAGAAACTGCAACCCCTTGGACAGCATCAGGTTATCTCTCAAACGCCATCGGCCCGTTTCGGGATGTTTTCCGTGACATGGCCGACGATCCCGATGGCTTGAATTGGCTCAACTACAACAAGATGGCCAAGCGGTGGGAGTCCTGGAAAGAAGACTTCGCCAGCCATTACAAGCTCAACGACGATCAACGGAAAGAATTGGATCAATTGCTGCATGGGTCGGATGACTTCTCCGTTGAACTCAACGATTGGCCCGTCGAACTCAAAGGCAACGATCCGAAGTATTTCATCTATCGCCCCAATTTGGATGGCGGTGGACGCTTGGCGATCATCAAAGGGCAGGAACCAGTTCCAGCACGGTTCGACAACCTCCGGAAGTACATCACGGAGAAAGCCGCTCCGGAATACCACGAGGCCGTTGATAAACTCCAACGGATGTACGAGAACGACGCTTACCTCGAACAACTCGAAACGCTGTTGAAGGAAGACCCGGAATGGACCGGTGTCGTCAAAGACGCCGAAGGAAACATTCTGGAAGAGCGTGTCGGCAAGGTCGAACTCTACCGCACGAAGTTGGCCGCCTATGAGGAAGAACTCGCCGCTGCGGATCAGGACTTCGAACACGAACACCTCAAAAAGAAGTGGAGTGAAGTTCAGGATCTGAAGAAAGAACTGATTCCCCCCGTCAAAGCATTGGATACGGACTTGAAGGTCGCAGCCATTGGCTTGTTGTCGGAAGAACAACGTGCGATGCCGAAAATGCCTCCGCAGCGTAGCCAGATTCACACGATCGACATGCTCACAATTTGGGCCTTGATCGTGTTGGGAATCCTGCTGATTTCCGGCTTCTTCACCCGAATTGCCGCCTTGCTCGGCGCGGGAATGGTTCTATCATTCTATTTGGTGGCCCCACCATGGCCCGGAGTGCCGGCACCACTCGGTCCGGAACACTCTTTTGTCGTCAACAAGAACTTGATCGAAGTCGTCGCCTTGCTTGCATTGACGTTCCTGCCCACGGGAACGTGGTTCGGTGTCGACGGGATTTTCTATCGGCTGTTCCATCGAAACGATGCGAAAGCTGAAAACTCGTAAATCCAACCACCTCAGACACTGAACACACACTTTGGTACTTCATTGAAAAGGGGCAATCATGCCGCTGACTCCTGAACAGAAACAAATTGGTCAAGACAATTTCCACGAAGCCAGCGGATGGACCCGGCGACAATTCGGCAAAGGTGTGGCAGCGGGTGCAGTTGCTGCAGGAGCAACCTTCGCCGGCTATCAAGAACTCTCCGGTAATCCGGTGAAGGTCGCGTGGATCGGAACTGGTGACGAGGGCAGCGTGCTGCTCAACGAGCACCCAACCGCTCATATGGACATTGTCGCCATCGCCGACCTCCGTCCCAGCAATCGCGAACGGGCATTCACCGGTGACGGCAACGATCACCGACGCGGTCTGAACAAGATTCTTGGGGAGAAAACCGCCTCGAAAATCAAGAAAAACGGCCACGTCTACAATACCCACAAGGAATTGCTCAAAGCCGTTGCCGATGGCAATCTTGAGCTCGAAGCCGTTGTCATTGCGGTACCGTTGGTCGCTCACGCACCAATCGCCATTGACTGTCTCAACGCCGGTCTCCACGTGCTGACCGAAAAGCTGATGGCTCACAACATCGGTGAATGTAAGGAGATGATCAAAGTCGCCCGCAAGAACAACAAGCTTCTCGCGGTCGGTCACCAGCGACACTACAACGTGCTTTACGACAACGCCAATGATCTCGTGCAGAATGGATTGCTCGGGACAATCAAGCACATTCGGGCGTTGTGGCATCGCAACAATAGTTTCCCCAATCGTGACAGCTGGCAGAAGAAAACCGGTGGAACCGCCAAGGCGTTCTATAGTGACATGGAAGCCTTGCAGAAGTCAAAAATCGACCTCAAAGAGTTCGGTTTCCAAGACTTCGAGCACCTCGGCAACTGGCGATTGTACAACGAAACCGGCGGAGGTCTCATGGCGGAGTTGGGTAGTCACCAACTCGATGCATGCAGCATTTTCCTTGGTAAAGTCAAACCGATTGCTGTCCTTGGTTATGGTGGCAAGAACTACTACGGTGTGTCCTGGGAAGACGATAACGGCAATCGAGCCGGACTCGGCCCAAAAGACAAGTGGGACGATAAACGTGAAATCGACGATCATGTTTACACAATCTTCGAGTTTCCCGGGCCGAATTACGAGCACAACAAAGACGACATCGTCGTTGTGACGTATTCGTCGCTCAATACGAACTCCTTCGAACCATATGGTGAGCACGTTTACGGCAGTCGTGCGACTCTCATCATGGAGCAAGAACAGAAAGTCATGCTCTACAAAGAGGGAGCTGGGTACGAAAAACGACTGCAGGTCGTCAAAGACAAAGCCGGCCAAGCGGCCATCGACACCAGCGAAAGTCTCGCACCGTCGAGTGCGGCCGCGGTTTCGGCCAGTGAAATCGGCGAGAAAGTCAGCCGAGGCTACACCGAAGAAATGGAACACTTCTGCTGGGCCATTCGCAACCTCGGTCCGACCTATTACCCTGATGGCAAACCTGTGCCGAAATCGGAGAAAGGTCTGCGGTGTCCCGACGTGCAAGGTATGGCCGACGCCATCATGGCACTGACTTCGAATCTCGCCATGAAATATCGGCAACGTATCGAGTTCAAACCGGAATGGTTCGATCCCGATAACCCCGCCACGCCGGAAGAAGACGTCAAGAAGATGTTCGGCTAAACCGGTTTTTCCAAGCCAGCTGACCGACAAAAATCTGATTACAAACGCCCCTTGGCAAGCCCGAGGGGCGTTTTTTTGTGAATTTTCGCTTCAGACTGCTCATTTCGTTTCCATTAACGTCTTCCCGAAGCGTCTTGCTGGCGATACACTTCGCGGAACAGATCGACCAACTGCGGTCGAGAACCGTACATTGGTCTCCGCGTCGAGTTACGCGGAACTCGAAGACCTTTTCCCGCCGAACGCTTTCCCACCGAAGTCCACCATGCGACGCGACGAACTCCGAAATATTGCGATCATCGCCCACGTTGATCACGGCAAAACCACCTTGGTCGATTCCTTGTTGCGGCAAAGCGGACAGTTCCGAGATGCCCAACTTGCGGGCGACTGCATTCTGGACTCGAACGACCAGGAACGCGAACGCGGCATTACGATTCTGGCCAAGAACATTGCCCTCACGTACAAGGGCGTGAAGATCAATATCATCGACACCCCAGGCCACGCGGACTTCGGCGGCGAAGTCGAACGGGTGCTGAAGATGGCCGACGGCGTGTTGGTGCTTGTGGATTCGTACGAAGGCCCGCGTCCGCAAACCCGATTTGTGGTGCAGAAAGCGTTGGAATGTGGACTCAAACCGTTAGTGGTGGTCAACAAGATCGACCGTCCCGACGCCCGCCCTGATGATGCGTTGTCTGAGACGTTTGATTTGTTTGTCGAACTCGGTGCCGACGATGAAGCCCTCGACTTCCCTTACATCTTCGCCAGTGGTCGGGATGGCTACGCCTCTCATGATCCGGCAGATCGCGACGGGACCATTGAACCGCTGTTGGATTTGGTGCTGGAACACGTCCCTGGTCCAGATGTCTCTCCTGACGGCCCGCTGCAATTCATGGTCACAACTTTGGAATGGTCCGAGTACGTCGGTCGAATCGCGACCGGTCGCATCACGTCTGGTCAAGTCAAAAAGGGACAGAAGGTCGTCGTCATTCGCAAAGACGGCAAGCACGAGTCGGCTACAATCGACGCCGTCGAGGCATTCGACAAACTTGGCCGAGCCGAAGTCGATTCAGCCCAAGCCGGCGATGTCGTGGCTTTGGTTGGTCTGCCGGACCCGGAAATCGGTGACACCGTTGCCTGTCCGGTTCAACCAACAGCTCTCGAGCGGCTTGCCGTCGACGAACCAACGCTCTCGATGCTGTTTACGGTAAACTCGTCACCACTCGCCGGTCGTGATGGCAAGTTCGTCACCAGCCGTCACCTGCGAGCGCGGTTGATGAAGGAACTCGAACACAACGTCGCCTTGCGGGTTCAAGAAACGGAAGACAAAGATTCCTTCTTGGTCTCCGGGCGGGGAGTGTTGCACCTTTCCGTGTTAATTGAACAGATGCGGCGGGAACAGTATGAACTTTCCGTTGGCAAACCGGAGGTGATCCGCAAGGAAATCGACGGGAAAATGCACGAGCCATTTGAAGAACTCGTGATTGATGTTCCTGCCGAGGATGTCGGCCCGGTCATGGAACTCGTCGGCAATCGACGTGGGCAGGTCAAAGAAATGACAGCCGGAACGACCGGGATGACACACCTGGAGTTCTCAATTCCCGCCCGTGGGTTGATCGGTCTGCGAACACGGTTGCTCAATGCGACCCGTGGGCAAGCCATCATTCACCACCGCTTCGAGAGCTACCGTCCCATCGAAGGCGAAGTGCCGCGACGGAAAAATGGTGTGCTGATTTCGCAAGTCAACGGGCAAGCGGTTGGGTATGCGATTTGGAAGTTGCAGGAACGGGCGGATATGTTTGTCGGTCCGGGTGAAGATGTTTACGAAGGTATGATCGTCGGGGAAAACTCTCGGGAAAACGATTTGGTCGTGAATCCGATTCGGGAAAAGAAACTGACGAACGTCCGCTCGTCCGGAGCCGACGATGCGATTCTGCTCAAACCGCCGCGACAGATGACGCTTGAGGCGGCTCTCGAATACATCGAAGACGATGAGTTCGTAGAAGTTACGCCCGCCGTCATCCGGACACGGAAGATTCACCTCACCGAAACCGATCGAAAACGCCACGCGCGGAAGTAAGCCAGCACGCTTGATCAATCCTGACGATAGACGAATCACGACGGTATAATGAGTGAGAACCATTCGGAAAACCGTCGTGAATTGAGAAGGATGACCGTGCAATGCTGGAGCCGACGACTGATATCGGCAATGTTCTCCTGCGATTGGCCGCTTCGATTCTGCTGGCCGCCGTATATGGTTGGGAACGGGAATACCGCGATAAACCCGCCGGACTGAAAACTCACATGCTCTTGGCATTGGGGTCAGCGGCCTTGACGATCATTGCGGTCCAATTCCCCTTGACCCAACACCAAGAGCAACCCGGTATCGAATTCGATCCGTTTCGATTGATTCAAGGCATTTTGACTGGCATCGGGTTTCTCGGTGCGGGGACGATCATCCAATCGAATGGCGATGTGGAAGGACTCACGACCGCCGCCACGTTATGGATGGTGACGGCGATTGGAGTAGCCTGTGGCTTGGGGTATCTCACGATCGCTGCGATGACAACGGGCTTGGGTTTGGCGGTGTTGATTGCGGTGAAGTCGTTTGAACGCCGACTCTTTTCGGATCAAGACTCCGACGAGTCTTAATCGGGTTCCCTTATAACTTGACCAGTCTCAAAAACCGTACCGTCAGCATCAATAACTTGAAGGAAAGCAATCCCATCTCTAGATTCCACCGGTTGCGTCTGCCGCTGAGCGTTCTATACTGTGTGTTGGCGAGTCAGGTCACCGCCCCAAGGTCTTGACCATCCGAACACGTAATGGATACACTGCCGGGGAGTCCATTGCGGCAACGACAGAATACGTGTCCCGACACGGGGAGCGAGTAGGCGTTGAAACGAGCGATCATTAGCGACATTCACGGCAACCTGGAAGGGTTGGAAGCCGTCCTCGCGCACATCAAAGAGCAGAATTGCGATTCGATCTATTGCCTCGGCGACATTGTCGGGTACGGTCCGAATCCTCGCGAGTGCATTGATCGTGTGATGGATTGCCAAATGACGTTGCTGGGCAATCACGATCAAGGAGCGCTGTTCGACCCCGAAGGCTTCAACGCCGGGGCGGAGCGGGCCATTTTCTGGACCCGCAAGATGCTCGAAAGCGGTGACGCCCGTGGAAACCGGAAACGCTGGGATTTTCTTGGCGAACTTCCACGTATGCACCGCGAGAACGACCTGCTGTTCGTCCACGGTTCCGCGCGAAACCCGCTCAATGAGTACGTGTTCCCAGAGGACATTTACAACCAACGGAAAATGGAACGCATTTTCGGCCTGGTTGCTAAGTACTGTTTTCAGGGGCATACGCACATTCCGGGTGTCTTTACGGAGGACTATAATTTCCTCCCGCCTGAAGAAATCGAAATGACTTACCGCACCACCGGCGAAAAGGCTTTGGTGAATGTCGGTTCGGTTGGCCAACCGCGGAACGGAGACAACCGTTCGTCTTACGTGATCTTGGAAGATGGCGAAGATGATTGCGATTACGTCATCCGCTTCCAACGCGTGCCATACGATTTCGAAAAGACCGCCGCAAAAATCTACGATATCCCGGATCTTGATAACTTCCTCGGCGACCGTCTTCGTGATGGACGCTAGACCGGACTGAAGTTCTTGTGGGACATAGTCGAGGCGAAAACGCTTTCGTTTCTCACTCTCTGCGAGACCGTACCGGTTTGGATCGGAAGTCAACTGCTCTCGAGCCGGCGTGTTGCTCTTGAGTGTGCCGTCCACTAAAATTTGCCCAGTCGTCACTCCGTAGCAGGACGGCTCGTCGCTCCCGTTGCCAACCGTGCTTGTGTAATCGGTTCCGGGAAGACTCATCAACCGCGTGCAGATACCGTTCGCAGGAATCAAACGCAGCCTTCTTTGAACGTCGATTGGCGTAGCCATCATGGATTTTCGCAGCATTCTTCGGTTTATCTTGCTGTCGTTTGTGATTCTCTTCCTTTGGAAGCGTTTCGTAATCGACAATATTGCTCCGCCAGCTCCGGCTCCGGTTGTGGAGGAAGACGACGACGATACCGACAAGAAGCCCAAAGCCAAACGAGATGAACCGGCCGTTGCCGAGAAACCGAAGCCGGAACTCGCGAATAATCCGCATCAAGACAACATCACAATCGGCTCGCTCGATCCGGAAGGCGAATACTTCTTCCAAGCAACGCTGACGACCACCGGCGCTGCCGTTCAGAAGTTGCAACTCAGCGACACGCGTTACCACAGCCTTGAGAATCTCGAAGAACCTTTGGAACTTGTCGGCACACTCGAATCCGGCAAGCAAACCTTTCGCACTTTCTCGTCGACATTTACTGGCGACGATAAACTCAAAGAGCTGCTTGAAGATCATCCGCTTGATGAAGAAGACTGGAAGATCGTCGAACAATCTGAATCCAGTGTGACGTTTGAGTTCACCATTCCCGGTCAGTTCCGGGTCCGCAAACGTTTCACGGTACCGGCAGTCGACCGTGAGAAAGAGGGGCTTTCCAACCGCCAGGTCCGGGATCGAAACGCGTCCGGCTACCAACTTCACTTGCAGGTCGAAATTGAGAACCTCGATACACAAGAACGTGAAGTTCAATATGTATTGCAAGGACCGGTCAAATTTCCCATCGAAAACCCCGATACTGCTCGGAAATTGCAAGACATCAAATACGGTTACATCGACGATGGTGAATTGACCAATTCGCAAATCGATGTCGAATCGCTCATTGAACAGACCGACGAAAACACCCGCGAACGCTGGACGAAACCATTCCGGTATGTGGGGGTCGATGGGCAGTTCTTCGCCGCCTTGGTGCTTCCGCAAGAGAAGAAGCGAAGCAGCGATTACGTTGAGTATTATGAAGCGGAAGTCCTGGAAACCAACGAGGAGAATGAAAAGCTCAGCCATATCAGCGTCAAGTTTGCATCCGACGAGTTCGAACTGGAACCGGGTGAGTCAACGACGCAGGATTGGTATTTGTTTGCCGGTCCGAAGCGACAGAAGCTGCTCGATGCAATCGACGCCGGTGCCATCGTTGAATATGGTTGGTTCGCTCCGGTCAGTAAGGCCATGCTTTGGCTGTTGAACTTCCTGCACGAAACCTTGTACCTGCCGTATGCGTTGGCGATTATCTGTTTGACAATTCTCGTCCGTGGAGCGTTGTTCCCGATCTCCCGGAAACAGGCCATCAGTGCCGCTCGGATGAAGGAACTGCAACCGAAACTCGCGGAGCTGAAAAAGAAATACGGTGACGACAAGGAGAAGTTCCTCAAGGCTCAGATGGAACTATTCCGCGACGCTGGCTACAACCCACTTGCGGGATGTCTGCCGATGTTGCTGCAACTTCCCATCTTTATCGGCTTGTACTACGGCCTATACACGGCGATTGACTTGCGAGCATCTGAGTTCCTATGGATTCAGAACCTGGCAGCCCCCGACAATCTCTTCACCATGCCGTTCAAAGTGCCGCTCCTGGGAACGTCGTTCAATCTGCTGCCGATCATCACCATCGTGCTGTTTATCGCCCAGCAAAAAATGTTCATGCCAACGCCCGATCCGGAAGACGAGCAAGCCGTCTGGAACGCTCGCATCATGAACTTCATGATGGTCTTCATGGGCTTCCTGTTCTATCACGTGCCTGCCGGATTGTGTTTGTACTTCATCGCTTCCAGCCTGTGGGGCATGGGCGAACGCAAATTGCTGGACGTACACAAGAATCCGGCGACCGCAGATGGCGGCAATTCTGGCAGTGGTGGATCGGGCGGTTCGTCTGGTTGGAAGCCTAGCGGAGGTGGAAGCAACGGCAGCACCAAACGCAACAACTCCAATAAGAACCAGAAATCGAAGTCGCGAGGCCGTTCGAAGAATCGTCGCTGAGGCTGACGAATGCAACTTCAATGGGACGATACAATCGCGGCGCTCGCGTCTCCACCGGGTGCCGCGTTGCGCGGCATCGTTCGTATCAGCGGGCCCGATGTCAGAGAAGCGGTTTCCGCAATCTTTCACCCTGATGACGAGCAGCGTTGGCAAGCCACACGAAGTTCCCTGCGACATCCCGGACAGTTGACGTTACCGGATTTGCCGCCGATCGAATCCGCAGTATTGCTGTGGCCGGGGCGTCGCAGTTATACGGGTGAACCACTCGCCGAAATCCATACGCTCGGTTCGCCACCGTTGCTGGAAGCGATTCTCTCGGCGTTGTTTTCGCACAACATCCGACCGGCGAGAGCGGGCGAGTTCACATTGCGATCGTTTCTGAACGGCCGGATTGACCTGACACAAGCCGAAGCAGTGCTCGGCGTGATCGACGCGGAAGATCACCAAGAACTGAATGCCGCCTTGCAGCAACTCGCTGGTGGGTTGTCGTCACGGTTGGCGACGGTTCGGTCGGACTTGCTCGATCTGCTTGCGGATCTCGAAGCGGGTTTGGATTTTGTCGACGAAGACATTCAATTTGTCTCAACGGAAGAAGTGACGAATAGACTCAGCAATTCGCTGACGACAATTCGCAGCTTGCTCAGTGACGCCGACACGCGAATGCAGTCATCGGTGAATCTTCGGGTGGTGTTGGCTGGTCTGCCAAACGCCGGGAAGAGCAGCCTATTCAACACGCTCACCGGTTCCGATGCGGCGTTGGTCTCGGATGAGCAGGGCACAACCCGCGACTACATTACCGGAACCGTGCGATGTGGTGAGATGACGATCGAACTCATTGACACCGCCGGAGCAGAACCCGTCTCGCCAACACGCGACATTATGCACCAAGCGAGCGAACTGCGAACTGATTTGCTCAAAGCCGCTGACATGATCCTGTTCTGCTCCGCCAGCCGACTTTCGAGTGAGGAAGCTCAATGGAACGCGGAGTTTTCCGAAGAGTTGTCACGTCTCGATCGGCCAATCCTGGCGGTCCAAACCAAGAGCGATCTCGTTGATGGGGATGCAGCGGAGACGCTTGCAGTTTCGACCTCCTTGCCCGAGAGTTTCGCTGCACTGAAGTCTGCTATTGCTGATCGATTGACCGAGCGTCAGCGCGGGGAACGCCAGTTGATCGGAAGTACGGCGGCCCGCTGCCGAGAAAGCTTGCAAGCGACCGAATCCGCACTTCAAGAAGGAATGGACGCCACCCATTCTCAGGCAGGTGAAGAGTTAATCGCATTGGAAATCCGAACGGCTCTCGATCATTTGGGACGTATCCTGGGGACCGTCTACACCGACGACATTCTCGATCGCATTTTCAGTAAGTTTTGTATCGGCAAGTAACTTTAGGCCGCGGGCGAATCGACTTCGATCCAATCGCGAATCCGTTGCCGATACCGCCGATACAACCAGGACACAAGCAACAACGTCATACCGAGCGCGATGAAGGCGAATGTGCGAATCGTGGTGTGTAGATGCCACACGTCGACGAGAAACACTTTGCCAATCGTCAGTCCAAAGAACGCCAGCGAGAGTTTCCGCAGGTTTGCGGAGCGGGCAGCAATCCCCCCCAGCAGCGTGGCGAGCGAGTACCCTGTCCAAACGAGTGTGATGGCGAGTCCGGTGAGGGTTTTCCAGTCGTGTTGCACGCCCCACACGCGAGCTTCCGCCGTCAGCCAAGCCCATCCCGCGAGAATGGCGGCAAACGCGAGTGCGGAAGCCGGTGTGAGATCGGTCGTTTCAAAAGACCGCTGGGGTTCTCCAAACCGGCGTGTAATTGCGGCTGTCGTCGTGGCTAGCACGATGGGAACGAGGAAACCGAGTCCACGAGGGTTGATCAACGGGACACTCCACCAAGCGTTTGGCACATCACTTAAGGATTGTTGACCGCTGGTCGTCGCTCCCACAAATGCAATGACAACCGCCACTCCCGAGAGCCCAAAAATCACGGTTCCCAAACTATCCAACCACGTCTGCCGACGGACCGCAGCAGCAATCAAGATTGCACTGGCAAACGCGGCCGTTTCCATCGCAAAGATGCTGATCAGTGTCGGCGTATAGCGATCCCAATGCCACCATTGCACATAGCTTTCCAGCAGTGTCCAAAGCAGTCCTGTGACGATACTCATGCCAATCAAAGTGCGGCCGACCGGAGGTGCGTGGTCGTCGGATGCCGAGGATTTGCTCGCTGAGAACCTCTGAATCACGGCGGCGGTCATCACTGCTAACGCAATCGGAATCAGAACTCCCAAACTGCGAGGATTGATCAACGGCCACTCCCACCAAACGCTCGGAACGTCAGCCGACATGAAATACCGTGTCGAAATCGCGTTCCACATTCCCGATGCAACCATCACCCCGGAACCGGCGAGAACCGTCAATCCGATTTGTCTCAGTCGTGGGTGGTTGCAAATCGCAGCCACAATGCTGATGCCGCAACCGAACACCGCTATCTCGATCGCAAAAAGACTCAGCAGCGATGGCGTGAACCGGTCCCAATGCCACCACAACACGTAACTTTCCAGCATCACCATTCCAAGCGAGATGAGGATACTGAGATCAACCAACCCTACAGACCGGCCTTGAAGATCACGCTCTAGACTCACGGAGCCGTCGCCCTCAATGCCTATAGTTCGGTAACGCCATGCCAATCCGCCCGTGACCAAAATCGCGGCCAGAAAACTGAGCGAGCGACCGTTCACCACACTCGTCCAACCAGCGGCTTCTGCTGTCGCTTCCCCGACGATGAGGTCATTCGCCGTTCGTTGAACCCAGAGTGTGGAAAAGCGATCAGGACCGGCAATCGTCGTGATCGTGTAAATTGAGAGAATCCCGAAGACGATGCATAACAGCCCGAGACCAGCCTTACGGAGTTTCGGTTCGTCGAAGCGGAGCCCCATTTCGACCAGCACCGCACTCAAAGCCGCCCAAGCGATCGCAACCCAGTGTCCAGTCAACTTGAGTGGAATTGCAATCACTAGGAAGACGATTGCGATTCCGTTGAATGCAAAGGAAATCTTGGGGTCGATGCCATCTCGACGCCGGGCGACGTTGCCAAAGATTTCGTAAAGAACCGCCAATCCGATCGCCATGACCGCTTGCCATTCTTGATGACTTGCTTTGGTCAAAATGAAAAACGTGCCGAAGAAGACAACCGGCGTGGCGATCACTAGAAGAAAGTCTTCGGCCAACGCGACGGTGCGGCGAATCAAATGGTGCCAAACTCCCAGGGCCGCAAATACGATGAAGAACGGCGACATCAAAACCATGACGTCCGCAAGTTTCTCCGGGTGATAATGGTTCGCAAACCATCCCAACCACATCAGAATCGTTCCGCCGAAGGCGAGCAAGTTCAAACGCGGCCACCGTCGAAACGATGCAATCCCCAGCACACCAAGATCGAGCATCAGCAAGTATGGAAACAACGTCCAACGAACATCCACACCCCGTGAAAGCATGATTGGCGTCAGGAAACCACCCAACAATGCCAGAACGGCGGCGGCTTGGGCGTCGTAGACGGCGGCGAATGTCAGAGCGGCCGCGGTCGCGAGCACCATCCCGCTGAACGCCACGGGATCGGAGAACACCGCCGGATCAAACCATCGAGCCGATGCGAACAAAGAGAAATATAGAATTCCCAACGCCGCTCCGACCAATCCCTGAGCGAACGCGACATAGTTCTTCCGCATCCCAACGACGCCACCGACGAAACAGCTCACGCCCACAGAGACGCCCGTCATCACACGCAACGTCGGGCTGATCCAACCTTGCTCGACCGCATACTTGAAGAAGAATCCCGCACCGATGACAACAGCAATTGCTCCGACCCAAGTCATCCATTGACCGGCGAGAATTTCTTCCACGGTCAGAGAAGGTTCTTTTGGAGTCACCTTGGCCGCCGGTTTCACGGACGGCGTTTCTATCCGGGGTAAAGTTTGCGATGGTGGGGCAGTTGTCGGCGACAGAGTCTGAGGTTTTGCTTGGGGTGTTGGTTTTGGCTCGTCGAGGAATTCTTCAACTTCCATCACGACCGGGCTTTGCGGTTTCGGTTTGGCGACGACCGGCGTTCGGGGCGAAATTGATTCTTTGATTGAAGTTGCTGGCCGAGATTCCGCGCGTGGCCTTGCATTGAATTGCCGCCGTAGGTGCTCGAACTTTCGGTCAAGATCGTTGACCTTCGACCACAAACCGAACAGGAAAAGTGGACTTAGTACAATCCACCCCACGATTACAATTGCCACAAGAACTAACAGTTCGCTCATTTCAGTCTCACCATTTGGTGACGGTGTTTTGCACTCCACGCCTGTCTTCCAAGGCGATCTTTTCAGCGGGATATCACGCGAGAAAACGGAAATAACAGAAGATTTCTGGAATGATCGGTTGATCACTGAAGACAGTCGAACTCAGCGTAACCCACCTAACCGTTAGAGCCAACGAAAATTTGCCGGAACGCCCAAATGCCCTCTTGACCTTTTGGAGAAACCACCCGTACCCTAACGATATATTCGCTGATCACCGATTTGCGAAGCGCTCTCCGTCTACCGCTCGCTCGGTCGTCATTTTTCGTTTCGTGGGCCTAGTTGGGTGGAAGGTATATGCCGATTGTCGACTCGTTTGGGATCGCACGCGGTCTGGTTTCGTTGTGGTGTTGGTCATTCTCCCAACAGCCCGCCGCCAAGCGTCGCACGAGCAAGCAGCGTCGCCAGCTCTCCGAGAATTGCGAAGCTCTCGAAGAACGCGTGTTGCTCGCAGCCGGTTTTGATTTCGGAGACGCTCCCGATACCTACGGTACGCTCCTCAGCAATGACGGGGCGCGGCACGATGATGTCGGACCGACTCTGGGCACGGATCGTGACACCGAACCAGATGCCCAATTCCCGCTGGATGGAACCGGCGACGATGGCGACGCGGCTCCTCCGTTGACCGTCACCCAAACCGATAATGCGTTGATCACCCTCCACACGAACTTCGGTGATATCGTGATGGAGCTCGATCCCACCGCCGCTCCGGAAACCGTCGAGAACTTCCTGAACTATGTCCGCGACGGAGACTACGACAACTCAATCTTCCATCGCCTGATGCCAGGATTCGTTCTGCAAGGCGGCGGGTTTACGACCGATTCGGAAATCTTCACGGACACCTCGCAGTTCACGTCCGTGCCGCAAGATCCGGCGGTCGTCAACGAATTCAATCGCTCCAACGTTCGCGCAACGGTCGCGATGGCAAAAATTGGCAGTGATCCGAATAGCGCGACCAACCAATTCTTCATCAACCTTGCCGACAACTCCAACAACCTGGACAACCAAAATGGTGGGTTCACGGTGTTTGCGGAAATCGTCGACATGACTCTCGTCGACCAACTGGCCGGCTTCCCCACACAAGACGAGGGCGGAGCATTCACCGACTTGCCAGTGAACGATTTCGATGAACTGATCGTGATCGACACAGTGGGCGTCGGAAGTGTGGCTGGAACAGTCTACAACGACATCAACGGCAATGGTCGGCAGGACGGTGCCGAAGCAGGGATCAGCGGTGTCACCGTATTCGCAGATGCCAACAACAATGGCACGCTCGACGTGGGCGAGTTCTCGACGACCTCCGATGCCAACGGCGATTATGTCATCAATGGTCTGCCGATCGGCGACTATGTCATTCGGCAACAGTCACTAGGTGGGTTCGGCAACACACAACCGGCGACGGGTGGCGGATACTCCATCACGATGGATGTCGGAGTTGATATCGCAGATGCCGACTTTGGAAACTTTGAAACGTCCGACACGCTCGACTACTCCGGCGGTGACGACGAAGATGGCGTGGTCATTTCGACCGACGGCGTCGTCAACGCGGGTGAATCCGATGTCGCTGTCGTGACGATTGCCAACTCGGATTCCGCCGACGCTCAACTCTTCGCCTGGATCGATTTCAACGGCGACGGTGATTTCAACGATGACGGCGAGCAGATCGCCGACGGAACCGGTGCGTATGCCAACCTCGGCAACGGCGTCGTCAATATCCCATTCACTGCGCCGGACAACGGCTTC
The DNA here is from genome assembly GCF_011634775.1 of Thalassoroseus pseudoceratinae. NCBI lineage: Bacteria > Pseudomonadati > Planctomycetota > Planctomycetia > Planctomycetales > Planctomycetaceae > Thalassoroseus > Thalassoroseus pseudoceratinae. Next base: position 1,380,853 of record NZ_JAALXT010000001.1, read on the forward strand.
TCCGGTGAGACGTTTTCTCGGTTCCGTGTCACAACGGAAACCTCCCTGGGATCGACCGGACTTGCGTCGGACGGGGAAGTGGAAGACCACGTGTTGACCATCAATGGCAACTCGGATCCCAACCCCGACCCAACTCCGAATCCAACGCCAACCGATGAATCGTCGATTGCGGCATTCGGAGTCGGTAACGGCGGCGGTTCTCAGGTGGAAGTCATGGACACCGAAACGAACGAAACGCTGTTTTCGTTCTCGGCGTTCGAGGAAGCCTTCATTGGTGGCGTTCGCGTGGCGATGGGCGATGTGACCGGTGACGGCACCCCCGACATCATCACCGGAGCCGGTATTGGCGGTGGACCGCATATCCGAATCTTCGACGGTCGAACGGGTGACAAACTCCTCACCGATGCGGGTGACTTCTTCGCATACGATGCCGGTTTCCGCGGGGGAATCTTCGTCGCAGCCGGGGACATCAACAACGACGGCCAAGCGGATATCGTTACGGGTCCCGGCTTCGGGGGTGGACCGCATATTCGCGTCTTCAGCGGTGCCGATGGTAGCCTGCTCAACGAGTTCTCCGCCTTCGAAAGCGAATTCACCGGAGGCGTGCGTGTTGCCGTCGGTGATGTCAACGGTGATGGGGTGCCCGAAATTATCGCCGCTGCCGGAGAAGGTGGTGGCCCACGCGTCCGTGTGTTCAACGGTCTCACCGGTCAGGAAATCGACAGCCCCGTGGCTGATTTCTTCGCCTACGACACGAACTTCCGAGGCGGCGTTTTTGTCACGGTGAGTGATGTCGATGCCGATGGTTTCGCAGACATCATCACAGGTGCGGGAGAAACCGGCGGTCCGCACGTGAAGATTTTTAGTGGCCGAACGGGTGGGCTGATCAATCAGTTCTTTGCCTTCGAAGATGCGTTCCGCGGCGGCGTGCGAGTTTCGGTCTCGGATGTCGATGGGGATGGCGACGGTGAAATCGTGGCAGCCGCTGGCATCGACAGCGATCGCGTGCGAGTCTTTGATCCGATCAGCGGTGCCCCTGTTGCTGCCGAACTTGAATCGCTTTTTGGAGATCAAGACTTCATCGGCGGTGTCTTCGTCGGGTAAGCCGATTGAAAAATGGAAATGAAAAAACGCCTCGCGGATTCCATCGGCGAGGCGTTTTTCGTTGGGCTCAGCGTTTTCGTTTCGGATTCTGGAACGGACCGGCAAATGGCGGCTGATCGAATCGAGTGCCGTCTCCGGTCACGCGAGGATCGCCCGTGGATTGCAGTACGTCCATCAACTGTTTCGAGAGCGAATTTCGCGTGTCCGCGAACGCCGATTCATCGGCCAGATTCGTCATGCAGTCGGGATCGTTTCGGATGTCGTAAAGTTCCTCACCCGGTCGCAAGCCGAAACCGTACTGGAAGTCATCGGCGTATTCGTCTTCTTCACGATGTTGAATCATCCAAGCCTTTGTGGGACTGGCATCGAGATCGGGAAACGCAGCGAAGGTGTTGTTCGCTAGCGTGCTGAAATCGGGATATTCTTTCTCCGGCAACCCGTATCCTGGTGCGGTTCCCATCGGCCAACGATCGGGCTTGAAGTTGCGGATGAACAAGAAATCCTTGGTGCGAATCGCACGCTGTGGATAGGGGAGCATCTCTTTCCGAGCGGCTGCAACATGCCGTTCGCGACCAGTCACAACGAATTGACGATCTTCGTCTACCCAACCGGACTCCCCAGACTTCAAAACCGAAACCAAACTTCTCCCCGTCATCACGTCGGGCGCTGTTTCGCCCGCGACATCGAGAAACGTCGGAGCCAAATCCATCAGGTTCACGAAGTCTTCCACAACGCGACCTCCCTTGATTTGATCTCCCCAACTGATCGCCAGCGGCACGTGCGTTCCGAAGTCGTAGAGATTGCACTTCCCACGCGGAAACCCGGGGATACCGTGATCGCCGCTGACTGCAATCAAAGTGTTCTTCAATTCGCCACGTTTTTCGAGTTCATCCAAGATGACTCCCAAAGACGCATCGAACGCTTGTACCTCGCCGAGGTAGTCGGCGAAGTCTTCTCGAACAACGGGCACATCCGGGAGATACTTCGGCATCTTCCCCTTGAGATCATCCGGGTTGATGTCCCACAGTTTCTTGCCGGAACCGCGTCTCCATTTCCGATGGCAATTCGTCGGTCCGTACCAATAACAAAACGGCTGTTCGTCTTCCCGATCGGCCAGGAACATCTGAAAGTTCTGGCGGACTTGGTCATACAGCGTTTGTTTCGCGGCTTCGATATCGGGCTTGTTACTGACGAATTGCGAGAAGCCGTTCATGCGTCCGCCGGCTTTCCCGTAACTGTTGCGATTCGCTCCGTAAGGAGCATTGGCCGGCGTCCCGGGACTCCATACCTTGTAAGTGAAGCCGATGTGATAACCGGCGTCTTCCAACAGCAGTGGATAGCTCGGAATCTTTTCGTCCCAAACGGCACCCTGCAAAATTGCTCCGCGACCGGTCCGCCAAAAGTACTGGCCGGACAGCAACGAACTCCGACAGGGCGTACACGACGGAGCCGTCACAAATGCGTTCTTGAACAAGACGCCATTCTTGGCGATGCGGTCGAAGTTCGGTGTGGACACAACATCGCTTGGTCCACCGGGTTCCAGATTCGCGTAGGCACTGGCGTAGCGTCCCCAGTCGTCAGCAAAACAGAACAGAATGTTCGGCCGCTCCGCCGCGTTTGCAGCGGAACTGCTCCCGATCAAAAGACTCGTCAAAAGAAAGATCGCGCGTTTCATAGATGCTCCATTCCAATGGTTTCGTCCCCAAACGATCGCATTATGAACAGGTCCACGAACTCGCGACAACCCGATGGCTGCCCAGACACAAGAATTCTGGTATTGTATTCTGTTGATGTGTTTCACACCGTTTGCCTCCGTACCCAAGGATTCCTCCATGATTCGTTCCGTGAATCGCCGTCAATTTATCGGCCAATCCCTCGCCGCCGGGGCTTTGGCTTCAACTTGGCATCTTGGTGGTTCCCCGACCCAAGCCGCTGATTCACCGAACGAAAAGTTGAATCTCGCCGCTGTCGGGGTGGCTCACAAAGCGGCTCACAACATCGCTCAGTTGAAGTCGCAGAACTTTGTAGCGTTGTGCGATGTCGACGAGAACTTCTTGAACAAAGCAGCCGTAGAATTCCCGAAAGCAAGATTGTTCCGCGACTACCGAAAGATGTTGGACGCCGTTGCCGACCAAATTGACGGCGTGGTCGTTTCGACCGCGGACCACATGCACGCTCCGGCCACATCGGCTGCATTGGCTTTGAAGAAGCACGTTTACTGCGAAAAACCACTCACGCACACGGTCGCCGAGGCACGCGCCATCGCAAAGCTCGCGAAGGAAAGCGGTGTCGCCACACAAATGGGCACACAGATCCACGCTGGCAACAACTATCGCCGCGTCGTCGAGTTGATTCAAAGCGGTGCGATTGGTCCGGTTCGCAAAGTCTATAACTGGTGTAACAAAGGCTGGTCGAACGGTCGCTACAATCAATGCAGTCAGCCCGCGCCGAGCCATCTCGATTGGGACCTCTGGCTCGGACCGGCTCCCGAACATGCCTACTGCACCGGAATTCATCCTTCGAATTGGCGACGGTTCTGGGAATACGGTAGCGGCACATTCGGGGACATGGCTTGTCATGTGATGGACCTACCGTTTTGGGCTCTTGGCTTGCGACATCCCACCTCCGTCCACGCTGAAGGTCCCGAAGTTCACCCAGTCGGTGCGCCGGCTTGGTGCAAAGCGACCTATGAATTCCCGACGGATCACGGTCCACTCACGTATTACTGGTCCGATGGAGGAGCCCATTTCGACAAAGTCAAAACGACGATGGATCACTCCGGAAAACCGCTGAGCAAGTGGGGATTGGGCGTGTTGTTCATTGGTGATAACGGAATGCTCGCCGCCGACTACGGGCGTCGACAATTGCTTCCGCAGAAACAATTCGAAGGGTTTGAGCCACCTGCGGAATCAATCCCGAATTCCATCGGCCATTGGAACGAATGGGTCCAAGCCTGCAAGACTGGATCGCCAACGACTTGCAACTTCGACTACTCCGGCGCGTTGACCGAAACCGTGCTGCTCGGACCGGCGGCATACCGCAGTGGTGGGGCAATCGAATGGGATGCAGAGAACCTCAAAGCCACCAACAACCCTGACGCGGAACAATACATCACCAAAGAATACCGCAAAGGCTTTGAAGTCATCGGCGTCTGAGATTCCCATCGAATCCCGTAGGTGATCGTTGATTGTTTCCCAGATTCTCGAGCCGTATACTCGAATCTGACCAAAACCGTTCCATACCTATTCTCCACGAAAGGTCAATTCATGAATCAACCGACACGTCGCGAATTTCTGCAGCATGGCTCCGGTTTGTTGGCCGGTGTCACTTTGGCTGGTTCCTTCGGTTTGCAATCCGTATTTGCAAAGGATGCCGCCAAAGGAAAGAAACCGCTTTTCGAAATCTCTTGCACCGAGTACTCGCTGCACCGAATGATTGCCAAGGGTGATCTCGATAATCTCGATTACGCCGCCTTCGTGCAAAAGACGTTCGGGATCAACGCTGTTGAGTACTGGAATCGGCCGTTCTTCAAACAGGGTAGCGACAAAAAGTACCTTGCAGAGATGCGTGAACGAGCCGACGATGCCGGTGTCAAAGGCACGTGTATTCTCATCGACGGTGAAGGTGAGATTGCGAACGCCAAAGAGGCCAAACGTGTGGAAGCCGTCGACAAGCACAAGCGCTGGGTCGAAGCTGCCAAGGCACTGGGCTGCGATTCCATCCGCGTGAACTTGCGATCTAGCGGTTCCAAAGACGAACAACGCAAGTACGCCATCGATGGCATGAACAAGCTCTGCGAATTCGCCGAAGTTTTTGACGTCGCCATCATTGTCGAAAACCACGGTGGTCTGTCATCGAACGGTCAATGGTTGGCGTCGGTGATGAAAGCCGTCGACCGCGACAACGCCGGCACGCTGCCCGACTTCGGCAATTTCCACGGCTACGATCGCTACCAAGGCGTGAAAGAAACTATGCCGTATGCGAAACTCGTCTCGGCGAAGAGCCACGATTTCAACGACAAAGGCGAAGAAACCAAGACCGACTATCTGAAGATGATGAAGATCGTCATCGACTCTGGCTACAACGGCTACGTCGGTATCGAATATGAAGGTCGGAACATTCCGGAAGTGGAAGGTGTGAAACTCACCCACGCCTTGCTCAAGAAAGTCCGCAACGAACTCAGTGCCTAGAGCGAGAGTCGTATCGCTGCTGAAAGACGGAAAGCCTTCCGTGTTCTCAATGAGCATCGGGAGGCTTTTTGTTCTTATCGTGAGAGACGCGGACGAATTTCATCGACAATGAGCCGACCGATATTCAGCGATGAAGTTGCTGCCGGTGAGGGTGCATTCAGAACATTGACACAGCGATCGGTCGAGCGAATCAGAAAATCGTCGACCAGCGATCCGTCCCGTTGCAACGCCTGAGCCCGAACTCCCGATGGAGCGGCTACCAAATCATCGGCGGTAATTTCCGGCATCAACCGCTGGAGCGCACGCACAAATGCCCGCTTGCTGATGGATCTCCACATCTCTCCCAGACCCATCTTCCAATGCCGTGCCGCCAACCGTAGGAAACCGGGATACGTCAACGACTCGGTAAGATCACGAATGTTGAAGTTGAGTTTCTCGTAACCTTCACGGGCAAACGCCAACACTGCATTTGGACCACATTCCACGCCCCCGTGAACCATACGAGTAAAATGCACACCGAGAAACGGAAACTTTGGATCGGGCACCGGGTAGATTAGATTCTTGCAGAGATGCGAGGCGGATGGTTTCAGCTCGAAGTATTCACCACGGAAGGGAATGATCTTCGCCGATGGCTTTTCGCCCGACATTTGCAAAATACGATCGCTGTATAATCCTCCGCAGTTCACGACCATCTTCGCTTCGACGTCGCCATTTGTCGTGCCAATCACGACACGCGTCAATTGCTGAGAAACTGCATAAACACGTGCATTGAACAACACCTCGCCACCATGACGCTGGCAATACTCCGCAAACTTTTCCGTCACTTGCGAGTAGTCGACGATGCCTGCTTCCGGGACGTGAATCGCCTCCACACCGGCCACATGTGGTTCCAGTTCAGTTAGCCGCTCCCGACCGACCAACTCACAACGGACGCCGTTTGCTTGTCCGCGTTCAAAGATACGATGCAGTGCCGCTCGTTCCCCATCCTCAACAGCAACGATGACTTTCCCACAAATCTCGTAGGCAATTCCTTCTCGCTCGCAAAACTCCTGCATTGCAAGTTTGCCAGCACGACAGTTCTTGGCCTTCAACGATCCCGGTTTGTAGTAGATTCCGGAATGCAGGACTCCCGAGTTTCGCCCCGTTTGATGAGCCGCAACTCGCGACTCCTTCTCAAGCACGACGATCTTGAGGTCAGGGTCACTCTGGGTCAGTTGATACGCAGTCGACAGCCCAACGATGCCGCCGCCGATGATTGCGACATCGGCTTGCCGAATCGCCATAGGAAGCCTCGACTTGGAGTGGGACCAGGGGAAACGATTGCAGTTTAATTTACGTCAGCGGAGTTGCTGTCCGACTGCATGCCTTCCAAGAGGGCTTTTTCGCAGTCCTCACGTGGGGTTGTGCATGCCTGACACATCGTTTGGCCATGCTCATCTCGAAGTCCAGCCAACCCGCCACACGACCCCTGAATACGACGATTGCTAAAGATCACCCCGACCGACATTAAAACCATGAAGGCCACAAAAACACCGAGACTAATCAACCATGTCGTCATTGCAGAACTCGAATTCTCAGGTGTTGGCACGAGCTGACTAAAGGCCGATGTTTCCCGTTCGACGATCTCGGAAACCACCTCGGCACCACGCTCGCCAGGATGGATTAAAAAGATAGCAGCGTATCCATGTTCCTCGGCCCAATTATAGCCAGCGTCCGGACCAAGGACCATGAGTGTCGTTGCCACCGCGTCAGCTTCCATGCAACTCTGGGCAATAACCGAGACAGAAGCGGGGGAGTGCTCGACGGGGCGACCGGTTCGTGGATCAATAGTGTGGGAGTATCGTTTGCCGTCGATTTCGAAGAAGTTTCGGTAATCGCCGCTGGTTGCCATCGATGAGTTCTGAAGTGGAACCTTTCTCTGAACAGCCCGTACAAACGGAGTGGGCTTCTCGATACCGACAATGAACCGATCACCGTTCGGCTTCACGCCACACGACCGAACCTCGCCACCGATCTCCACAAGATAATTTTCAATCCCGGTTTCATCCAGCAATCTCGCGATCACATCGACGCCGTACCCTTTGGCAATCGCCGAGAGATCGACGGTCAAGCTGGGGTTATCTTTTCGGAGGGCAGGGGGCTCGCTGCGTACATGCAACAGTTGGTACCCAATGCTAGCACGGGCCGATTCAATCGACGATTCGCTTGGCAACTTGGCCCGATCCTGGCCCTCCGGCCCAAAGTGCCAGAGATTCACCAACGGCATCACCGTGACATCGAAAGCACCACCACTCTGCTCACTGATCGTGTTGGCTTGCTCGACGACCTCAGCGGTCGCCGCCGAGACGGGAAACCAATCGGTCTTCTCATACCGATTAAATCGTGACAGTTCCGACTCCGGGTCCCAGGTGGACATCGCCAGATTGACGACCTCTAGGCGATCATCAATGGACTGTTGAAGCGTCTCACTGACCACATCGGCGGTTGGCACCAATCGCACGTTGTACGTGGTGCCCATTGTCTCACCGGAGAGCGAAACAAGTTCCTCTGCCGCAACCGAACCGCGGACTCCGAAAGATTCCACAAGCAATAGCATCATCCCGAAGCAGACCAAATGGCATCGTAGTCGGGAATTAGCGAGCATCGGACTATCCACCAAAATCGTCGAACGCAATGTTCTCAGGTTGCACGCCAAGATCGTCCAACATTTTGAGAACGGCCTGCAACATCAATGGCGGTCCACAGATGTAGTACTCGATATCTTCCGGAGCCGGATGGTCCTTTAGATACTCTTCCAACAAGACCTGGTGAATGAACCCCTTGTATCCTGTCCAATTGTCTTCTGGTAACGGATCGGAAAGAGCGATGTTCAATTTGAAGTTCGGAAACTCTTTCTCGATGGCTTCGAACTCATCGACGTAGAACAACTCGCGACTACTCCGCCCACCGTACCAGTAGGATACCTTGCGGTCTGTCTTGAGGTTCTTGAACAATTCGAAGATGTGGCTTCGCAGCGGAGCCATACCGGCACCACCACCAATGTAGACCATTTCGGCATCGGTCTCTTTGATGAAGAACTCACCATAAGGACCGCTAATCGTACATTTGTCGCCCGGCTTCAGGTTGAAAATATACGATGACACCTTCCCCGGCGGGGTTCCTTCCGGTGCCCGTGGTGGCGGAGTCGCAATCCGGACATTCAGCATGATAATGCCTTTTTCGCCCGGATAGTTGGCCATCGAATAGGCTCGAAAAACTGGCTCCGTCACCTTCGACTTCAAACTCCAGAGGTTGTACTTGTCCCAGTCCTCACGGAACCGATCTGCAACCTCGAAATTCGAGTATTCAACTTCGTGCGGTGGCACTTCGATCTGAATAAAACCACCGGATTTGAAATTCACGGCTTCGTCAGCCGGAAGTTCGAGCACAAGTTCTTTGATGAAGGTCGCGACGTTATTGTTGGAGCGAACGGTGCACTCCCACTTCTTCGTCTCGAGGGCTTCTTCGGGAACCTCGATCTTCATGTCCTGCTTAACAGCCACCTGACAGGACAATCGATAACCTTCCCGAGCCTGCTTGTTGTTGATGTGGTTGCGTTCGGTCGGCAGGATGTCACCGCCACCTTCGAACACACGCACCATACATTGAGCACAGGTTCCACCACCCCCGCAAGCGGAGGAAACGAAGATTTCGTTGTCAGCAAGTGCACCGAGAAGCTTTCCGCCGGCCGGTGTCTCCAACGTTTTCTGTTCGTTGACGAGAATCTCAACATTGCCGGAGGCAACCAGCTGCGACTTCGCAAACTCGATCAATGCGACGAGTACGAGGACGACGCCGGTGAACATTCCCACGCCCAGAAGAATCTGCATAAATGGCGACATGGAATCGTTTCTATCTCTACCTAAAGTCGGGAGTGAAAAATCAGCGGAAGAACAAATCGGAGTCAGTGGGAGTCGGGGTCAATTAGATTCCGGAGAATGCCATAAACGCCATCGCCATCAGACCGACTGTGATAAACGTAATGCCCAAACCACGCAGTCCGGGTGGCACATCGGAGTACTTCATCTTCTCACGGATGCCAGCCAACAAAACAATGGCCAAGGCCCAGCCAACACCGCTACCAAGACCAAACGTCACGCTTTCCAGAAATCCGTAATCCCGTTGTTCCATGAAAAGCGTACCACCCAAGATGGCACAGTTCACAGTAATCAACGGCAGGAAGATTCCCAGAGTGTTGTAGAGCGCTGGAAAGAAGCGGTCCAGCGTCATTTCCAGAATCTGCACCATCGCGGCAATCACCCCGATGTAGCAAATCAAACTGAGAAATGTGAGATCGACACCTTCGGTGATCGCACTATCTTTCAGCAGATAGTTCAAAATCAAATTGTTGGTCGGTACCGTGATTGTTTGAATCACAATCACAGCAGCCCCCAACCCGAGGGCTGTTTTTACGTTCTTCGACACCGCCAGGAATGTGCACATCCCAAGGAAGTACATCAGTGCCAGATTCTCTGGAAACACTGAGCGTGTAAACAACGCCAGATGATGTCCCAGAAATTCCCAAGTTGAAGTCATTGCTGTCTGACCCTTGTCAGTAATTTTCGCGGATCAATGCGGAAGCCACGTTGCATCCGAAATGCTAGCTGGCGTCGACTTGTTTTGGATCGATCGTGCGGATGATCCAAATCACCAAACCGATGATGAAGAACGCACTCGGTGGAAGTAAAAACAAACCGTTCGGAACATAGCCATAACCGCTCGCCGAATCGGCTTGTAACGGCAGAATCTGTGCCCCAAACAATTTGCCGCTCCCAATCGACTCGCGACAAAATGCAACGAGAATCAGAATCGCGCTGTATCCAAGTCCGTTTCCGACCCCGTCGAGGAAACTCATTTTGGGATCGTTCTTCATTGCGAAGCCTTCGGCTCGTCCCATCACAATACAGTTTGTGATGATCAAACCGACGAACACGGACAACTTCTGACTGATCGTGAACGCATACGCTTTCAACACTTGGTCAACCAAGATCACAAGCGAGGCGATCACCGTCATCTGCACGATAATCCGGATACTGCTCGGAATGCTTTGGCGGATCGAAGAAATCACCGCACTTGAGCATGCCGTCACGACCGTCACCGCGAGACACATAATAATCGTCGGCAGCAATTGTGTGGTCACAGCCAGTGCCGAGCAGATACCAAGGATCTGCAGCGCGATCGGATTGTTATGGATGACCGGATCGAGCAGAACGTCTTTCGGTTTTGCTTCCGCCATAGAATCAACTCCAGTTCCAAACAGGAACCACTTATTGTTTCATCTGTTGCTTGAGATATGGTCCGAACCCATTTTCGCCGAACCAATAGGACATCATATTCGCGACGCCATTTGAGGTAATCGTCGCACCGGCAAGAGCATCTACTTCATAGTCACTATTGGGTTGCTTGACCACATCCAACTCGACATTGCCGTCGCTGTCATAGATATGCTTGCCCTGCCAAAGTGCTTTCCAAGAAGGATTGTCGACCTCGCCACCAAGACCAGGCGTCTCGGCCTGCTCGTAGTAAGTTAGACCGGCCACTTCCAGAGTCGACGGGTCATCGGAGAGGGTCGTCAAGTCGACACTGATGAACCCTCTCAAGATCGACCAAAGGCCATACCCGCGAATCGGCAACACCAATCGTGATTGCTTGCCTTCATCGTTTTTGACGAAGTAAACCTGTGAATAATTCTCACGAGTCTTGATGTTCGCGATGTCTTCTTCGCCAGGAATCTCGTAGCTCAACTTGGAATTAGTCGTCGCACGACGCTGATCATACTCCGAGACATTCTCAACCATGATGGTTTCGGAGTATTGCTCGGATGGAACAACTTCACCCGTATCGAGGTCGATCAACTTGACTTCGACTTTCTCTTCGAACAGCTTCGGCACTTCCGAGACGGAATTGACCTCAGGGTCGAAGGCACCGGCGGCAACCAAGATATTCTTTTGTTGCTCGCGTAGCTTGTTGAATTTTTGTTGGTCACGTAGGCCAATCGCGGCGGCCGAAACGAGTAGCGAACACCCGAGACACAGCAGCAAGGCCACTTTGAACGTATTGACGAACGAATCACGCGGCATTGCGAGCCAACCTCCGCTTGATGTTAGCTTGAAGGACGAAGTAATCGATCAGTGGTGCAAACACATTGCCCAATAAGATGGCTAACATGACACCTTCGGGAAACGCGGGATTGATCACGCGAATAAGGATCGTCACCGCACCAATCAGTATTCCATACCACCACTTCCCGGTTTCGGTCATCGAAGCGGAAACCGGATCAGTCGCCATAAAGACAGCACCGAAGGCAAATCCACCAATGACCAGATGCCACCAGGGGGGAAGTACAAACATCAGGTTGCTATCGCTACCGGCAATCCAAAAGACAGTCGACAACCCAACCGCACCGATCACCGTTCCCGCCATGATCTTCCACGACCCGACTCCAGTGACGATCAGGAACGCGGCCCCCAACAAGCAACATAGAGCTGACGTCTCACCCATCGAACCTTGGATAGTCCCGAGAAACGCCTGCCACCATGAGACCGAAAGGGCTCCCATGCCGTCCGCAGCGGGAGCAGTCCCCAAGATGGTCAACGAAGTCGCACCACTGAAGCTGTCAACGGCTGGTGCGGTCCAGATTCGTTCGCCAGAGATGTAAGCGGGGTAGGCAAAGTACAGAAATGCTCGTGCGGTCAACGCGGGGTTCAGGAAGTTTCGTCCCGTCCCACCGAAGATTTCTTTGCCAATGACGACACCGAAGCTGATCCCCAGTGCGACCTGCCAAAGCGGAATCGTTGGCGGCAACGTCAACGGGAACAACATCCCGGTGACGAGGAAGCCTTCATTGACTTCATGCCCACGAACGATCGCAAACAGAACTTCCCATGCACCCCCGACAGCCATGCACACGATGTAGACTGGGAGGAAGTACAAGGCCCCATAGATCAAACACGACACAAAACTCCCGGGCTCAAACGACAGCCCCAAGCTCTGCATGACCGCAGTTTGCCAATCCGGCCATGTATTCCGGTCCTGGGTATATTTGATTTGGTCCAGCGAGACCGCGTTCACACTTTCACCGGACAGCACGGAATCAAGCTGCTTTTCCAAGCTGCTTTTCAATTCCTCAGTGTCGGCTTGCGTTTCGTCATCGTCACTCCGGAGAGCGGCAACCGTATCGACCAACTGGTCCTCGATCGGACGACCGATCGAAGCTTGCATGACCACACCGACTTCCGCCGACGTCAGGACATTGCGATTCAGCAACACTTCCGCAACTTGGCGGTTGCGAATCACGGTGTTCGCTTGGAACCCGGTATTCCACATTGCCATGAAAATACACGGAATCAACGCGATGACGACGAGAACCATATACCGCTTAAGGTCGATCCCGTCGCGGACATGCGCAGCGGTTTTCGTGACCGTCCCCGGTGTGTACAAGAACGTGTCGAGCGCCTCGTACAGCGGATAGAGCTTCTCGAATTTGCCACCTTTGTCAAAGCTGGGATGCAGCTTATCCAGAAGGTTTCGCAAAGGCTTCATGTGTTCGACATCTCACTGAGAAAGAAACAGAAAATCATTCGCCACACAGCACTTGCACCGTAACGCGACCGAAAACCGATCGCATCAACCCTCTTTCTCGATGGTGGTCAAGTTATCGCGAAGAGCAGGGCCGTACTCATACTTACCAGGACACACGAAGGTGCAAAGCCCCAAATCTTCTTCGTCCAACTCCAAGCACCCCAGTGCCTGAGCCTGCTCGGTATCACCGATAACCAAGGACCGAAGCAAGTAGACCGGCACAATATCCAATGGCATCACTCGATCGTAAGACGCGATTGGCACCATTGCCCGGGGGCTTCCACCTTGAGAAGTCGTCAGAGCGTAGCGATTCCCACGTCCGACGAAACCAGACGCAAACGCACGAGTGGTTGAAACCGTCTGGAACCCCGGTTTTTGCCAACCGAACAACTCCCGTTCGCGACCCTCGCTCAACGCACAAACCTGAAGATGATACCGCCCCAGGAACTCATGCGGCGAAGCATACTCGCGACCGGCCAAAACCGAACCGGACACAACACGAACATCGCCGGACTTTAGTTGCCCAGCCGTCAAATCCTCCAAAGAGGCCCCTAAGACGGTCCGAACCAACCGAGGCCGCTCAACCATTGGACCAGCCAGGGAAACCACACGCTCGGTAAATAGCCGACCGGTCGTAAACAGCTTCCCGATGGCAATCACGTCTTGGTAATTTAGATGCCAAACGGTTTTCGCCAAACTCACCGGATCAAGAAAATGGATATGCGTACCAGGCAGACCCGCGGGGTGCGGACCAGCAAAATCAACAGTCTCGACGGACGGTGACGACACCGCCGGCAATTCCGAATCCGGCTCCTTGCACAGGTACACCTTGCCATCGGTCAGATGGCGAATGACCTTCAAGCCGTACGAGAAGTCGAGCTCGTGTTCCTTGATCACCACTTCCGGGCGAACGGCCAGCGGATTCGTGTCGATCGCGGTCACAAAAATTGAATGCGGTACAGAATTTAAAGCGGGAACCTTACTGAACGGCCGCGTCCGAAACGCGGTCCAAAGCCCACTCTTGACCAAATTCTCACGAACAGCGTCGCGACTCAACCCATCCAAATCAGTGTCGTAGTAAGAAGCGAACTCGACCTCGTCGTCGCCTCCGACTTCAAGCACGAAGCTCTCGAATTTACGCTTCGCCCCACGCTGAATGGCTTTCACCGTGCCTGCCACAGGAGCGGTAAAGAGCACGCCGGGAGTCTTCTTGTCCTCGAAGAGCGACTGCCCTTTCTTGACCGACTCACCCTCTTGCACCAAAATTGTCGGTCGCATTCCGATGTAATCATCGCCCAACAAACCCACTGTGGTCACAGGTGGTCCGTCCTCGACGGTTTGAGCCGGTTCACCGGCCAGCGGAATATCGAAACCTTTGCGGATTTTGATCATCGTTGATGGTGATCCCTTGGCATCTGCCATTGAATCGAAAAGGTTGGATGGTCAATGTTCTCGGCCGACTCCCAGAGTCAACCGGCTAAAAACTTCTAACCACTTGGATGATGCCTGGCAAGTTCATTGTGGAACTGCCAGAACCAGTGACAGCCAGCGGCTGCAAGGCGAGCACTTCAAAGCATGACTCGAAGCCAAAGGCCATTTTTGAGCTGGAAACCAGGCTCAGAAATAAAGGGCAGAGTCGTTCGACCACGGTATCTTACACATGCTCTCGGTTTTTTGAAGGCTTGGGCCCCCGAGATTCCGGAGTTTCGCAACCGGATTTTTCCCCAGCCATGCGACGAGAAAGTCGATTCTCATTTGCGAGAGAAAATTCCGAAGCGGAATTCCGAACTGTTCTAGTAATGAAGAGCTACCCTCTCACTTCTTTCGTGTACGCACCATGTGAGTCGCTTGTCCAAAAGCACTTTCCGCCGATTCCATCAAAGTTTCCGAGAGCGTGGGGTGAGCGTGAATCGATTCCGCGAGATCGCGGGCAACGGCGGCGGTCTCAACTGCGAGAACACCCTCGGCAATCATTTCACCCGCACCGGCACCGACAATGCCCACTCCCAAAATCCGCTCCGTCGATGGTTCGATCAGCAATTTCGTCAGCCCGTCGGTTCGAGCAATCGCTTGAGCCCGCCCGGATGCGGCCCAAGGGAAACGGACCACATTCACTTCGATACCACGATCCTTGGCTTCGGTTTCCGTCAAACCGCACCAAGCCAATTCCGGATCGGTAAACACGACCGCGGGAATGGCGATGTTGTCGAACTCAGCGGGTTTCCCATGCAATGTTTCCACGGCCACTTTGGCTTCACGCGTCGCTTTGTGGGCCAACATCGGCTCACCAGCGACATCTCCAATGGCCAAGATATTCGGGTCGGTGGTTTGCTGACGAGAATCGACTTTCACGAAACCTTTGTCGTCCAGCTCCACCCGAGTGTTTTCCAACCCCACGCCACGACTATTCGGACGACGTCCAATAGAGATCAATACGCGGTCGAACGTCTGCGGGCTCTCCACACCATCGCCCTCAAGCTCCGCAACAATCCCCTCGTCGGATGCCGAAAGCTTCGCCACCTTGGTGTTGAGGTGAATCGCGTGGAACTGTTTTTCCAGCCGTTTTTGCAGGGGACGGACCAAGTCACGATCGGCACCCGGCAGCAATCCGCTGAGCATCTCAACCACGGTAACTTCCGAGCCCAACGCCGCGTAGACCGAACCCATCTCCAACCCGATGTACCCACCACCCACGACCAGCAGTCGTTTGGGAATATCCGGCAGATTGAGGGCTCCCGAGGAATCCATCACTCGATCGTCACCGATGTCAAAAATCGGTGGCATAGCCGGTTTCGATCCCGTAGCGACAATCGCCTTGCGGAACGACATCGTCTCGCGACTGCCGTCCTCTTTCTCCACTTCCAACGAGTTCGAACTCAGCAGCGTCGCCCGCCCCCGAATGGACTTCACATTGCGAGCGTTGGCGAGTTGTTGGACACCACCAGTCAACTGCCCGACGACGGACTCTTTGAACCCGCGGAGTTTGTCGAGGTCAATCTTTGGATCGGCGAACGTAACACCATGTTCGCTGGCATCGCGGGCTTCTTGGATGAGCTTCGCCACATGCAGCAGGGCTTTCGAGGGAATACAACCGCGGTGCAAACACACACCGCCAGGCTTGATATCCTCGTCGATCATCACGACCTGCATGCCGTGGTCGGCGGCTTCGAAGGCAGCAGGATATCCACCTGGCCCACCACCAATGACCACCAACTCCACCGCATCGGAATCCGCAGGCTCGGAACTCGATGATGCTTCGACAGGTGCTGATTCCTGTTCAGCCGATTCTTCCTTCGCTGATTCCTGTTTCGTCGTGGAACCTGACGGCGAAGACTCGCTCTTCCCTTCAGACGAGGCCTCACTGGTTTCGACCGTCAACACGGTCCCGCCAACCTTCACCGTGTCACCAGGCGACACGTGGATCTTGACGACTTTACCGCCGAACGGGCAGGGGACCTCCATCGCAGCTTTATCGGTCTCGATCTCGATCACATTTTGACCGGCTTCGATCACGTCGCCTTCGGAAACCAGAACTTCGGCGACATCGACTGAGTCGACGCCTTCCGAGACAGCGGGAAGTGTAAATTCTTGAGCCATAGGATTCTGGATTTGCCGTTAGTCCGTGATCGTCGAAGTGGAATAATCGAGACAATGTTCTGACGCGAACGTTAACACTGCACCATCAGCGCCATAAAGTCGGTCAACGAGTGCGAGAGCTTCACCATGAAGCGAGCGGCGTCGGCTCCGTTGATCACCCGGTGATCATAGGACAGCGAAAGCGGCAGCCGCATCCGCTCCACGACTTGCCCATCTCGCATTTCGAGACGTTTTTGTCCGCGGGAAAGCCCAAGAATCGCAACTTCCGGGTAATTCACGATCGGCGTGAAACTCGTCCCACCGATCCCACCCAAATTGGTAATCGTGAACGTACCGCCTTGCATATCCTCGAGACCGAGCTTCCGATCGCGTGCGCGTCCGGCGATGTCGGTCAGTTCCTCGGCGATCTCTTGAATCGTCTTTTGGTCACAATCCCGAATGACTGGCACAACGAGCCCATTGGGAGTGTCGACTGCACAACCGAGGTGGTAGTAGTCTTTGAGAATCAGCTCGTTCGAAGTGGGATCGAGACTGCAATTGAAGTTCGGATAAGCCTTCAGAGCCGCAACGCAGGCCTTCATCACGATGGCGGTCATCGTGATTTTGGGACCTTTTTTGCCGGGACCAGCCATGTAAGCCTTCCGAGCGGCTTCCATGTCGGTGATGTCCGGTTCGTCATGCTGCGTGACGTGCGGGATTGTTTGCCAAGCGTAGCTCAGATGAGCCGCTGACATCTTGGCGATCTTGTTCATCGCCTGCCGACGAACTGGACCAAACTTTTCGAAGTTTGGCAACTCGGCCAAGCCACCGCTCATCGGGGCCATTGATTCGGCAGGTTGTCGAACGCCAGTCGAGATGGCATTCCCGCCTTCACGAACAAACGCCTTGACGTCATCCTTCGTGATCCGTCCACCCGCGCCACTGCCTTTGACCTGGACCAGATCGACATTCAGCTCCCGAGCCAACCGTCTTGTTGACGGAGCAGCGGGCGGCGGAACGGAACCGTCTCCATTGCCGCGAGCCAAAGCCGTCTCACTCACCGTCGCAACCGCCGGACTTGGCTCCGTCCCCTCTTGGGTTGCCAACTTCGTGGAAGACGGCTGAGAAGCCTTCGGGGCAGACTCCGTCTTCTTCGGCGGTTCTGGTGACTGAGATTCTTCTTTAGGTGTCTTGTCCTCCGGCGCATCGTTTGACGATGCTGCCGCGTCGCTAGACTCTTCAATCGTCAGCAACACCGCCCCGACCGAAACATTGTCTCCCGCTGAGACATGCACTTTCGTCACGCGGCCGCCGATCTTCACCGGGACTTCCATCGCGGCTTTGTCGGTTTCTACCTCAACGACATTCTGGTCCGGAGCCACTGTATCCCCTTCGGAGACCAGGACTTCAGCGATATCGACAGCCTCGACACCTTCGGAGATTTCCGGTAATTTGAATTCTGTCGGCATTGATGATTTCTTGAAAAAGTCAACCAAAAGACCCAAACCGCCAACGAGCCACGCAAGCCCGAGCACAAGCCGTCAGCAAGGCCCAGGCCATCTGCCCGACAGTCAACTATGCAAACGCGGGATCAACCTGATCCGGATCGATTTCCAATTCTTTGATCACTTCGGGCAGTCGCGCCTTGTCGAAGTTGCATTGACGCGAGAGCGCCTCGCAGGTCGAGTAAGCCACGAACTCCCCATCGACCTCGAAGTGTCGCCGAAGTTTCGGACGCGAATCGCTTCGGCCGTACCCATCCGTCCCGAGCGTCGTGTAAGTCCCCGGAATCCACTCACGGATCTGATCTTGAACGAGCCGAACATTGTCACTCGAGGCAATGAATGGCCCCTCCTGATCGGCGAACAATTCTTCCAAGTAGCTTTTCCGCGGCTCTTCGCCAGGGTGCATTCGATTCCAACGAGAGGCTGCACGGGCATCACGGGCCAACTCACTGTAGCTGGTCACGCTCCACACATCACATCCGATGCCGTACTTCTCAGCAAGAATCTCTTGCCCACGCAAGACTTCCCGAAGGATCGTCCCGCTTCCGAACAACTGCGGACGCAACTCCTTATTGTTCTGACCTTCAGTACTCTTCAGCTTGTAAATCCCCTTGAGAATGCCTTCCTCAACGCCTTCCGGCATCGGAGGTTGAACGTAATTCTCGTTGTACACACTGAGATAGTAGAAGATTTCTTCGCCATCCGCATACATCCGCTTGAGACCATCACGAATGATGACCGCCAATTCGTAGGCGTATGCCGGATCGTAGGCAACCAGGTTCGGCACGGTTGTCGCGACGAGATGGCTGTGACCATCTTCGTGCTGCAAACCTTCACCGTTCAGCGTTGTCCGCCCGGATGTCCCACCGACGAGAAACCCTTTGACGCGGCTATCACCGGCCAACCAAACCAAATCGCCCACACGCTGGAAACCGAACATCGAGTAATAGATGTAGAACGGAATCATGTGCGTGCCGAGATTGGAATACGCAGTCCCGGCGGCAATGAAGGACGAAATCGCCCCAGCTTCGTTAATACCCTCTTCGAGCACCTGCCCGTTCTTGGCTTCTTTGTAGTACATCAACGTTCCCGCATCGACCGGCTCGTAGAGCTGACCTTTGCTGGAGTAGATGCCGAACATACTGAAGAACGATTCCATCCCGAAGGTACGGGCCTCGTCGGGAATGATCGGCACGACCCGATCACCGACCTTCTTGTCCTTGGCGAGCGTCGCAACGATTGCACCGAAGGCTCCCGTTGTGGACGTCTCAGCATCACCAGTACCTTCCAACTGCTTCTTCCACTTTGACAGAGGTGGAATTTCGAGCTTCTCACCGGTCGCATCCCGCTTGGGCACGAATCCGCCAAGCTTTTCTCGATGCTTCATCAAGTACTGAATTTCCGGGCTATCTTCCGCCGGCCGATAGAACGGAGCCTTGACGACTTCCTCATCCGAGAGCGGAATCGAGAACCGACTCCGAAAGGCGAGCAACTCTTGCTCATTCACCTTCTTCGTGTTGTGAGCAACGTTTCGCCCCTCACCAGCTTCCCCAAGACCGTAACCCTTGATGGTCTTGGCCAAAATCACGGTAGGTGCACCAGAGTGATTCACAGCCGACCGATACGCCGCAAACACCTTTTCGGGATCATGCCCGCCGCGACGCATCTTCTGAAGCTGATCATCCGAGAGATGAGCCACGAGCTTCTTCAACTCAGGTGTATTGAAGAAGTGATTGCGGATGTACTCACCGGACTCCACGCTGTATTTCTGGAACTGCCCGTCGACCACCTCGCCCATCCGCTTGATCAGGTGGCCTTCGTGGTCCGCAGCGATGAGCTCATCCCAATCTTGCCCCCAGACAACCTTAATGCAATTCCAACCCGCACCACGGAAGGCAGCCTCGAGCTCCTGAATGATCTTCCCATTCCCGCGAACCGGGCCGTCCAACCGCTGCAAGTTACAGTTGATCACGAAGATCAAATTGTCGAGTTGCTCACGTGAGGCGAGGGTGATCGCCCCCAACGTTTCCGGCTCATCACATTCGCCGTCACCCAGAAACGCCCAGACATGGCTCTTCGAGGTATCCAACAGACCACGATGTTCCATGTACCGCAGGAACCGAGCGTGATAGATCGCGGTGATCGGACCGAGTCCCATCGACACCGTCGGGAACTGCCAAAACTCCGGCATCAACCACGGGTGCGGATAGCTCGAAAGCCCCTGACCACGCGGAATCTCTCGACGGAAATTCTCGAGATGACTTTCGTCCAATCGGCCTTCCAAGAACGCACGGGCATACATCCCAGGAGCGGCATGCCCCTGAAAGTAAACCATATCACCCGTGTGATCTTCCGTCCGCGCGTGGAAGAAGTGGTTGTAACCCACTTCGTACAATGTCGCGGACGAAGCGAACGTCGAGATGTGCCCACCGATGCCGTCGCCGCGTTTGTTGCCGCGAACGACCATGGCCATCGCGTTCCAACGCACCAAGCTCTTGATACGCCGTTCGATTTCCAAGTCACCTGGATAATGAGTTTCTTTATCCAAGGAGATGGTATTGATGTAGGGTGTGTTGGCGGTGAACGGCATTGTCACGCCGCGGCGGTAGGCCCGCTCCTGCAACGTCACCAACAATTCCTGCAACGCTTGTGAACCATAGCGGTGCAGAATGTCATCCAGGGATTCAAACCATTCATTCAGTTCTTCGGAATGAATGCTGGTAATGGAGGACGCGGTGTCTTCGCTCATGTTCGAATGATTCCCAATCCGTCGTCGTCAGTGAGTGTCATATCGGAGGAGGCGCGAGCCGAGCGCAAGAATGGCAGAAGCCGGCGCAGGTTGCAACCCTCATCAGGCAGACGAAGTATAGCGTGGTCGTCCCGCCTCGTGCAAAGCACGGGATGAGTTTTTCTGTTTCGACACTTCGACCCGTTGGACTCAAACGATTTCGGCCAATGCAGCCAGCAACCGTTCGATTTCTTCGCCCGTGTTATAGTGGAGAATTCCGATGCGAAGCGTCCCGTGCGGCTCCAATCCCAACGCCTCTGTTACCGGCAACGCATAATGATTGCCCGGCCAGCAGAACAAACCACGTTCGGCCAACTGAGTCGCCATCTCGTGCGGAGTCAACGACTCATGCGTGATTGAAACCGTCGGCACCCGTTCACTCATTCGTGACAGATCTGTGATCCCCCAAATACGAACTCGTGGAAGATCACCTAACCCTGCCAACAACTTCGTACACAATTCTTGCTCGGACAGCGAAATCTGCTGCATCGCCTCCGCCAAGATCTCACGCCGCGAACCACTCACAGACAACACATTTTGCCCGAGCCACTCGAGATACCGAACCGCTTCCGCGGCCCCCGCAATCCCTTCGTGCGATTGCGTACCCGTCATCCAGCGACCGGGGAGTGAATTTGGAGCAGGGCGGAGTTTATACGGTTGAAGCTCCTCGAGACGATTCCGCTTCCCGTACAACACCCCCACATGCGGACCGAAAAACTTGTACGCCGAGACCGCGAGAAAATCGCAATCGAGTGCCGTCACGTCAATCAGTCCATGTGGGGCATAATGAACGGCATCGACGAACACCTCCGCATCAACGGCGTGGGCATCCCGAACCATTGCCGGCAGCGGATTGATCGTGCCGACCGCGTTCGATGCGTACCCCACGGCCACCAACCGCGTTTTCGCCGAGAGTTTTTGACGGAAGTCTTCCAGATCAAGCGTGCAATCTTCAGGACGAACTCGGATCGCCTTCACTTTCGCCCCAGCATCACGAGCCGCCAAGACCCAAGGAGTCACATTGGCATCGTGATCTAACTGAGTGACCAAAACCTCATCGCCCGCCTGCCAAGTTCGCGACAACGCACGACTCAAATGCATCGTCAACGTTGTCATGTTCGCCCCAAAAGCGATCGTGCCCGGATCGGTCGCACCGAGAAAGGCAGCGAGAACCTTGTGAGCGTCATCCAGCAGTGCATCACTCTCACGGCTAGTCGCAAAAGGCGCCCCACGATTGGCATTTCGCTCTAGCAAATAGCTGGAAACGGCATCGGCAACACGCTGCGGCACCTGCGAACCAGCAGGACCATCGAAGTGCGCGACTAACTGACCATTCACCTCGCGCGTCAACGCGGGGAACTGCTGCCGAACTTCCGCCAAAGACGCTAACCCCATCGTGCCCTCTCAAGTGCCAACCAATAAAAGAAGCCGCTGAAAAACCCAGCGGCTTGGCAAATCGCTAATTGTCCACAACCCGAATCACTCCGCGGCCGATGAAGTCTCGGTGGATGGCTGCGATTCTGGCTTGGACTCCTCTTCAGACTTCTCGACGATCTCCAACCCCGGCACATCGATACCGGTGATCTTCACCATCGTGTACTTCTGACGGTGTCCGTTGTGCTTTCGGGAGTTTTTGCGGCGACGGAAATGCTGAATCTCCAGCTTTTCACCCTTTTGCTCCGGTGCGGAGATTTCCGCCGTCACCGTTGCACCGCTAAGCACTGGCGCACCAATCTGGCTGGCACCGCCACCATTGGCAAGCAGGACCTGGTCGAACGTGAGCGTTCCGCCTTCTTCGGCGTCCGCACGGTAGTCCAATGACAACAGGTCGCCCGGTTTCACTTTGTACTGACGGCCACCGTCAGCGAAGATCGCAAACATGATCACTCCTGAGTTGAGCCGCATCACACGATACGGCCTCGGTTATCGGTTGAAACGCACCATCATGCAGTGCAGCATATCGGCGGCATGCGGAACCGGGCGGGTTCCCACGAGCCTGCCGACAAAAAGGTCACTTATTATTCGTAATCGTACAGCGAATGACGCTGCGTACTCACTCGGCAACAACAGTCACCGAACGTAACAGATCGGCGAACGATGTTGTAGGTCAACCCGAGCGAGATCAAATCTCCATGGGAATCGATGAGTGTAGTCGCCTACACACCAACTTTCGAGCCTCCCGTGGGAACATTTTTGACGACATTCCCAATTTCATCCGCGCATTTGACGATCAAGTGCTCTGGTCCGACGTCATTTCGCGCGATGATATTGATGGCCGCGTCCGTCCGATCTTCAAGATCGGTGATCTCTTTCCGCTTGCGGTTATTGAGATAATTGGCCACCCGTTCATGCATCTCGACGGTCAACGTCCGCACATCGGCGTGATGGGCACTGGTCATGAGGGTCCGCATCACATCGATGGCCATACTCTCGGCCGTTTTCACCTGACCGGAACCGCTGCAGCACGGACAATCTTCGTAGATACTCCGACGAATCGACGGCCGAATCCGCTGCCGAGTCATCTCGACCAACCCGAACGGACTGATCCGAAGAACCTTGGTTCGAGCTCGGTCACGTTCCACGGAATCCCGAAGACGTTTCTCGACGGACCGGCGATGACGTTCATCGTGCATATCGATGAAGTCGTTCACGATCACGCCACCCAAGTCCCGCAACCGAATCTGTCGGGCAATCTCTTCGGCAGCCCGCATGTTGAGCTGAAATGCGTTGGACTCCGCATCATCCTCAGTTCGGAAATTCCCACTGTTCACATCAATGGCAACGAGCGCTTCGGTTTGATCGATGACGATCGAACCGCCGCCTTTCAACGGAACATGCCGACTTTGAATCCGTGTAATTTCCTCTTCGATATTGTACTGATGGAACAACGGTTCTTTGCCATCGTACAACTGCACCCGATCGACGTGCTTCGGCAGCACGATCTTCATGAACTCTCGTGCGCGTTCGTAGGCTTCTGGCTCGTCAATGAGAACAGTATCAATTTCCCCATTGTAGATGTCGCGGATTGTCCGGATCATCATGTCGCTGTCCTGGTAGACATCGCTGGGGCCGTTCGTTTTTTCGAGCCGACGTACGATCACCCGCCACAATCGCAGAAGATAATTCAAATCCCGCTGCAAGTCTTTTCGGGACCGATCGATGCCCGCCGTCCGAATAATGAACCCCAACCCTTCCGGCGGCTGAAGCTCACGCAGCACACTCCGAAGCTCACGACGAGTATCTTCGTCGGCAATTTTTCGGCTCACGCCAATCCGCTGCAGACCGGGCATCAGAACCAGATACCGACCAGGAATGCTGACGTAGGTGGAAAGTGTCGGGCCTTTCGCTCCGAGACCTTCCTTGATCACTTGCACGAGAACTTCGCTGCCGCGTTGAAAAATTTCTTGAATTGGCGGCTTGTTTCGCGGGTTGCGATCGTTCATGCGGCTGGAATTCCGGCCTGATCGCCCGTTGGAGTCGTCATCATCGACAAGGTGCCGATAGTACTGATACTCCACATCACTAACGTGCAAAAAGCCGTTCCGCCCCACACCGAAATCCACGAATGCGGCTTGGATGCTGGGCTCGATATTAACGACCCGGCCTTTGTAGATGTTATTGACGTAATTCTCGGAATTGGTCCGTTCCAGGTACAGCTCTTCCAGCACGCCATCTTCAACAATGGCGATTCGGCTTTCCTCCGGCTGGAGTACGTTAACCAACATCTCCTTCTTCATGTGAGACCCTTTCAGTCTTTGCATGTTGCATACGAGAAAGGGTGCGAATTTCGCTTCAGAGCCGCGTCTGCGCCTAATCGATACGGGACCTATGCTGACTGACCAACACGAGTGGATTCAAACGGTGCTCTCGAAACCCCATCACAAACCACCCTTCGACCACTCGTGTCGGAGTCTGCAGCGTCGTGATTGCGTTTTTCAAGATACTCTGTCGTCTTCGTCTCAACGTCTGGAATCATATTCACTGTTTATCCGTCAGTGCCGACCCGATGGAAGGCAACATTGCACGCTACCCGATTCTGCACGACACATTTCGGTGCCTGAACAAAATCGACCTGTTTTGCGAAACAACTCCTCAAGCAATTTTTCGCACCAAGTAAATTCAAGTGTTTCAAAAGGCCGCCCGAAGACCGCCCGATGTATTCATTTTCAAATGGCAATCGCGGTGAAGCGAATGGAACGCATCGTCACCGCAGATAATCTGGACACAGTTTAATCAACTCACTATTCAAGAAGCTCTCGACATCTCGAGCGAGTTCAAAACTCATCGCCTGAGACGCAATTCGCTCCGCGTCCGCAATCGTCAACTGACGAATCACGGCCTTTAACTCTGGGATCACATGGGGAGTCACGCTGATCTGCCGCAACCCCATGCCAACCAATAACGGTACAAACCTAGGGTCGGAACTCATTTGGCCGCAAACGGATACCGGCACGTCATTGGCTTGGGCAGCCGAAACAACTCGCTGGATGAGCCGCAAGATCGACGGGTCCCCCGAACTATACAAATTCGCAACCGAAGGGTCGCCACGATCGGCAGCCAACGCATACTGAATGAGATCGTTGGTCCCGATCGAAAAGAAATCAACTTCGCGAGCGAATTCCTCGATCATCATCACAGCGGCGGGAACTTCGACCATCATTCCGATCTGCAAGCCCCGTGCGCAGGGAACCCCTTCTTCTTCCAAGTCCTCCATCACATCTGCGATGGTCATCTTCGCCTGCCGAAACTCAAGCAGGGTCGAAACCAAAGGAAACATGATCCGTACATCGTGACCGATCGCGGCTCGCAAAATCGCCCGCAGTTGCGTCTTGAACAACGGCAGATTCTGGAGGCTCAACCGGATACTTCGCAATCCCAGCACCGGGTTCGCTCCCCGATGCACCAATTGTTCCATCGAACCGGGGATTTTGTCGGCTCCCAAATCGAGCGTCCGGATGACCACCGGTCGCCCGTTCAAAGCCGACACGACTTGCGAATACGCCTGAAAATGATCGTCTTCCGTCGGGTCCTGATTTTGGCCGAGATACAGGAACTCCGTCCGGTAAAGCCCCACGCCGTCCGCACCACGCTCAATGCAATGGTCCGCCTCTTCGGGAAACTCAATGTTCCCCATCAAACTGATTCGAACCCCGTCTTGGGTCTCTGCCGGCAAACCGGACAGCGACTCCAAGCGTTGTGCAACACTGCGAAACCGTGCCTGCGAATCCCGATACTGTTCCTCGGCGGCCTCATCGGGTTCGATGATCACTTCGCCGATATTCCCGTCGAGAATAACGGTCTCACCGCCGGAAAGATCGTTCAGAAACCGCCCCAAACCAACAACAGCGGGAATCTCCAAAGCGCCCGCTAAGATCGCGGTGTGACTCGTGTGCCCCCCAGCTTCCGTCGCAAAACCGAGGACAAATTCCCGGTTGAGCTGCGCCGTTTCACTCGGGGTGAGATTGTTGGCCAACACGATGACCGGGCTTGTCAGTTTGGCCAATGCCAGTCGATCTTCGCCGTTAAGTCGACTCAACACCCGCTTTTTGAGATCAATGACATCCGTGGCGCGTTCTGCCAAATACGGATTTCCCAAAGACCGCAACCGTTTGGCATTTCGATCTAGAGCAATCGACGAGGCATAATCCGCCGAGTACGACTTTTGCCGAATCAAATCTTCGATTTCCGCTGCCAAAAGCGGATCCCGCGCCAAATCGAGGTGGGCAGAAAAAATTTGCCCGAATTGTTCTCCCAGTTGCTCGGCTGCGAGTTCCCGGTTGCCTGCAATTTCAGCACAAACGGTTTCAAGCGCGGCATAAAAGCGATCGACTTCTTCATCCACAGCGGACGCTCGGACAAACCGGCGGGCAATACGTGCGTCATCATCGCCCAACACGAATGCCGGACCGGAAACAACACCCGGTGAGACTGCGATTCCACGCTTGACTAACATTGCCTTGCTTCAGTTTTCCCTACGTGCTGGCAACCCCCGCAGCTTCTCAAAACCCGCACATGCAGAATTTTCCCACGGTGCTATCGACCACTTCGACTCACCCGGCGGCGATGTCCTGCCCGCCAGCTTCTGGTGATTCCGTGAAATTGGACTCGAACAATCGAGCCAACGACTCGATCGCATCCGTTGCGTCCGGACCAACAACTTCCACGACGACTTCTTCTCCGCACCCTGCGTCGAGAGTCAGCAAGTCGAGCACACTACGTGCATCGGCTACGACCGCCCCTTTGGAGACGCGGACTTCACTACGAAATTGACGCACCCGACCGGCGAGCTGGGAAAGTGGTCGCATATGCAACCCTTCCTCCACCCCAACTACAAAAGCACGACGGCAAACAAGACGCTCGTCCATTTAGCCCGTCCTTTCATTCCACCCGGGAGAGCCATGCCCGAAACGACAAAACACACCCGGTAACTCACCAACAACACCACCGACAGCCTGGCAAAGCTTTCACAAGCTTGCCCGGCGGTTAGTCGAGCTGGTTATTGTCAGCCTCAGCCAACAGTTCAACAACCTGTTCGTTGGTCTTGGACTGCCGGAGAAAATTACAAAAATTGTGATTTCGCAAGTGACGAGAAATCGTCTCCAACGCGCGAAGGTGATCCCCTGGTCGCTCTGGTGGAGAAACCAAGAGGAACAGGATGAACACATCCTCCCCATCGAGGCTAGCAAAATCCACGCCATCCGGCGCAATTGCGACGGTTGCAATCAAATTATCGACCGAAGGATGCTTGGTATGTGGCACCGCCACACCGTTCCCGATGCCGGTCGAACCAAGTTCTTCCCGTTTCAGGATCGCCGATACGATGCTTTCTTCCTCATCAGCAGGAAGGCTACCGCTATCTTTGAGACTTCCAACCATCGCCCGAATTGCTTCTTCTTTTGTCCGTACACGCATCTCGGGCAAGATAGCGCCTTTGACCACGAAGTCCGACAACCTCATGAATGACTCCTCAGAGACACAACACCGGGCAACGAAAGAATTCCATACGAACCATTCGCCCACCCGTGATCTGCTTGAACCGTTCCCGTTGACCCATGCTCGAGCCAACACGCAACCCCAACAACTTACGCCGACTCGTCGTCCGCCGACTCATCATCACGCAATTCGACCGGATTCGGCGCGACTTCGCTCGTAGGCACGTCGCGACTGTGATCCTGCAGCTTATCCTTATACCGTCGAATTTGCTGCTCCATCTTACTCAACGTGCGATGAAAAGTCGCAACAACATCTTCGCCGGTATCGTGAGCCACGAAATTATGCTTGTGTTCAGCATCGACCAACATCTCGACTTTCACGAGATGATCGTTCTGAAAATCGACAGTAACTTCAATGGCCGTAACCCGTTCGAAATAATGCAGCAGTTTCTCCGATTTCTCGGTGATCTGCTGACGAAGCTCATCGCGAATGCTGCCATGTCGGCAGGTAATAGCCACTTGCACGAAAATCAACTCCTTCGCTGGAACTCCAGAGAGGTTCTACTTGAATCAATCGTCTGAATGATTTGACTGGATGAAATCCACGAAATTTCGCCAATGCGAACCGCCCCAGAAGATGGGCATTAACAACCCACCAGAATCGGTCTGACGCGAAAAATGGCGGTGGATTGTGATCATTGATTGGATGTAAACCTGTATTCAAGCCGACGTAAAACGCGATTGTAGCGGTCGGGAATCGACAATGCCACTGTGACGGTCGGATCAAATCTCGTGAAAGCGATCTCCGCCCGATTTCCGACCGTCGCAGATTCCACCATCAATTCGTCGGACAGTAATCGCTGACCTTGACAGGTTCGTCGGTCGATCGAAGACTGGCGATATGTTCCAAGATCGGTGCCACCAACGCCGTCCACCCGGTTTGGTGACTGGCACCGAGCCCGCGACCGGTATCCGCATGGAAGTATTCGTAGAACAAAACCAAATCACGCCAGTGTGGATCGTCGACAAATCGTTTGCCGCGGACGTAGCACGGTCGGGAACCGTCTTCCGTCTTGAGGAACAACCCAACCAGTCGTCGCCGGATTTCGTCCGCGACCTGCTGGAGATTCATGAAGACACCCGAACCCGTCGGACATTCCACACGCAGTGAATCGCCGTAGAACGTGTAATACCGCTCAAATGCCTCGATTAACAAGTAATTCAGCGGGAACCAAATCGGGCCACGCCAGTTCGAGTTCCCGCCGAACATGTAGCTGTCCGACTCGCCGGCACCGTATTGAACCTTGAGTTCCTCCCCGTTCACATGAAACACGAACGGATTGTCTTGGTGGTACTTCGACAGCGAGCGAATACCGAATGGTGACAGGAATTCTTCTTCATCCAGAACATATCGGAGAATGCGTTCCAAACGGTCGCGGGTTGGAATCGCCAACAACCGCATTTGCCCTTTCTCGCCGGCGGGCCCATCGCTTTCCATGGAGGTCATAAAGTCCGACAGGTCCGGACGATGCTCTAAGAACCACCGCATCCGTTTGCTGAACCCGGGCAGTTTGGCGATCACATCCTCGTAGAGAACATCGACGGTAAACAACGGAATAATCCCAACCATCGAACGGATCTTCAGCGGAATACTTTCGCCGTTGACGTACAAATGATCGTAGTAGAACCCATCCGTTTCATCCCAAAGCCCGCTTCCGTCCAGAGAATTCATCGCCTCGGCAATTGCGACGTAGTGCTCGAAGAACTTGGAAGCCATGTCTTCGTACGCAGGGTTCTTCTCGGCGAGTTCGAATGCAATGGAAAGCATGCTCGCACAGTAGTATGCCATCCATGCGGTGCCGTCGGCTTGCTCGAGGTGTCCGCCGGTGGGCAGGGGCTTGGAGCGATCGAACACTCCGATGTTATCTAATCCAAGGAAACCGCCCGCGAACACGTTGTCGCCACGAACGTCCTTCCGATTCACCCACCAAGTAAAATTCAAGAGCAACTTCTGGAACGCCCGAGAGAGAAACACACGGTCTCGTTTGCCGGGCGGTCCGGTCAGCTGATAAATCCGCCAACACGCCCATGCATGGACGGGTGGATTCACATCGCCAAAATTCCATTCATACGCTGGGATTTGCCCGTTTGGATGCATGTACCACTCGCGAAGAAACAGAATCAGCTGCTCTTTCGCGAAGTTCAAATCCAAGTTGGCGAAGGGAATCATGTGGAACGCTGAGTCCCAGGCGGCGTACCAGGGGTATTCCCATTTGTCGGGGACAGAGATCACATCCCGATTGAACAGATGCTTCCAATCCCGGTTTCGCACGACCGTCCGGGGGGCTTCATCGAGCCATTCCTTGATAATGTAATAGTAGAACTGCTTTGTCCAAAGCAGTCCGGCACTTGCTTGACGGAGCACACGCTTCTCGTCGACGGTCAGGCCGGACGCCACTTTCGCTTCGTAGAACGCGTCTGCTTCCTCGATGCGATCCCGAAAGACCCGCTCGAATTCCTCGCCAAAGGGTTGGTCCGTCAGCTGACCTTCTCGTGTCAACCGCAACTGAAGTTCCACGCTCTCGCCGGCGGGAATGTGCATTGCGTACACCAACGCCGATTTCGTTCCCCGTGGAGCGACGTTGACCGCTCCGGATTTTCCCTCAACGACTGCAAGATGGAAGGCGTCTTTGCAGGACGGCTGGCTGTGGTTCGGGTCTTCGAGCCGTCTGGCGTTCGTGTTGTTCTCGGTGAACAACCACTTCGGCTCCGCTTTCCCTTCGGTGTTGGCCGAAAGCCGGAAACGCCCCAATGTCGCGTGCTCGGCGAAGATGGCGGTCCACGAGTCACTCGGGGTTTCGCAGGCGGACAGAACGGGGTTCGGCAAATCGGATTCGTAAGTTCCCGGCCAAGACCAGGTGTTACGGAACCACAACGTCGGTAAAACGTGCAGCGGTGCATCGTCCGGGCCACGATTAGAAATCGTGAGCCGAATCAAAATATCCTCCGGAGACGCCTTCGCGTACTCCGCCAGAATATCGAAGTATCGGTTATCGTCGAAGATCCCGGAATCGGTTAGTTCATATTCCAACTCGTCGCGTCCACGCTCCGCATTCACGGTCCTCAATTCATCGTAGGGAAACTCGGCGTGAGGATATTTGTACAACGCCTTGAGGTACGAGTGCGTCGGCGTCGAGTCGAGATAGAAATACGCTTCTTTGACGTCTTCCCCGTGGTTTCCCTCGGGACCACTCAAACCGAACAACCGTTCCTTGAGGATTTTGTCGTTTCCGTTCCAAAATGCCCACGCGAAACACAAGCGACCTTGCCGATCGGTGATGCCCAGCAATCCATCTTCGCCCCAGCGATACGCCCGACTCCGCGCGTGATCATGCGGAAAATACTGCCAAGACTCACCATCCGGCGAATAGTCTTCTCGCACGGTGCCCCATTGACGTTCCGCAAGGTAGGGGCCCCATCGCTTCCAATTCGCGCCCGGTTCCCGTTGAGCCTCGGCGGCCAAACGTTCCAATTCGGCACGCCCGATTGAGTTTTCTTCCACTCCAGCTTCCTATTTCGAAGTCGAGTTCCTTCGTCTTGCGACTCGGACTCGCACTGCACAAATCTCACACAGTCACGCCTGATAAATTAGCAAGTGACTGCCACGCTCCCCGAGGGGACAAAATTTCACATCAGACGAATGAACCTTCACATAACCTGTTCGCCCGCTGCGTTAAGAATCTACAAGCATGCTGTAAACTTTGGCAACAACAGTTGAATCATACGGGACGATCCTTTCATGGCATCGAAGTTGCCGGTAAAACACAGGGGCATCTCGATCCACAACGTTGTCTAGCTGATCACATCCAAGACATCGAATGCGATCGAAGTTTGCTACTTGGATAACTCTTTAAGACCAAACCGAACGACACTGCAATGGACATTCCGATTCGCCTCACTCGATCGTTGCCGTTTACTCCTACCGAAGAGAAGTCAATCGACTTGCCCCATGCGATTGGCTTTCACGAGGCCACCGATGAGGAATTTCGGCTTGCAGAACGTGAACACCTCCTTCAGTACATCAATCTTCAATTGATCGCTAACGGCTTTCCCGCCGCCAAAGGTCATGATGAACTGAAATTCACGGAGATCGCCAGCGGATTGCTGGTGAATCATGCCCAGAAGAATCGACTGCTTGCCGATCATCCATCACCGGCGGACGCACGGATCGAAGGATTTCTGAACGGGCATTTCGCGAACGTTCTGAACGGGGAACCGTTGGAACTGCCACGTCGGGGGTTGACGCTCGATCGTCATGGCATGGCTCGTGAGTTGTCTTTACCAGCCGATGGCGACGAATTCCACAGTGACATTGTCAATTCTTTCCGGGTTCGAAATGGAGTTCTTCACAACCCCAAGCACGACCGCCGAACGACCAAAGGAACATTTCACGTCACCGAAGGCGGTCTACCGATCGCCGATGACAAACTCGCCGTCCCGCAGAAAACCTTTGTCGAGCTGTTCCGTCGCGGCGTTCAATCGACGCCGGAGTTGCTGGAGTTTCCATTCACTTCCAACCAGGAAGACAAAGCCGTCGGATGGGCGACTCTGCTGATTCGTCCGCTTGTCCAACCAGCGGTCTCCGGGGTGTGCCCGCAAAAACGGATGGAAGTTCGGTTCTTCGCGCCCGGCAACCTGACGAGTAACTTGGACTTCGTCGAATCCATTTTCGGAAATGCCGGCGATCCGTTCATTCCAGAGAACGATGCCGGCCTGGACGTTGTCCACTGGACCGGACACACCGGTTGCGTGATTCTCGCGCCGCATTTGGTCACGGTGACAAAGAAAGAAGTCGGCCTACCACATATCAGTGAAGCCACCGATCGCCAAAAACGCGACGGGATGTGCTGGGAATCCGAAGACGAACTCTACAACAACGGCACCGCCTTCAAATTGACGTGCCGAACCGATGCCGGAATTGTGGTGACACTGATTGCCGACAATTATTTCGGCTACTGTAAGAAAGAGGTCAAAACACAAATCGGCTACGCCGCCAACTTGATGGGTGGCGTCGAGGAAGAACACGCCGGGGGTGCGTTGGCATTCCCAAGCTACAACCTCGGTGACGATTTCCAACTGAACAGCATCAAATACAACAACCGCACCTTCGATCAAGTCATCAACGACTACTCCGACTTCATCGAATTCGACCCGGCCGGCTTCGGTCGCGATCGAAAATTCCCGGAAGTCGTCTATATCCCGGAAGACGCCTACGCCAGTCTCGAAGAACAACGCATTTCGTGGCATCGCAACGGAGAAAAACAGTCGATTCCGTTGTTGCCAGGCGAAGTGTATATCGCACCGTCTGGTTACCAGTTGCGGCTGGAAAAACACCCGGCGGCCCCATCGTGGCGGATTATCGGCACACCGGCACAACCGGTCTTCTGTCATAAGCCCTGCACGGTTTCTGGGGGCGGAAAGAGCGAAATCAGCAAGTCACTCCGCGACTACATGCTCTACGGGCCGGTCTTCGTGAACGATATCGATCAAGACTTCGCTATCATTGATGAGATCGTCAAACGCAACTACGAGGACCGTTGGCGAAACCCACTCCCAGCCGATCATCCCAACCGCCGACCGAGTCGACAGTTGCTCGATCCCAACCGGTCGCTGGGTAGCGTTATCAAATTGTTGACCCCGTCACCGGAATACAACGACGCGTACAATCAATGGCTCAACGACATTCCGAACTATATCTACGCGTTGGTCTTCATCATCAAACGTTTCTACCGAGATGGTTGGGAAGACGATTGGAAGAACCATTTTGGGGTCGATTTCGTCAACGGCCACTCCGGACACGAATTGAAGTACCGCGACCGGAAACTTGTCGGAACCTACTTGCGAGTTGGTCTGGATGAGAAATCGGCGTGGCGGACCTATAAACTTCGTCAAGACTTCATGCCCGCCTTGAAGGTGCAAACCGAAGACGACATCACAGCTTCCGTGATTATCCCCGGTCGATCTTTGGAGAATCTCGATGGCTTGGACGAAAATCGAAGTTACAAGTTCTCCGAGAACTGTGAGTTTCGTCTGTTCCAACGCCCCGACGATGCCATCCATCGTGGTTTGGACAAACAAACCGAACGCGACCTCGCCCGACACGATAACTTCATCTCGAACTTCGAGCCGCTCACGCGGGAAGAAGTGGTCAAGATGACCCGCGATGTGATCGACTTCGACGCATTCAGCGAACCGATGCAAGAGATGCTGTCGACGGTCGATAAGTCCGGCAGTAGCTACGTGGTGTGTTCAGCGAACCCACGCCAGATCGACGGCAAACCCACGAAAAACCCGCGTTATCTGCAAACGCGACCCGACTTGGTCAACCCGCTCGACAAGTATGTGGCAAATGTCGGCACACGACTGCGACGTGCTATCCCGAGTGACAAACCGGTTCACATGCCTGTCGATTCTGTGTTGCTTGGACGGCGGAACAATCCGCCTGACCGTGAAGCCGGCATTCGATCGCTCGCGGTTTACAGTCCGATTCACTACCAGGAACTTCCCGAATTGTTCATGGACTTCATCTGCTCGCTCACGGGCAAAAGTCCATCGACAACCGGAGCCGGGAGTGAAGGCGCACTAACGAAGGGCCCCTTCAACGCACTCCGACCGTCCGCCGACCTCAATAGCGCCCTCGTCGATTTCCTGGTTACGGGATTGGGTGGTTTTTCGACATCGGCCGGGCATGTCGGCCCCGACTACCGCGTCGATCATGACATCAGTTTGCTGGTTCCCGAAATCTGGTGCCGACTTCGTCCGGAAGAACGTGATCCAAGTTACTTGATCGAAAACGGACTGCTCGATCGCATCGAAGACTTCGAGCACAATGGAAAGAAAATCCCTGCCAGCCGATTGGGCTATCGAATCAACACGGAGTTCGTTCGGCAGTTCTGCGGGCGAGTGTTCGACAATCCTCGACAAGTCTTCGATGAAAAGCTACTGCAACCGGAATCGCAGAACCCCGACGACTTCGCTGATGGCGTGCTGTACATCGCGGAAGCTCAGGAACGCGTTGCCAAAGCTTATTTCCGCGATGGTTCATACGAGGAAGCCTGTCCGCCGTTGCAAGCGATCTTGTCGATCATGGCCTACGGTGAATGGAACGGCCACGACGCCCACTCACCCGAAGTTCGTCAGATGTTCACCCGTGAGTATCTCTACAACAGCGATTGGTACCAAGCCCGACTGAAAACCTTCCAAGAGAATCAGTTGTCGCTGCGTCAAAGACAAATCGACTATCTCACCAAGATGGCCGATGGATTGGATGAAGTCGAAATTGATCGACTACAACTGAACGCGCGAAAGAACTATGTTCAAGAACAGATCGACTCGATCTCGAGTGAAGCCTATCTCAAATCATTGGTCGGAACGATCGGTGCCGAACCACACGATTTGTTGACAAGCGAAGACTAGTGGATTTGGCGCGATCGAAGACCGGTGTTTCTTAGCGACGAGGAAACACCGGTCACTACGTCAAACGAGACATCGTCTTGAGTGAACTCAAAAGAATGGAATGATTCGTTTTATGAGTCAGCAGAATTTTGATGTTGTGGTCATTGGCACGGGTCCCGGTGGAGAGGGGGCTGCGATGCAAGCCACCAAACTGGGGAAATCCGTCGCCGTCGTTGAGAGGTTTCGCCGAATCGGTGGGGGATGCACTCACTGGGGCACAATTCCCAGCAAGGCGTTGCGGTACGCGATCTTTCAACTGACATCCGTAACACAAAACAAACTGTTCCGCGAAGCCGGCATCAAGCCTCAGCTTTCGTTTGCGGAAATGCGACGGTCGGCCTCTTCGGTGATCGAGAAACAAGTCGATATGCGGCTCAGTTTCTACGAACGCAATGGGGTTCCGGTTTTCTATGGATCGGCGGCGTTTGTTGATCCCCACACGATTTCCATTCAAGGCGAATTCGGTGGCAAACGACAGTTGCACGCCAATCAGTTTGTCATCGCTACCGGGACCCGACCGTATCGTCCGGCGGATATCGACTTCAGTCATCCCCGTGTGCACGACAGCGACACCATTCTCGACCTCGAAGATACACCGCGTTCCATCACAATTTACGGGGCCGGTGTGATTGGGTGCGAGTATGCATCGATGTTCCGCAACCTTGGTTGCAAAGTTAATCTCATCAACACTCGGGCGAAGTTGCTCGAATTCCTCGATGACGAAATCATCGATGCATTGAGTTATCACCTGCGTGATCGTGGTGTCATCATCCGCCACAATGAAAACTATGATCATGTCGAACCGCATGCGGACGGCGTGGTGCTCGAGCTGAAATCCGGCAAACGCATCAAGACGGATATTCTCTTTTGGGCTGCCGGTCGTAGCGGAAACAGTGATACACTCGGCTTGCAAGAAATTGGTATCGAACCGAATAGCCGCGGACAGATTCCGATCAACGATGACTTCCAAACCGGTCTCGAACACATCTACGCCGTCGGAGATGTCATCGGTCCGCCATCGTTGGCCAGTGCGGCATACGTGCAAGGGCGGTACGCGGCCCATCACATGATTAACGGGTCCTGCGAACGGGCGATGATCAGCGACATTCCAACCGGCATCTACACAAGTCCGGAAATTAGTTCCCTCGGCAAGACCGAACGCGAACTCACCGAAGCCGGCGTGCCGTACGAAGTGGGCCACTCCATGTTCAAGAACCTCGCGCGTGCCCAAATCACCGGACAAACGGTCGGAATGCTGAAGCTGTTATTCCACCGCGAGACACTGCACATCCTCGGCATCCACTGTTTCGGTGCGAACGCCTCGGAAATTATTCACATTGGCCAAGCCATCATGTCGCAGCCTGGCGATCAAAACTCGCTGCGTTACTTCGTCAATTCGACATTCAACTACCCAACAATGGCCGAGGCGTATCGCGTGGCGGCGTTGAACGGTTTGAATCGACTGTTCTAGACAGAAACCCGATCCGGCTCAGCGATTCCCGGAAGATTGTTTCAACCGGGAATTTCGATCACGCCCTGACATTGCTTGCACCGAGCCCGTTTACCAGCGAGTTTCGGCGGCAAACGGTACTTGGCTTTGCATTTCGGACAGATGACCAAGATCGGATCGGCTTCCGCAGGCGGTGGTGTTTGCGACACAACGGCTTGCGAAGATGCCGGACGTGATGTTGCCTTCACCTGAGGCGTCTCGGGGGTATCGTCTTCATCGAGTAACAAGCTCACGCGATCGAGTGGCAACTCGTCGGCATGCTCCGTGGCCCAGCGAGCCGCATCGCCATTGAGCGGGCTTTTCACGTTGTAACTTTGGTACGCGAGCATTTCGCCGATTCGCGCGACGATCGACCACAACGGCTCGCCCGCACTCCAATGGTCGCCCACACAAATCGCATGCGGTGCGATGTTTGGATGAAACACCGGCGTCAACATTCGGCATTGCGGAGCTGTCCGCGGATAGTTCCGAGGCAGACTGATCTCGACTTGATGTTTCGTCATCGGTTCGATTTCGTCATCGGCCGCCTGACGAAGACTTCGAATACGATACTCGATTCGATACTGTTCCGGCGGATCACCATTCGCTTCCACGAGACGCAAGCGTGGATGACGCACGAGATAATCCGCGAGCTTATCGAAGTCGGCCTGAAGTCGCCGTAGTCGAACAGTACTCATGTGGTAACGACAGATTGTCTAATTAAGTCAGAAGATAAAAGGCGGCGAGTGTCGAGTATACCAAGGAAACCGCAATTGCGGCATACGCCATGACATGAAACGCGGCCCCCGCGATCTTGAGCGGTCGGTGATAGAGCGTGACTAGGCCAAGTCCAAGAACGAGAATGACCGGCGCCAGCATCGCGACAATCGACAGCACAAACAGTGTGATCGACACACCTCTGACGAACGGAACGGCTTCTTGATCACGCATGCGTTGCCGAGGATCGTACCGCCGCTTTTTTGAAGTCGTTTCTCGCGAAAAGGCTTCTCCACAACCAGGGCACTGCCGAGCCGACGCCGCCGCAACGGTTCCACACATGGGGCAAGAACGCCCGTCCCTTGGCATTCTTTGCACGGGCCGCGCGGTTTCGAGTGGCTGGGCATTTTCAAGATCGCCCTCGGTAATTCGGATCACGTCGTCCAAAGGAGTGCTCTTTCGTCAGATACTCGTCCCCGTTAGGGAGCCAACCAGAACATCAAAATCAACAGCGAATACACGAACGACAACCCAACAGTTGCGTAAGCCAACACGACGTACAACGGTCCCGCTGCTTGCAGTGCTTTGCGTTGCGGCCCAAAGATGACGGCACACAACGGCAGAAGCAATGGGGCGAGCACGCCGATCAGACTCAAAACGAACAACACCACAGTAACGGTTCGCAATGCGGATGCTCGAGTCTCAGTGCGACTACGGTTGTGAAATTCGTCGGGTGTCATCGGATCGGCGGTGGGAAATTCCGCCCGGCAAAATCGACACCGCAACGCCATCGATTTGATTTTCCGTCGACACGAAGGGCAACGTTTTGTGTCACCCCAACCGGCGCGACCTTCCTCCGGTTCGTTGTCTTCCTTTTTGAGTTCCGGAGCCTCCCCACAACCGTACGTTCCACACCCACCAATCTCAGACCAACACTCTGAGTGATGGACCTGATCGCACGCCGGGCACTTCACTGCCAAATCCTCGGCGGCCATTTCCGATTGGCAGATCGGGCACATCGAGCCCGCAAATCGCGGACCGGCTTTCTTTGTCGCTAAAACTTTTGCCTGAGCGGACAACGGAATGCCTTGTTTACAACGAGGGCAGCGGAATGCCCGATTCGCCCGCTGCTTGGGCAAACGAATTTTCGCGCCACACGCACATTCGATGATCGGTGAATCCGCCGCCAGTCCCGATGCCATACCGATTGTCGCCCTGTGTTGGTGGATCAGAAATTGAACATTCGCGCGTTGTCCGTCATCGCTGCAATCAGAATTGCCATCCAAAAGGCCAAGGGAATCAAACCGCAAATCAGCCCGGCGATTGCCATACCACTGCGATCGCGATGCTCCTGACTGGCTTTCACCATTTCCAACACCGAAAAGACAACGGCCATCAACGCCAGCGGAACACTAATCGGTGCCAGACAGAACAAAACGAGCGAAACAATCCCTAACACCAGTGACGCAATTGCCCAACCTTCGCTGCGATCTCCTGGACGGGCATGCCGAGACTCTCGCAACGACTCACCGCAAAATCGGCAGCGGGTTGCACGACTTTTGATGTATTCGCCGCAGACCGGGCAGGGGCGTACATCGCGACGATCCCGTGGTGGCGTTTCTTCGTAGTCCTCGTGAAATCCGCTTGGTTCTTCCGTCGGCAAAAAATCAGTATCGAAGAACTCATCGAACTCGTCGCCATCTTCGTGAACCAACACAACGGCGGAACATTCCGGGCACTTTGCACGGCGACCGGCAGCGTCATCGGGCGCACGCAGAATGCGTCCACAATTCCGACATTCAACTTCAATCGCCATAGAGACTACCTCACGTTCACGACGTGCCAGAGACAACGTCAATCCAATTTCGTATTGATCGGCACACCCAACGCTTTCAGTTCACTCGCCCACTTGATCACGCGATGCCCTTGAACAACAGCGGCGACGAGTATCGCAATGGCACAGATATTGAAGCTCAGAAAGATATTGCCGATCAAACTCAAATAACTCATGACCAATCCAGTATAGACGGCCCACATCTGTTTGAGACACATGCAAACACCAACCGCAATCCAGAACAATGTCAGTGGAACTAGAACCACAAGTATATCGGGATCGAACTGGTTATTCCGAGGCGCGTTGCCGAGCACGATCGCCGCTAAGAGTCCGAGTGAACCGATGACAATCCAAAACCCACCGAGACCATGGATCTCCTTGCGAAACCGTTCTAGCTTGGTACGAGTCGCGCGGGAATCGACGCCAACGAAATAGGAGTTGTCCAGCACCTCACCACAGTACCGACATTTCTTCGCACGCGCAAGAATTTGCTCTCCGCATACGGGGCACGGCACTCGGCGGCGGCGATCCCCCTCGACTTCGGCATGCTCGTCGGTGGTGTAGGCACTGAAGGTCTCCTCGTAATCTTCCTCATCGTCTGCTTCGTACTCGCGTGCTCCACGGCTACTCGTTGATCCGCTGAATTCAGAGTCGAATCCCGAGATTTCCTCAGCATCGTAAACTTCGTCTTCGTAAGGTTCTTCGGGCTGAGGGATCCGAACGGCTTCGCCGCATGCGGGACACTTCGCCCGCCGCCCCGCCGCCGAATCCGGTGCTCGCAGCAAGCGGCCGCACGAACCACACTGAGCTTCAATTGGCACAGAAAACCTCCCCGATCATCCGACCGCTAAGACACATTCTATTATAGACAGTCAATCGCGTTAGACGTTATTGCTCTTTGATGGTGAATTCCAAAACCGTCCGTCCTAGAGAAATTTGGTCGCCCGTTTGCAAGATATGCTTCCGGATGGGTTGTCCGTTGACGTAGGTTCCATCGGGCGTATCCAGGTCGACAATTTCAAACCGCCCGCCTCGGTTCGTGATCGTCGCATGCTCTGGTTCGATGACCTCATCCTTAAACAGATACACGTCGGCTTTGGGCGAACTGCCCAGCGTGGTGGTATCGCGGAACAAGACGAATTGTTTACCTGCCAACGGTCCTTGCCGCATCAAGAGCCAGGCGGATTTGGTCCAACCTTCGACCAATCCGACAAACAATCCGACGAACAAACCAATCAGGGTAAACCCAACCATCCGACTCACATCGGCTTCCCCCGACCTCGGAGCCAACAGAAAGTCGATGGGATCGAACAACATCCCGCCCAACAATCCGCCCAAGACGCCGCCAACCACACCGTTTAACACAACCTTCTTCGATTTGGTCGCAATTCCCTGACCCAAACCCGCCGCGATCGCACAGATCGCCCACGCCAACGATCGGCCAATCATTTGTAGCAGGAACGCGAACTTCTTGGGGGCCGGCTTGATCCGCGTCATCTCCGCGACGAGCCAATACTCGACGACCATGTAATCTTCACCGGCGAACAACCGTTGCTCAGCGGTCGCCCATGCTCGTTCGGCTTCGGTGATGCCCTCGTCTTTGCGAATCTCTTCGTCTAATTCAACCGAGAACTCTTCCATCGTGCCGTAGATCAATCCCGAAGGAAAACTCAGAATCGCGCCGCCGAAGAAACCGATCGCCAAGCCAATCAATCCGGACAAGGCCGCCCGACGAAGATTGCGGCACATCACCCCTTCAGCCGCCCCGAGAAACAACCCCACGCCCCCCGTTACTGCGGGGAAGATCAACAACGCGAATGGGTTGGACTCGTGAATCAAATCCTTGCTGAAAAACTGCGAACCGTACTTCAGGTACAGCAATCGTCGGATGAATTGCCGTTGAGTTTCAACGTCGTCGATCAATGGTTCGACAATGAAGAGCCAAGCGATAAACGCACCGAGTCCGCTCGCAAGTGACAAGTAGAACCAACTGGAAAAGAAGATTCGTTGAAAAAGCGGTTGGGGTTCCGTGTCGTGGAGTTCGCGACGCAACCCGTCTTGCACATCGAGATAATCCTCGACGGAATCGGAGAACAAATCGTCGTCATTGATGCGAATGGGATCGGACGGGGGCATGAGATTGGCCGTGGCTCTCGCGGTGATTCCGGGAAACGTTAGGACTCGTCGGACGATTCTTTCGGTGAAGTTTCTTCAGCTGGTTTCTTCTTCGTAGGCAGACTTTTGGGCTCGTCTGTCGGTTCGCTTTTTTGGC
Source organism: Thalassoroseus pseudoceratinae (assembly GCF_011634775.1). Taxonomy (NCBI): domain Bacteria; kingdom Pseudomonadati; phylum Planctomycetota; class Planctomycetia; order Planctomycetales; family Planctomycetaceae; genus Thalassoroseus; species Thalassoroseus pseudoceratinae. The sequence continues at coordinate 1,422,395 of NZ_JAALXT010000001.1, forward strand.
GTTCGATCAACTTCGCCTCCGCTTCGAGGAAACGGTTGAGAAGTTCGGTATCGGAGGCATTCAGTCCATAGTCGTTGGCGATGTCGTCGGTCGCACTTCGCGTTTTCTGCAATGCGGTCAGCACGGTCTGCCACGACTTCCGAACGGCTTTCGCATCGTTTCCTTTGAGGGCGTTGGTGTGATCGTCGGACAGTTCACGTGTAGCGTTCTCGATCTCGTCGAGTTGCCGACTCAAGACCTCCAACTTCTCCCGCAACCCCGGACGCATTCCCTTCCAAATCGAATAATCTCGCAGCACTTCCGCCTTGATCATTTGCTGCTCCCAAGCGGTCAAACGCGGACGCCGCCACTCTGCGACGAGAAACCCCAAGAGAAACAACGCCACCGCAACCAAGATCGGTTGCCAAAACTCGGACAGACTCTCCTTCTGAGGAGTTTCCGAAAACGCGGGCTGTGGAGAAGCCATTTGCGGTGAATTGGAATTTGACCCGCGACGCTGTTCCGGTCCGCCAACCGCGAGGCTTTCCGTGTGCGTGTCCGCGACAATTCGATCACCGATCCAGAAATGGGAAATCGGTTCCGGCGTCCCGTTTCGCCATTGGAACACGCCTTCGGTCTTGCGAATGGGATCGACCACATGGGCGACTTGCCCGGCTCCGGAAAAGAAATTCTGATGAATGAAACAATCCCGGTCGCTCAGAAAGATCCCAAAATCTGGGTGCGTGTGATACCAACCAACGATTTGAAATTCCGTGAAGTCGGCGTCCATCTGCCGATTGATTTCCGCCCATGATTCGTGCGTGAACGTGACTTCCGCGAACTTGCTGGTCGCGGAGTCGCAACGAATGGCGTGAGCAATCCGGCAAAACGGGCCATCGTCATCGTGTTCGATCGCCCCGACCAGTACGCCACAGATTTCGACAGTGGTGTTCTCGGTTGCATGTGACCAAATCGACTCGTGAGCGGAATCGGCAAAGTGCACCCGGAACGGTTCAGATCGTCCTGCGGGAAATTCGTGGCGTGGTAGGTCTTCGCCCGTGAGTTCGTGAATGTCCGGTCGATTCGGGCTGCTATTGTCAGTCATGAAGTTCCCCGAGAACGGCGGTGCGATCACCGATCAACTCGTAATAACGCTGTTGAAGTCCCACACGACCACCCACGATGTCCCACGGCGGCACACCGATCTCCGTCAGTGTTTTCTCACCGAGCAGCTCGTCGTTCCCAAGTTGCTTTCCGATGCTGTGATAAGTTTGCGGGACACGATGCTCTCCACACGCCGGGCAAACACCATCTGACTCGGTGACACGAGCCAACGATGTGAACCGCGGTTCCACGGCATTGCAACGCGGGCAATGAAGTCCCGAAAGCAGATCATGATTCAACTCGATCACAGCATCCGAATCGTCGAAGTCATGACGCACGCGGTCGAGCAATTCACCAACCGTCAACTCATCGACCTTGCGATCCCACAGTGCGATGGGGTCGAACGGATCATGCGCGGGGCAGTCATCTTTTTGCGTGTACGTGACGAGATAACTCTGATGATAGGTGCCGTCGAATACAAAACCTTGACCGGAAATCGTCTCCATTCCGTGCAAGAATTTGACGGCTTCTTGCACCTGCATCCCGGCTATGATGGAGGCCGTCGTGGGGGTGGTCGGCACTTTTCCCGCCGCCATTTGTTCGCGGGTGAGCAGGGCACAACTCCGCCGAGCTTCGAGCATCTTCCAATCGGTTTCGCTCATGGTGCATTCATAACACGGTCCGCAAGCGGGGTCGAACACGCGAGCCACACCGTCGAGCCGTTCAATCGCTCCGTCAATCCATACTTTTTCGGTGCGAGCAGCGGCGGAGTTGATCGCCACACGGGCTTCGCGATTATCCAACCCACCGATAATCACATCCGCCCATCGAAAGATTCCCAACCCCAATTCATAGACGACATTTCCCCGAAACGGCCGCACCCGCATTTCGGGATAAATTTCTTTCCCGCGTTCCGATGCGACATCGACTTTCGCCCGCCCACAATCGGACTCACGAAACAATACGGATCGAGATAGATTGGAATTCTCGACGGTATCGAGATCCGCTAGGAACACTCGCCCGACGCCAAGCAACGCCAGATTCTTGACGATCTCGTTGCCGAGCGCTCCCGCACCGATGACGACAACCTTCGCATTCGCGAGCCGTTCTTGATCCCACCAGCTGATCAATTCAAATCGCGAAAAACGCCCGTCGGAGGGTTCTTCCAACTGCTCGTTTAGCCGCAGTGGTTCAGCGTCCGCCATTGGCATCCTCCGCACCGGCGGTGATCTCGGGTTGCAGGCGGAGAATATCACCATCACGAACGTCCGCGGATTCCAATGTCTGATCGTCAAGCAACTGCCGACCACTGGCCCGGTGGTGGAATTTGTAACTCATCAATTGGCCATCGGGGCTGTTCCGAGGCAGATTCATTTTCTCAACAAGCACCGCGATGACCCGATTCACCGGGGCACTCGCGGGAAGTTCCACCTGCTGCTTTTTGTTGCCGGTCGCATCCCAGACTTCGATGGTGATATCACTCATAATTGTCAACCGGCTTTGTCTTCCAAGGTGATGAGCTGTCAAGATGGTGTGGTCGGCGGAATCGACCTGATGAAATGTCAATTTGCCACACTGTCGTACGGGAATCAAGGATTCTTCGGCCCTCGATCGCCGGTATCGCGGGACGCCGATCCCATGGAATCGTTTCAATCCGTGACACGGGAGGCGCGTATCGTTCTAGATCCGGAGAAATTTCACTTGCGACCTTCCCCAAGAGCCAAACCGACTATGATAATGCAAAGACGATCCTTTCCCCCCCATCTCATCACCGTATCGAACGGGCCCATGAATTCTTTTCTCATCTGGACCTCGCGTGTCCTCATCGGTGGTGTGCTGCTGCTGACAATCCTGCCCCTGTTCTCCAGCGGGTTTTGGGTGGTGCAGCTCTGCGACTTTCCTCGGGTCCAACTGACGCTGGTGCTGATTCTGCCGCTTTTGCTGCTTGGCATTCACTTCCAACGCACATCATTTCGACGCGAGCATGCCATTCTCGTGGGCTTGATGCTGCTCTTGGCCACATGGCAGATGAGTCATTTGGTTCCCTACACGCCATTGTGGGACAAGGAACTCCCCGACGCGGCCGCTGATGCGAAAGGCGACGTCCGCGTGCTTGTCGTGAATCTCAAGAAGGACAACACGCAGTTTGACGCGATGATCGCAATGATTCAGGACTACGAACCCGACCTGTTGTTGTTGATTGAATTCAATGAAGCATGGGCCAAAGGACTCAGTCCAATTTCGCAGAGGTATCCACAACAAGTGAACGAGATCCGCGACGAAGGTCTCGGTATTGCGTTGTGGAGTCGGCTGCCAGTCAAGAACGGAGAAATTCGCCACTTGGTTTCCGACCGACGTGCATCAATTTTCGCCACGATCGAACTCAAGCCCAGCAAGCAGGTTCGCTTCGTGGGATTACATCCAACACCGCCTGGGTTGAAGGATTCCACGGGCAACGATCGGCGAAACAGCCGAATTCGTGACGCGGAACTTGTTCTCGTCGCGGACGAAGTTGCCGACGATCCCGATGCTCGTTGGATCGTGGCGGGAGATTTCAACGATGTGGCTTGGTCCGCGACGACGGAGCTATTCAAAGAGCTGAGCGGACTCAAGGATCCCCGAATCGGACGTGAGTTGCTCACCACATACCATCAGAGTTATCCGCTGCTGCGTTACCCGATCGACCATGTCTTTTTCTCAGAAGACACCCGCATCCATCGGATCGATCGCGTGGTCGCTCCCGGTTCCGACCATTTTGCTGTTTTCACGGTTGCCAGTCCGGTTCCCGGCGAGACGCCACCGGCAAATTCCAAAGACAAACAAAAAGCCAACGAGCTTGTCGAAGAGGGGAAGACAGACGCCGACAAACGCAATGTTGAACCCGGCGTCGATGACAACAGCGAGCCGAATTCATCTACGGACTCGACTCGCTGAAGTTTGCATCGCAGGACGCTCAACGAAAATCTTGAGGGATTCGTTGACCATCCGCACGTTCGATGAGGAGTTTGAGCGTCTTGTCGCTGATATCATCTGAGACGAAGCGAACTGAACCGTCGGCCAATCCCGCATGAAAACCACCATCGAACCATCCCCCCACTTGAGGAGGTTTGTTCGCGTCGTATTTCAGATCCACGGGTTTCGTCCACGGAACCTCGGATTTGTTCTCCACCACGAAAATCGTGTTCGAGGTGCCATCCAGGATGTCTCGCAACCGCACTCCCATGATCTTCTTGGTTGCCGACTCCTTCGGCTTGCCAATTCCTGATCCACCATCTGACGCACCGCCGCCGAAAGCAAAACCGAAGCCGCCGCCAGGGACTCCCGCTTGGACGTCGATTCCGTCCTTCGTTCCAAACGCAGTCTCCACGCCAACAAACCCGACATAGCCGGTATTGGTCGAGTCATCATCATCGAGCGGATGCCGAAACATCTTGGGCATTTGCTTGAGAATCTGTTGGTTGTGTTTGCTGTCCCAAGGTTCGTCCAGGTGATAACGCTCGTAGAGTTCAGCCTGATCGAGGAATGGCAGAATCGCCACCCGCCAGCTGTGCGGCGTTTTGCCGTCCGGCCCGATGACCACGGGTGGTGGAAAATGTTTGTGAAAATCGTGGTAGTTGTGCAACGCCAGCAAGATTTGCTTGAGGTCGTTCTTGGCAAGCGTGCGGCTGGCGGCGGCCTGAGCATTACTGACAGCCGGAACGAGCAAAGATATCAAACGCTTGCTGGTGTTCGCGTCGATCTCCGTTTGAAGAGTCACCAACGTCGAGTTGTCTGCCCGAACCACTTTTGCATTCGCCAAGACGGCGTCGGCCAGTTGCAGCATCGTTCCAATCGATTCGCGTTCGCCCGGTGGCAGATGCGGGACCATCTGCCGATTCTGATTCACCATGTTCTTGCCAACGTCCAACAGTGCGTTCAGATTTTCCTGAAGCTCATCAGCAACCGACGAGAGCGCCTGGGTTGCATCAAATCCCTCGCCTCCCAAGCCCTCGGCATAAGATTCTTCCGAACCAAACCCCCCGCCGCGTGAGGCCAACGGGGCAAAAGTCAACGCAAGTTTCAAGTCGTCCGCCATCGTTGCAGAGACAATCAGCGTGCCCGTCTTTTTCCAAAGACCATCGACGTTCGGATTCATTGCACCGAGACTCGGCGTAAGCTGGTTCAAACGATGCACATCGACCCATCCAGCCACGTCGGCAAACTGGAAGTCCTCGAAGAACTTTTCCGCAGTCTTCTTGAGTTGATTGCGAGCCGTTATCATCCCGTGCAGTCCGTCTTCGCGTGGCGAAGCGGCGAAAGAAGAGTCATCAAGGAACCAAAAACTGGTCTTGTTCTCGTTATCACGAAGATAGATTTGTCCGCCATACGTCCCCGAGCGAACGTTCGGCGTCAACTGTCGCACCACCGAAGCCTGATCCAACGGCCGCACCGATCGCACATAAAAACCTGCCAGTTCCGGCCCGATGTGTTGCAAGCCCGGAGCACCACCCGCAGGGTCCATCATGCCTGGCCCCCCCATCGCCATCCCACCCATCATTCCTTCGCCGCCGCCGAAGCCGGTATTATTGCCGAGCATTTGATTTCCATCGGGGCCGAGATCGAAATAGAAAACGACCTGTTCGGTGTCTCGCAAACCAACTCCCAAATTCTTCTCGATGTTGGAAGCCTCCAAGAGTTTCACGAATGGCCCGAGCGACGGATGGTTCAAAATCCGTGCCGGACGGATGCCGAACGTCGCGATTGCATTGCTTGGACGCAAACTCATGTCGAACGCCCGCGTTTCCGCCGGTTCGTTTCGGCTTCCTTCCTTTGCAGCCTGCGGACGATTCGAATTTGGATCCGCAGGGGATTTACCACTGGAAAATGCACTCCCATTGCGCGCCGCCGACTGATCGGACTGTGCTTGCAGCCAATTGGAAGGTCGCACACCGATCGCCATCACTCCCAACACCAGCACACCAACCAGCAGCCCCCAGCGAAGCCTCGGCGGTGTGTTCGTCTGCAGCTTCTTATTATTGCGTAGCATGTCGACTCTCCTCATCAACGCATTCCGAGTGGGAAGAAACGCTCGAACCGGCCAACAAGTGCGTCCGGAAGATCGAGCCAAAGCCATCTGTGTGAGTACCTTCAAATACGGTTCATTACCGCCTACCTGACCGGCGGCGTTCGCGTCGGCAGTCAGTTCTTGATCCATCCGCAACCGAGCCGTCAACCAATGAACCAGCGGATGATAGAAGTGCAGCGTCCGCACACATTCGGCGACAAATGTGGTCAGCCAATCCCGATGCACAATGTGACTCAACTCGTGAGCCAACACCGCTTCCCGCTCAACAGCCGACCAACTCCGCCACGTCCTAGGCAGCAGAATCACCGGTCGTCGCCAACCGGTTGTCGCGGCTGAGTTCAATCGTTTGGATTCGATCAAGCGAATACGTTTGGCTACATTGGGCTTCGTCCATTCGGAAACAAAACGGTTCAGCTCGGGATCATCCACGACCGGCCCGCGACACTCACGCCACAAGAGCCCCCAAGCCACCAGCAACCGAATCAGTCCCAATCCCAAACCGATCAGATATGCCGTCACCAGATAACGCTGCCAACTCCAGATGACTGCGGACGATTCTTCCAAATCGCTCGCACGCGGTTCTTGCAACGCTTCAACGAAGCCATCCCAAGCCGCTGACCACACTGGTTCCGCCTCGATCGAGACTCGTTCCACATGCGGTTGGCTCGGCACTGCGGTATTGGTGACATCATTCGGCGTGAAAGCCGTTTCTGTCATATTCTCGATGCGGTTCGATGGCGAGGTTTCTGACGTTTCCGGCTGCGGATTCCTATTGAGCACGGATGCCCAACTCGGGACGGGCAGGGGAGCAAACACGGTCACCAAGCCAATCGCCACCAATCCTAGGAAAGCGACTTCCGCCCGCAATGACGGTCCACGTTTGCGAATCGACAGGCAGAGCAGCAACGCCGCGGTCGATACCAACGTGACCTGACACACACACCACAGACCAGCGGAAACACTCATGATTGACTCTCCCGCAAGATGTCTTCCAAAACCTGGCGTTCGCGATCTGTGAGTTCCTGCTCGTCCACGAGTTGTTTCAACAACAACTCCCGCGATCCGCGAAACACACGGTCGAGTAAGTCACCAAGCAAGCTCCCGGAGACATCTTCGAACGACCTTCGAGCGCGATAGCAGAACGGTCGTTCCGACTTGGTTTGATCGAGAAAATTCTTCTCCATTAAAATCCGAACCAAGGTGGCCACCGTCGTGTAGGCCAGCTCTATCTTCGAGGCGGCCAGCCGGTCTCGAACTTCCGCAACCGTCAATTCGGAATCAGTCTCGGGCAAGTCCCAAAAAATCTGCATGATTTCCAGTTCTCGATCTGTCAACTCTTTGGCACGCGGCCGAGCCATCGCCAAACCTCCACATTTGGTTTTTTAGATTTGGTTTCATAGTAATCACGATTACGGAAACGTCAACAAGAATCTCAGAGAAAACTTTCGGCGGGAATTCGCAATCAGACGGGAAGTTCGCGGGCCATGCGATAGTTGACCATTTCCACGCCGCGACAAACCACGATCTGCCGTTCCAGCGTTGCAAAACCGTGACGTTCAAAGAAGGGGCGGGCGGTGATGCTGGCTTCCACCGTGAGTCGCGGCAGCGACTGCCGAGTCGCTTCTTCGAAGATGGTCGTGATTAACCCTCGACCAATTCCGATCCCCTGATGATCTGCCGACACATAAAACCGATCGATGTGCCCGTTTGGTTCCAATTCACCAAACCCGATCGGTCGCTCGTTCTGCTCCGCGACAATGACGAATCGCCCGGTAAACCGATCGGCCCAGGCGATGTCATCAATGTCGTCCGACGCCCAAGCCTCAATTTGCTCAGGCGTGTAGTCGCGGCAGTTGATTCGTTGAATTGTATCGCGAAAGAGAGACAACAATTCGGATGCATCGCCCGCTTGATAGGGGCGGAGTTTCCACATCGAATCAGAACAATTCCGAGATCGGTTGGCCGCCTTCTTCGACGATTGGGATCGGCCGACCTTGCGGGTTTGTCCAATGTGATTGGAGATCGATGTCGAGATGTTGGAACACCGTGGCTGCCAAGTCTTGTGGACGAACGGCTCGTGATTGGATCGCTCCACCTTGCCGATCGGTACTACCGATGGCTTGACCGTGATTCAATCCGCCACCGGCGGCGAGCATCGACATCACCGGCGTCCAGTGATCGCGTCCCAATTCATTGTTGATTCGTGGAGAGCGTCCGAATTCGCCCATCATCAACACCAGCGTTTCGTCGAGCAATCCCCGTTCTTCCAGATCGGTGACCAAACCGTACATGGCACGATCGACTCGCGGCAGCAGCGGTTTCAATCCCTTCTCGATTCCGCCCCAACGCACGTTGTCGCCGTGGTGATCGAAGTACCCCCAGGCACCGCTAACCAGCACGAAGGACACACCGTTTTCCACCAAACGCCGAGCCAACAACGCCTTTTGTCCAACGCTCGTTTGCCCGTATCGTTCTTTCAACTCCGCTGATTCATCGTCCAGACTGAACGCTTCTTGAACCTTGCCGGAGAGAACCATGTCAACCGCTTGCTGTGTGAAACGATCACTTTGAGCCAACGTGTTGCTTTGATCCAAATCCTTCTGGAGACGATCAAACTGCCGACGCAAACCCGCCCGATCTTGCAAACGATCGACAGAAACGCCTTTCGGCATGGCGAACTTACCCGCGAGTTCCATTCCCTTCACGGGTTCAAAATCTGAGCCCATCATGCCTGCACCGTACACATCGGCGGCCCAGCTATCCGCGAGCCCGACAAACGCCGGCATGTTGGGATTGTTCGAGCCGCGAAACTTCGCCGCAATGGATCCCATCGAAGGATATCCGGCCCCGTCTTTGCCATCGTTCGTGCGACGTGCCAGGGGATTTCCGGCTTGCATCGTGATTGGCGTGTGATTACTGGCCGTCGTGTCCACAGAGCGAATCACCGACAGGCGATCTGCAATCGATGCTTGCAACGGCATGTGCTCCGAGAATCGCACGCCCGGAATCTTCGTTGCAATGTCACCAAACGGACTTCGGATTTCGACGGGAGCATCCGGCTTTGGGTCCCACATGTCAATTTGACTCGGTCCGCCGGACAGCCAGAAGAGAATCACAGATTTCTTCGGCGTTCCTGTCGGACTGGCTGCGGCTTGGCGAAGCACACTCGGAAGCGACAACCCCGCCATTCCGGCTAAACCGGTCTGCAAGAACCAACGTCGCGAACCACCCACGCGAATCAAATCCCGTGCGGCGGGCGCAAACGGAGAACGGGCAACTTGTTGGGCGTGACTTGCAGCATGCGGTGAGTGAGTCATATTCCGTACTCTCAATCGGGCGAGATCGATGGGGGGAGGCGCGTCAACAAATACTCTTATCGACAGTTTAACAAATCAACATTCGTTGTCACGTCCGAATCTCACACGATTCTCGATTCATGATTCCCCACGAAGACGCTGGGTGAGTTTCGCAATCACAGCGGCACATTCTTTGCGAGCTTCCGCAAGCCCACTTGGAGTAACATTCCCCGCTTTACAGTAATCCAGCACGATATCCTCAGCGGCCATCAACTCTTTGCAAGCGTCCGGAATCTCGGAGGCGATTTCGGGGGGAATCGTGGAAACACCGTTCAAGTCGCCGTGAAGCAGGTCGCCAGGATAGACGATGATCCCGCCCACACTGATCGGCACGTTGATATCTAAAATATGACAGTACCCGTGTGAGCAGGTTTCGCCGTTCGTGAACACTGGGAAGCCGAGAGCTTCGACTTGGTCCAAATCCCGACCCGTGCCGGAGGTGATCAGTCCTTTTGCTCCAAAGGCCTGGTAGGTCGTACACATCACCTCGCCGAATGTCGCGGAGGTCGTGGGTTCATCGAGATCCTGAAACACGACGACTGGCGGACCGGGAAGTTCGTCGAACCGGGCCACTTGTTGATCGAGACTCGCATAAACGTCGCCCCCGCGTGGTGGAGCCATCGACCGAAACTGCGATGTCAACGCATATCCCACCATCGGCGGCATCTTGGGGAAACTCGCCTTGATGGAGTGGTTCATGTACCCCGTGTTGCGAGGGCGAACGTCCCATAACTCAATGACATTGCAAACGGTCGGTGTATCGTACTTGGCGAGAGCGGCAAGTTGGTCATTGGTCAGGCCGGGAGTGGTCATCGTGGAGTCCTGCTTCGGTGGTGAATTCTGGATCGGCAACGAGGTCTTCGTCCGTCAACGACGGATCAAACCTCGGATCGAGCGGACCACCATACCAAACATTCACACCGACGGCACCCAAACCCGCGATGAGCAGCAACAGGTATCCCAACCAATACGCGGGCAGTGATTCGAACTCCCAACCGTGATGACCGGCGAACACACACGCCAATCCAACGACCAACAAGAAACCGAGAGAGATCAACCGCCAACGGCAGCGTTTTTGAAGCAGTTGTCGCGGTGCCGAGATCGATTCAGCAATGTGATCGGCCACGAATTTTTCATCGGACTTCTGGCCCAACCAGGCCAATCCCAGGACAATCGGCCAAGCCACGACTGCGAACAGCAACCCCCAACCAAGATCCGGTTGTCGATCGTCAGTCAATAGCCCCACCACTAGGACCACCGTAAGCCCACCAAACAGCAGGTGGATTTGAAAGGCGTCGCCACTGCGTAGGAATCGACGGAATTCGGGCGAGAACATCGCTGCCCTCCGGCATTCAATCAAGAGAGTGAACCCAACGTGTTCCCAGATCGTAAAACGAACGCTGGCGAATTTCGAGTTGGTCGACTCAATCAAGCCGCCTGTTGTAGCGGCGGCTCTTCCTCGGAGTCGTCCGGAGCTTCTGTTTGCTCGGTCGAGGGTTCTGCCTGTTCAGGCTGGGGTTGCGGTGCTGGTTCTTGTTCCGATTCTTCCAACGGTGGCAAGACGGTGATTTCGCCGTAATCGGCGGGCTGCTCGGCTCGGAAGCTGTAGTGACGGATCAGCTCTAGAATCGCCAGAAACACACCGACAATTCGGCTACGTTCGTTTTCGCCTTGGAAGAAATCGCTGAATTTCACACGCCCCGACTTCATCACGCGATCGCGGATGCGGTCCATGTGGACGGAAATTGGGGTGTCGTCGTAGCGGATGTTCGCATGCGACGGTTCTTCCGTCTTCGTCTTGACGATTCGCCCGAGAGCACTCACCAAGTCCCACAATTCCACATCACGAATGTAATCGGCCGACGGGTCCTTGCCGCCACGCGGACGGTCGTCGGTCAAACGTGGGAAACGTTCCTGCCAGATCGCCGCTTGTTCTTCGAGTGCCGTCGCCGCTTCCTTGAACTTCTTGTATTCCAACAATTGCTGGATCAGTTCACTTCGTGGATCGCGATCTTCGGTGTCGTCTTGCGATTCCTCAGGACGAGGCAGCACCTCGCGACTCTTAATCTCAACCAGCGTGCTCGCCATCACGATGAAGTCGCCGACAAGATCAAGATCGATCCATTCGAGAACTTCGAGAAACTCGGCAAACTGGGAGGTAATCTTCGCGATCGGCAATTCGCGGATATCCAGCTCGCTCCGCTCGACCAGGTAAAGCAATAGGTCGAGCGGACCGCTGAAAATGTCTAATTCGACTCGGTACAACGCAGTAGTCATCGAAGCCGATCGGGGGAGGAGTTGTTGGATTCCGTCGATACGCAATCAAACGCTGTCTGCGCATCGATCTAGAATCGTTATCGTCACCAGTACCGTCACGACTTGAATAATTCGCAAAGTCGATGCGGTCAACCCAGCTTCTCCGAGATCGGCCCCAATCCGCGAGCTTCCGCTCAATCCGTGAGTTCAAACTTGAAATCGTTCTCACCATCTTCCGCCACGCTCGCGGTGAGTTTCGACTGATCAAAGTCGTTGTATTTCGCCGGTAGCTGATTTTCCTCGGTCGTCGGCGGAATCACGCCTTCGGGATCTTTGATCTCCGGTTGGTGAACGACGATCTTGGAAATCCGCACCTGGTGAGACCCGGGAACCGCTCCGTCGCCTGGCTCGTAAGTGGTGAGTTCAAACCGACCCTCGGCATCGGTTTTTGCATACGCGGGACCACCTTTGGCCGACGAACGGAAAACCACATCGGCTCCCTCGACCGGATCACCGTTATATGTGACCGTCCCGGAAACGGGGACGACTTTGGGTCGATCTTTGGTCCATTGATCTTCCGTTGCGCCCCCACATCCCACAGCAATCACAATGGGCAACATGCAGAAAAGAGCAAGAATCCTCGAACGCATAAACATCGATTTCCTCAGAGTTGTTTGATTCACACCGTGTCGGACGCTCATCCCCAAACATTAGGGAGGCCCGGATCGACGGTCGTTAATTGAAGAGACTCCGGCGGCGACGATTGCAACCGGAGTCCATAAATTTCCGCAAGAATTGCAGGACACTCGAACACAGTCGCTGTTCGACTGGTTCAGAGCGGGTTCTGTTCTACGTCTTTCGCAGACACAGAATACGGTCATCCGGTTTAGAACTCGCTGATGACTTCGCTTCCGCCCTTGGATCCCAATGCTCCCCACACACCATACGGGCTCACGCCGCCGGTGACAGCGGTTTGCGTGAGATCGCCGGTGTTGATGTTTTCACTCACAAACCGGACGGATGCATCACACAGCAAGACCTGAACCCCGCCAGGGTGAAGACTGCTAGCGGTATACAACCCACCACCTGACTGCGAACTGCAAGTCGGTCCGTTCGGGGGGAGAATCGTCGTCAGCCCGACATACCCGGATCGGCCATCGGGCCAACGGTAGCCCGAACAACGATCGGCCGCAATCACTGGGGCTCCACTGACATACTGCCCACCCACAAATTGTGCCAAGCAGCCGGTCGGATTCGTCGTGTTGGACGAAATGTGCATGCCGAGCCGATTGTCGCCTTTGGGTTTGACGAACTCGGACATCGCAATCGTGTTGCTGGTTCCATCGGTGATATCCCGCATTTTCACTGCGGATTGCTCACCGAAGACTCCACGCACATTGCTGCCTGCCAAGTTGTAATTGTCCCCCATGTTGAACGAATAGTTGACTTCACCAAACGGGCTCCCGGCCAAGGAATCCGAAGGGCACAGCCACGCATCCACTTGGGTGGTATACGGTTGAAACGCGGTATTCCAAACGTATTGCGGGTTGGCTTGAATTTGCTCCGCCATCGCATTTTGTTCGATGTACGGCAGCAACATCACAAATCCACTATGACGCGGCGGGAGTGAGGTGCCACTCGTGTTTCCCGAGGTGATCGGTCCACCTTGCCGCGGCGGAAAGGATTTGTGAACGTCGTGATAATTGTGCAACGCCAACCCAAATTGCTTGAGGTTGTTCTTGCATTGCGTTCTTCTCGCTGCTTCCCGTGCCTGCTGAACGGCGGGCAGCAACAATGCGATCAGAATTGCAATAATCGCAATCACGACCAGCAATTCGATCAACGTGAAGCCCGAGCGACGGTCCCTTTTCATTCTCATGTCCTTGGAAAAAGATACTGACTAAAAAATCACATGGTCTGCTGTATCATAGGTGACGAATCCAACACCGCAAACACTCAGACTATTCGCTTTTTTCATCAAATTCTTATCAAAAGTTTCGTAACCTGCATGACACGACCAACTCGTTCGACGTGAAGACAGTTCGGCGGTATGCTGATTTCTTGATCTGACTATTTCAACATCATGACTCGACCAAGCCACGGAGCCGCTCATGGATCAAACTTCAGGAACTCCGACGACAAAAACGCAGGATTCGTCCGTTAATCGCCGTAGTTTTCTAGCCGCGACGACTGCCGGAATTTTGGCTGCGAAGTCAGCTCTCGGACGTGATTACGGCCCGGATGCCCCTCCGGTGCGGTATCCTGATCCCGATATTGTGACGCTGGACGATCGGTTCAAAAAATACGCCCTCGGCAACACGCCGATTCAACGGATTTACCATAGTCCCGATTTGCTCTGGGCCGAAGGTCCGGCTTGGAATGGCGTGGGAAAATATCTGGTGTGGAGCGACATCCCCAACAATCGCCAACTCCGCTGGATGGCCGAAGACGGACATGTGAGCGAACGCTTCCGCTATCCTTCCGGCAACAGCAATGGGAACACATTCGATTTCCAAGGCCGACAGATTTCCTGCGAACACGGCAACCGACGGGTCGTGCGGTATGAGTATGACGGTTCCGTGACGGTCCTCGCCGACTCCTACAACGGCAAGGAATTCAACGCCCCCAACGATGCCGTCGTGCATCCCGAAGACGGAGCCATCTGGTTCACCGACCCCGGTTATGGCAGTCTGATGAACTACGAAGGCCACAAAGCCGACACCGGTTCCGTCCAACCGAATCAGAAGGAAGCCGTCTACCGCATCGACGCCAAGACGATGAAAGTCGAGCAGGTGACCGACGAAATCTTCAAACCAAACGGGCTGTGTTTCTCGCCGGATTACAAGAAACTCTACGTTGCCGACACCGGTTCCTCGCACTACCCGGAAGCGAAAAAGGAAATCAAGGTGTGGGATGTCGTGGATGGCAAGAAATTGGCAAACGGCCGCGTGTTTGCCTCGATGGACTTACAGATGGGAACAGTACGCCGCCAAATGACCCCCGAAGAATCGCGTGAGTTCTCGGAGAGATTGCGATCGGCCGGCAGCCGCGAGGAAGCTAACAAGATTCTTGCTGAGCGCCGACTCCCCAACATCAAAGCTGGTCAAGCCGACGGCATTCGCTGCGATGTCGATGGCAACGTTTGGTCCAGTGCGGGTTGGGTTGGTGATGGTTATGATGGCGTGCACGTCTTCGCCGCAGAAGACGGACAACGCATCGGTCAGATTCGGTTGCCGGAAATCTGTTCGAACGTGTGTTTCGGCGGAGCGAAGCGGAATCGGTTATTCATGACGGCAAGCACATCAGTGTACGCGGTGTACGTCGAAACACAAGGTGCTCACATTACCTAAGAAAAGTTGAACCGCCGCAATGTCGGCGGTTCATTTCCACACGACAATATCACATTCTTCAGAATTTCTGAGAGTCAAGAATATGGCCAAGAAAATTCGCTACATTATGCTCGGTGGTTTCCTGGGAGCCGGGAAAACAACCACGATTTCCCGACTCGCAAGACTCTACCGAGAGCAGGGCTTGAACGTGGGAATTGTGACGAATGACCAAGCCGCCGACTTGGTCGACACGCACATGCTGCGATCACAGGGCTACGATGTCGGCGAGGTCGCCGGCGCGTGTTTTTGCTGCAATTTCAACGAACTCACCGACACCGTAGGTCGACTCGAAGAAACCAAACACCCCGATGTCATCCTGGCGGAACCGGTCGGCAGCTGCACGGATTTGGTCGCCACGGTCGTATTGCCGTTGCAGAAACTGTTCGAGCACAAATTCGAAGTCGCACCGTACGCCGTCATCCTCAAACCCAATCACGGACGACGGATTCTGGAAGGCGACGGCAAACGAGGCTTCTCCCCCAAAGCGGAATACATCTTCCGTAAACAATTGGAGGAAGCAGACTTACTGCTCATCAATCGCGTTGATGAACTCTCGCCGGAGGACGTTGACCACCTCGAATCACTGCTCAAAACAGAACAACCGGACGTACCCATTCTGCGAATCTCCGCCCGCAACGGCGACGGATTCGATGAACTCGTCCAACACCTTGATCAACCAGGGCAGGGTGTGCGACGAGTCTTGGAACTCGATTACGATGTTTACGCCGAAGGCGAAGCGGAACTCGGTTGGCTGAACAGCAGCCTAAAGATTTCCAAAGACGAGGCGTTCTCGCTCGACCAATTCCTAACCGATGCGGTCCAAGCTCTACGAGATCGACTGGAAACCGCCGGTGCGGAAACGGCCCACCTGAAGGCGATCGGTCTCTGCGAAGGTGCCTACGGGGTGGCGAATCTTGTCGGAAGTGATGTCGCCAGCGAACTATCCCTGGCCTCACACGCCGAAACCAAGACCGCCGATGTCGTCATCAACGCTCGTGTTGCGATCGATCCCGAGACTTTGCAAGAATTGGTTGATGATGCAGTCAAGAGCGTGACGACCGCACACGGTTTGAACATGGAACCTGGTTCCACACAAAGCTTTCGCCCCGGCCGCCCGGTGCCTAC
Organism: Thalassoroseus pseudoceratinae; assembly: GCF_011634775.1. NCBI lineage: Bacteria > Pseudomonadati > Planctomycetota > Planctomycetia > Planctomycetales > Planctomycetaceae > Thalassoroseus > Thalassoroseus pseudoceratinae. The sequence goes on from NZ_JAALXT010000001.1 coordinate 1,438,669, forward strand.
CCATCGCTATCCGGCATCGACCTAAATACCAAATCGAGCGTTTGCTCATTTGTGGTCAAGAACTGATCTCGTGAAAAAAGGTCCGGCTCGGTAGATTCCGCAAACGTAATTGGATATCGAGTCGGCTTTTCAAGAATTCAGTCTCTGGATCTCTCGCGTGTGGAATCAACGACAGGCGCAAACGGGCATCATCCTCGCCGGGTGTTTGGGGATGATCTACACTCAACTGACGATGTCCTCGGCGACAATCGAATACGCACGATCGCTTGACGCAAACGCATTTCACATCGGCCTGCTCGGGGCGTTACCGGCAGCAACACTCTTCACGCAGTTTTTAGCTGCGGTGGTCGCCAACCACTTGCGGTATCGGCGACGACTTTGGCTGTCGGTCGCGATCGTCCAACGCAGCCTCTTTATTCCATTGGCGATCGGAACTTGGCTGTTCCCATCTGCGTTGAATGCAACTTGGCTATGGTTGTTTATCGGACTGACCGCGGGAAACCATCTTCTACTCCACTTCTGCACGCCTTTATGGTTGTCCTGGATGGGCGACTACCTACCCCGCGAGCGACTCAACCGCATTTGGGGTTCTCGCCAATTCTGGATGCAATGGGCGGGAGCACTCGCGTTGTTCGTGGGAGCGGTCCATCTTGCCAACAGCGGCCTGGAAACACGCTACGCCTTTTCCATCCACCTGCTGGTTGGAGCGGTTTTCGGAATTGCGGACCTACTAATGTTCCTCAAAGTTGAAGAACCGCCCGTCACTCCGATCCCGATCCCACGATTGCGGACTGTGTTCTCAGCACCGTTCCAAGACCGCAATTTTCGGTCGTTCATCGCCTTCACCAGTTTCTGGCAGATCGCGGCCAACACGGGTGCCCCATTTATATCGTTCTTTCTGCTCACTCGAATCGGCCTGAGTGTGCAATCGGTCATGCTTCTTTGGACATGCTCTTGGGCCGGCGGAGCGATCCTTTGCGGCAAGATGGGGCATCTCAGCGAAAGCGTGGGCAACCGGCCGCTTCTCGTTCTCTGTACGGCTTTTAAGTCGCTGAACATGATCGCGTTGCTCTTTCTGCCGAGAGACCCGGACCTGGCATTCTGGATTCTTGTTCCTGTCTTCGTGGTCGATGCAATCATGAATGCGGGAATGGCCATCGCGAACAACGGCTTTCTGCTCAAGAACTCACCGCCGGCAAATCGAACCATGTTCATCGCTGCCGGAACCGCTATCGCCGGGTTGGCAGGCGGTGCGACTGCGTTGCTCACGGGATCTGCAATTGTCTCGTTTTCCGATGTGAGCATCGAACTCAACGGCCGCGACTTCACAGCGTTTCACATGGCATTCCTACTGAGTATTTTGCTCAGACTGCTCGCAGTTCCGCTGGTTCTGCGTGTTCGCGAGGACGAATCGAAAAAAACACGCGAGGTCGTCACACAATTGGTCGGGATGACACCGTTCCGAACACTACGATTCCCGGTCGGACTGTACCGCAGCTTCCCTCCCACACGAAATCGGCCGACCGAAACCGAGACGGAAGAACCGGCCGAGCGTCCCCAAACAGCCTCCAAAACTTGCTGAATCGAAGCAGATTCAGCAATCTTGCTGTACCCGATCTGCACAGAGACGCACGTCAAGTGAGTTGCAAGAAATTTCTCAGCGATTTATATTTTAGAAATTGTTTGTAAACATTCGCCCCATCGTCGCTGAAGTTCCGACGATCGGGGCTTGTTGTGTTCGCGTACCTAGTGGCAACGATATGGTCAATAACGACGGCCAGCGTTGACACTCCAGTTCTTGAGTTAGGACAACCCCGTGCCTGTTGCAGAGCCAATGAACATTCAGGAGCTTATCCAAGCCCCATCCGGATTTGGGCCGGCGGAGATCGACTTACTTGAACAAGCAATTGCCGGCCCGCAATCGATCGAAGTCCGCCAGCAACTCGGGTCTCTGAAAGGTGAAATCGAAGAATCGAGCTCACCAAGCGACACACTACTCGCCAAAGTCGGGATCATTTCCTACATTTTGGGAGACCACCCGGCTGCCGACCGCTACCTGTCACGGGTTGAGAGCGACAGCTTGGCTGTGTTCTACCACGCAATCGCATTGGCCGCGATGGAGCGATACCAAGAAGCCGCCGAACGCTTTGACCGTGCCGCCAGCCTCGGGCAAGATCGAATCGAATGCACGATGCGAAAGGCTGGCGTGATCCGCCAAACCGGCCGCGTCAATGAAGCCGACGACATCCTCAAGAGCGTCGCCACCGAAGCGGCCGGTCGAGCCGAGTATTCCTACCAGAAGGGGTGTGTCTTCTCGGATCGTGGCGATTCATTCGGTGCCATCGAATACTTTGAACGTGCGGTCGACATGCAACCGCACCACTCCCGTGCACTCTTCCGACTGGCTGCTGAGAACGCACTGCGGGGCAACGACGACGACGCCATCCGCCTCTACGAACAAGCTCTCTCCAAGCCACCCTATTACCTCGGAGCACTGCTCAATCTGGGCCTGCTCTACGAAGACAACGAAAACTACCCAGCCGCGGCTTACTGCTTCCGACAAATCCTCTCGGTAGACCCAAACCACGAACGTGCGCAGCTCTACCTGAAGGACATCGAAGCCACCAGCAACATGTACTACGACGAGGAGCAAGCCCGAGAGCAAGCCCGCGTCGAGCAATTGCTCAACCGCCCGGTCACCGACTTCGAACTTTCGGTCCGAGCACGCAATTGCCTGCAAAACATGAATATTTACAGCCTCGGCGATCTCACCCGGATCAACGAAGGCGAACTGCTTGCCGGTAAAAACTTCGGGGAAACCAGTCTGCACGAAATCCGTGACCTCATGAGCCAACACGGACTCATGATCGGGCAGAACATCAACAAGAAGAAAGAAACCCCACCTCCGTACGCACCGACCCAATCCGTCAACCTGTCTCCACAGGAACAAGCGGTGCTCGGCAAGCCGATCTCGGAGCTCAACCTGTCTGTCCGTGCCCGCAAGTGCATGAGCCGCCTTGGCATCACCACCATTGGCGAACTCGTCCACAAAACGCAGGACGAACTTCTCGGAACACGAAACTTCGGTGTGACAAGCCTCAACGAAGTCCGCGCAAAACTGTCCGAAATGGACCTCAAACTTCGCAACGACTAACGCAAGGTTCGGACAATTTTCGTGAAAACACCACAATTTCACAAAAGTTGGCTTCACCTCATTGACAGCAAGCAGCAACCGGATTAAAAACGTCCTTCCCCTTCGCGGGGAAGATTTTCACAGCAGATGCCACCCACAAGAAAACGGCATCCGCACAAGACAGTACTACTCGAAGGACATGACACGTGGCCGGCGGTGAGCGTATTAGAATTCGGATGGAAGCGTACGATCACTCCGTGCTGGACACGTCCGCATCTGACATTGTCGACACGGCAAAGCGTACAGGTGCGATCGTTCATGGACCGATCCCATTGCCCACTCGAATCGAGCGATACACGGTCCTTCGTGGGCCGCACATTGACAAGAAATCGCGTGAGCAATTTGAAATTCGGACGCACAAGCGCCTGATCGATATCATGCAGCCCACCGGCAAAACCATCGACGCTCTCAATAAGCTGTCGTTGCCGGCTGGTGTGGATATCAAGATTAAAGCGACAACTGGCGGCAGCTAATGCCGCCATTAAGGTGAAGCCCTTCAGTAACTGAAAGCGGCCAACCGAAAGATAATCGAGACCAGTTCGCATGGCGGGCATGTGTCGATTGCTAAACATAACCAGCAGCACGTAAGTGCTGTGTGGTTTCGAGCCAGAGTAGAAGGCCAGTGGGCCTAGTTCACTCTGGGTAATATTTCTAAGCAGACTCGCTCCGCTCTCGCTCCAAGCAACGCGAGATTGAGCGTCCTCATTGGGAAGGTAAGTGCGATGCCGGTAGGGCTCCTGGGCCGCAAGGTTGGCAACACACAAGTCTACAATGAATCCGGCGAAATCGTTCCGGTAACCGTGATCGAAGCCGGTCCGTGTGTGGTCCTTCAGATTCGCACCCAAGACAAAGATGGTTACGAAGCTGTTCAAATCGGCTTTGATGACGCACCGCTCAAAAAGAAAGGCGACCAAGTTGTCTCGCCTTCTCGGGCGGCACGTGGTCATGTTCGATCTGACGTCAAAAGCAAGCGTCAAGAGCGTCGGCAGCAAGCTGGCGTTGAAGCTGCGGCCAAAGCTGAGACGGAAGTGAAGCGGTTTGTCCGAGAGTTCCGGACTGATGGTGAAGACCACAGCTTGGAAGTCGGCCAAACCCTGACAGCGGACTTCTTGGCAGACCTTAAGCGAGTGGACGTCATCGGTACCTCGAAAGGTCGCGGGACGGCCGGGGTCATGAAGCGTCACAACTTCAGCGGCCAACGAGCAACGCACGGTGTCAAACGAGTCCACCGCCACGGTGGTTCGATTGGTATGAGTGCTGACCCATCTCGTGTTCTCAAGGGAACTCGAATGGCTGGGCGATATGGCAACGCACGGGTCACTGTGAGAAACCTGCAAGTTGTCAAAGTTGATGCCGAAAACAACATGATTCTCGTTAAAGGGGCAGTACCTGGCCCGAAAGGCGGATATGTTGTTGTCCGTCACACTTCGAAACTGAAGCGACCGAAGAAGCCTGTCTAAGAAGGCTTTTTAGCCAGGCGGATATTGGTTCGGTTTTAGTTAGATATTGAAACATCAAATTGGAATTGTGGCATGATCTCTCTGCCCATCGTCGACATGAATGGCTCAAACGTCGGAACTTACGAGTTCGACGAAGCCGATCTCGCCGATTCGATTAGCAAACAGCTCCTTCACGACGCGGTGGTCATGTACCAACGAAATCGTCGTCAAGGAACCGTCCAGACAAAATCTCGCGGCATGGTGAAGGGGAGCACAAAAAAGCTCTTTCGCCAAAAGGGAACTGGCCGCGCACGTGCTGGTAACAAACGAACGCCGATTCGACGCGGTGGTGGTCACGCCTTCGGCAAGAAGCCAATTGATTATTACTACCGTCTCCCACGGAAAGCTCTGCAAAAGGCCACCCGAATGGCCTTGCTGAGCAAGTTTCAGGATGACGAAGCGGTTGTTTTGAGCGAACTGACATTGACAGAAGTCAAGACCAAGCCAGTGGCTTCGCTGCTCAAGACGCTTGGGTTGGCAACGGACTCCACGCTGCTGGTTGTTCCTGAGTACAACAAGACGGCATACTTGTCGGCTCGCAACATCGAGAACCTACAAATCCTGCCGGCATCTGACTTGAATGCATATGCATTGTTGCGACAAAAACGATTGTTGATCACAAAAGACGCGATCGACAACTTCCGCAACAACACGCAAGCGAAACAAACCGCAGCAGCCAACTAAATCGAGCGACCAATTCGATTCAGAAAATCGACGAGGCAATAGAACATGTCGACGGAACAAAACGAAACCGAAGAGGCAACGCAAGGATTGGCTCTCGAGCCATACCAAGTCGTGCTGCGTCCACTCGTGACGGAGAAGGGGACTCATATCTCCGAGCGGTACAACGCTTACACGTTCGCAGTGAATCCGTTGGCAACCAAGACTGATATCAAAAAGGCAGTCCAAGAATTGTGGGATGTGCGAGTCGTCAAGATCCGCACGCAAAACCGCAAAGGAAAGCCACGACGGCATAAAATCAGCAAGGGTCGAACAAAAGATTGGAAGAAGGCGATTGTCGAGCTTCACGAAGACGACCGCATCTCGTTCTTCTAAGAAGAGACGCCAGCCAAGCCATCTTTGAAACTTGCCGGTTGACAGGGAATAATCATGGGAATTCGAGTTTACAAACCGACCAGTGCCGGCCGACGGAATGCGTCGGTCAGTGATTTCGCAGAGATTACCGATCGCAAAAAGCGACCGGAGAAATCGCTGACGGTCCGCTACAAGAAAAAGGGCGGACGAAACAACCAAGGCAAAATTACAGCTCGTCACCGTGGTGGCGGACATAAGCGGCAATACCGAATCATCGATTTTCGTCGACAGAAAGACGGCATTCCAGCCAAAGTCGCGTTCATCGAATACGATCCGTGTCGCTCCGCTCGTATTGCCTTGCTGCACTACGTCGACGGCGAAAAACGATACATCCTGGCTCCAAAGGGGCTGGAAGTCGGCACGATGATTGTCAGTGGCGAGAAAGTTGAGCCGAACCTCGGCAACTGCATGCCATTGGAATCCATCCCGCCGGGAACCACGATTCACAACATTGAGATGCAACCGGGCAAAGGCGGTCAACTCTGCCGAGCAGCCGGAACATCCGCGGTCATCAACGCCCGTGAAGGCAAGTGGGCTCAGATCACATTGCCTTCCGGTGAAGTTCGTCGACTGCCGGCCAAATGCCGAGCGACGATCGGTGAGATCGGTAACTCCGAACATTCCAGTATTCGTCTCGGTAAAGCGGGACGGAAACGATGGTTGGGTCGACGTCCGCATGTTCGCGGGACGGCGATGAACCCTGTCGCTCACCCGATGGGTGGTGGTGAGGGTCGAAACTCGGGCGGTCGCCATCCATGTAGCCCGACCGGGAAGTTGGCCAAAGGTGGTCAAACCCGGAAACGCCGCAAAGCTTCGTCGAAGGCTATTATCCGGCGGCGTAAGTCGCGTCGGTATGGTGTGCTGAAGACGTAGTTGCAAGCTGATTGAGTTTAAGCGAATCACATTCTGAAACTGGGTGGAACAAGAGGATGACTGGATGAGCCGTTCGCAGAAAAAAGGCCCTTATGTTGATGACAAACTGCTCGAGAAAGTCGAGCGGATGAATGAAGGTGGAAAGAAGGACGCCATCAAAACATGGTCGCGCTCCTGCACCATCGTTCCAGACTTCATCGGCCACAATTTCATGGTTCATAACGGTCGTGCCTTCATCAACGTCTATGTGACGGAAGAAATGATCGGGCACAAACTCGGTGAATTTGCTCCCACTCGCACGTTCCGTGGACACGGGGCGAAAGGGAAAAGGTAAGAGTCGACATGGCGGAATTTCGAGCAACACATCGACACGCCCGGATCTCGGCAACCAAGGTGCGACCGTTCGCGGATATGATCCGCGGGAAGTCAGCCGAGGAAGCGATCAACGTCCTTCATTATATCCCGAACCGCGGAGCGCGGTTTCTGGAGAAGGTCCTGAAAAGTGCCGTGGCCAACGCCGAGCAAAAAAGCACTCGCGGCTTTTCCTCACTAGTTGTGAGCGAATGCCGCGTAGACGGCGGGCCAATGTACAAACGGATTCGACCACGAGCACGCGGTATGGCTTACCTCGAACGACATCGGTTCAGCCATATCCACGTCACTGTGGAAGTACCGGGCAGCTAATCAACGATACAAACGCAACTTTGGCGAGACGACTTTCCGACAAGGACATCCCATGGGACAAAAAGTTCGCCCGACAGGATTTCGAATCGGTATCACCGAACCTCATCGCAGCCGGTGGTATGCTTCGAAGAAAGAGTTCGGCGGCTTACTGATCGAAGACTTTAAGATCCGTAAGTTCATCAAAGAGAAATATCAGTTCGCCGGGATTCCGAAGATCGAAATCGAGCGGACTCGCGACCAAGTGGTCGTTCACCTCTTCACCGCTCGTCCCGGTATCATCATCGGGCGAAAAGGCCAAGAGGTCGATCGGTTGAAAGCGGAATTGGAAGACCTCACCGGTCGCCGCATGGAACTGAAGATCAACGAAATCAACAACCCCAGCAAAAGTGCTGTGCTTGTTGCCGAAGACATTGCTCAACAGTTGCAAAAACGAGGGAGCTTTCGTCGCACACTCAAGCGGTCGCTTGATCAGGTGATGGAGTCCGGCGTGCATGGAATCAAAGTGGAATTGGCCGGTCGACTCGGCGGGGCGGAAATGTCCCGAACCGAGAAAGCCAGCCGCGGATCGATCCCGTTGTCGACGCTGCAACGACATATCGATTACGGTTTTTGTGCTGCGAGAACAGCTCAAGGCATTATCGGCGTAAAAGTTTGGATCGATCTCGGCGACTACGCAGACGAGGAGAATACCGATGGCACTAATGCCCAAACGAGTCAAGCACCGCAAGGTTCAAAGAGGTCGCATAAAAGGTAACGCGACCCGTGGAAACACGGTGGCCTACGGTGAATGGGGCTTGCAGTCACTTGAAGCCGGCCACATCGCAGCGAACACGATTGAAGCTTGTCGTATTGCGGCAACTCAATATGTTCGTGGCGAAGGAAAACTTTACATCCGCATCTTCCCGGATAAGCCTGTAACGGCTCGACCACTGGAAACGCGGATGGGTAAAGGGAAGGGTGAGCCGGATCACTGGGTCGCGGTCATCAAGCCTGGAACAATCTTGTTCGAACTGACTGGCGTTGGCCACGATGCTGCACGAGATTGTTTTGCCCGAGTTGCCTACAAGTTGCCCTTGAAAGTGCGACTGGTTGCCCGTCAGCAGACGGTCTAGGTAACACAGAAATTACAACGACACAAGATGGAATTGTTCGGTCAATCCAACGAGAACAAAGAGCGTAATCAATGAGTACGGCAGCCGAGTTGCGAGACATGAGTGATGAACAGTTGGAGTTCGCGCTCAAAGAAACTCGCGAAGAACTTTTTCATCTTCGGTTCCAGAGTGCCACCGAACGGTTGGATGCTCCAAGCCAGATGAAACGATTACGTCGTGAGATTGCTCGAATTCTTACGATTCAAAACGAACGCAAGCTCGCCGGTGCGACCGCTAGCGAAGAAAGCTAGTCGTCCATCGGTGAAGTGGTGATGAATCACTTTCAAATTCACCAATCGTGACCAAGTCCTGAGTTAGATAGACAGTCGGAATACCAGACGATGAAAAAGAAACTTCAAGGCACAGTTCGAAGCGCGAAGAACGAGAAAACGCTTCGTGTTGATGTCGCACGACTTTATCGTCACAAGAAGTACGGCAAGATCGTCAGCGCCCGCACGGTCTGTTATGCCCACGATGAGAATCAGGAAGCTCAGGAAGGCGACGTCGTCGAAATTATCGAATCTCGCCCTCGTTCCAAGACCAAACGTTGGGAGCTTGTTTCGGTCATTCGACGTGGCGGAGTCTTGGTTGATCCAGGTGCCGTCGCGGCCCCCGGCGAACGCGAAGAAGCGTCAGCCGAATCCGCCGAGCAACCCGCTTCCGAAGAAACATGATCTGACTTTGGTCAGTTCGAAGAGTGATTCATCAGAGACTAGATTTTATATTGTTCCTACCGTAACCAGGCCGACGAACGCGTCTTGCTTGAGTTCACACAGGTCATCCCATGATCCAGATGCAAACAGAGTTGGACGTCGCTGATAACACCGGCGCCAAAGTTGCCAAATGTATCAAGGTGCTCGGCGGTTCCCGCAAGCGTTTTGCCGGCCTCGGCGATGTCGTTGTCGTCAGTATCGTGAAAGCCTTGCCCGGCAGCCCGTTCACTGACAAACGCAACAAGGCCCAACGTGTTACACGGGGCGTGATCGTCCGCACGAAGAAAGCGACCCGCCGTGATGACGGCAGCTATGTCAAGTTCGATCGTAACGCGATCGTCTTGGTCGATGCTGACGGAAACCCACGTGGAACCCGGATTTTCGGTGCCGTCGCTCGTGAACTGCGAGACCGAAAATTCATGAAAATCATCAGCCAAGCCAGAGAGGTCGTCTGACCGTGAAAATTCAACGTGGTGATTCAGTCATTGTTATCGCGGGTGATTCGGCTTCCAGCACTCCCCGTAGCGTCGTGCAAGTTCTCGACGGTGGGAAGCGATTGGTTGTGGAAGGAATCAACCGTGCTGTCAAGCACGTCAAGCGTGGCCATCCCAAGAGCCCGCAAGGCGGACAGCTCCAAATTGAGCGACCGATCGAAGCATCCAACGTGATGCTGTACTGCCAATCCTGTAGCCAAGCCACGCGAGTTGGTCTTCGTTACACGGAAGACGGCAGCAAAGAGCGGTTCTGCAAGAAATGCGACGCCTCCGCTGGCACGATTAGCCCGCCTCGAGCGCGGTACGCCAAGAAATCCTAACGGAAGCAGCGTAGCTGGCCTCCGTTGAAATTGAGTTTGAAGATTTTATCCTGAGTGGTTTGGTCCGAAAGAAATTTGAGTCACGCCATGTCTCAACTGCTGCAAGAATATCGTGAGCGGATCGTCCCCGCGTTGCAGAAAAAACTGAATATCACCAACGTGCATGCGGTCCCGGCGCTGAAAAAGATCGTCGTGAGCATGGGCGTCGGAAGCTCCATTCAGGATTCGAAACATCTCGAAGAAGCCGTCGCGAACCTGACGCAATTGAGTGGTCAAAAACCAAAGATCACTCAAGCTCGCAAGTCAGTCGCTCAGTTCCGGTTGCGTGAAGGCATGCAAATCGGTGCGATGGTGACCTTGCGTCGCGGACGGATGTATGAGTTCGCCGAACGATTGATTCGTCTGGCGTTGCCGCGAGTGCGGGACTTCCGTGGGCTCAACCCGAAGGCGTTCGATGGCAATGGCAACTACAGCCTCGGACTGAACGAACAACTGGTATTTCCCGAAATCAACGCCGACGCCGTCCAACACGTGCAAGGCATGAACATTACTTTTGTCACTTCTGCGAAGACCAACGAGGAAGGGCGTGAACTCCTTCGTGAACTCGGCCTGCCGCTCCGAGAGCAGTAACGGAATGCACGAGTCACAGACCACCGCGGACCGCAGGCCGCTCTCGATTCGACAAGGACTCTAACCGCCATGATGACCGACCCCATTGCTGACATGCTCACTCGAATTCGCAACGCGATCGCCATCGAGCGACCGCTTGTGGACATCCCAGCGTCGAAGCAGAAAGCCGCCATCGCAGATACCCTCAAACGCGAAGGGTACATCTGGGATTACGAGATTATCGAACAATATCCGCAGAACGTGCTTCGTATTACTTTGAAATACGGACCGAACGGGGAACTGGTGATCCAGCATCTCGAACGGACCAGTAAGCCCGGGCGGCGGGTTTACACCAAAGTGACCGATATGCCGGAAATCCTCCAGGGACTAGGGATTTGCATCCTTTCAACCCCGAAAGGCATCCTGAGCAACCGCGAAGCGAAAAAAGAGCACGTCGGCGGCGAAGTGCTTTGCACACTCTGGTAGTACATTCGACTCCGTATCCGAGTCGTCAAGTTGAAACACGTTTTTGGTAGCCAACGGAATCCGAGCCATGTCTCGAATCGGTAAAAAACCTATCCCAGTGCCAGATGGTGTCGACATCACCGTGCAAAACGGAACCGTCAACATCAAAGGCAAACAAGGCGATTTGTCACTGAATCCTCATCCGAATATGGATGTGGACTGGGACTCGGACGCTCGGGAACTGAAAGTCACCCGGCCGAACGACCAACGCGAGAACCGGGCCTTGCACGGTCTGACTCGCAGTCTCTTGAACAATATGGTTCAAGGGGTTCAGAATCCTTTCGAGAAGCGTTTGGAGATCCAAGGCGTTGGTTACAACGCTGTGCTCTCCGATGGCGTTTTGAACCTGTCCGTTGGGTTCGCCAACACCGTGCAACTTCGCGTGCCGGATGGTGTGATCTGCGAACTTCCAGACAACACCCATATTGTGATTCGCAGTGCGGACAAACAGGCCTGTGGTCAGTTTGCCGCCGTAATTCGCAAAGTCCGACCGCCGGAACCTTACAAAGGCAAAGGCATCCGCTACCAAGGCGAGCACGTGAAACGAAAAGCCGGGAAGGCGTTCGCAGGCGGGAAGTAACACTTGGGCGGAGATCGCTCAAGACATTGAACGTGCACAATTTCAGTCACGATCTCGTTGGGATCTGACATTTTAATCATCCGAGAGCATCATCGGAGGTAAACACGGTGAAGGCTCAGCAAAAATTTGCCAAGGCCAAGCAACGACGAACCTTTCGGGTTCGCAATGCGATTCGTCGCTCAGCAGTGGGTCGCCCACGGTTGTCGATTTTCCGCAGCAACAATCACATGTACGCCCAGATCATTGACGATGTGGAAGGCAAGACCTTAGTCTCTGCTAGCACGATCGAAAAAGACCTGTACGGCGCGGGAAAGCACGCGGGTAATAAAGAAGCCGCCGCAAAGGTTGGCCAATCGATCGCCCAGCGAGCTATTGAAAAAGGTATCAAAGAGGTCGTCTTCGACCGTGGTCCTTATCGGTATCACGGACGAGTCGCCGCACTTGCAGATGCTGCCCGCGAAGCCGGTCTGCAATTCTAGAACTACAGTCAAAGACCATCGACTGACAAATACGCACATCGAAGGCAACCGACCGACAAACCCGTACAGACCGGGTTGAATTGGAGATCAAGACGTGGCGCAAGAGAATCGTAACGAAAGTTCGGAAGAAAAGGTTGTCCAGATCCGCCGATGTTCGTGCGTCGTCAAAGGGGGACGTCGATTCAGCTTCACAGCGTTGGTCGTCCTAGGTGACGGCAAAGGACGTGTGGGCTGGGGATATGGCAAAGCCGTTGAAGTCCCTTTGGCGGTTGAGAAGGCCACCAAGGCCGCTAACAAAAACATGAAAGAAGTCACCGTTGTCGACACAACGATTCCGCACCAGGTGGTCGGTGAATACCGGTCTTCCAAAGTGCTGTTGTTGCCAGCTCGACCTGGTACCGGGATCATCGCGGGTAACACCGTGCGAGCGGTCGTGGAATCCGTCGGGATTACCAACATCCTGACGAAGAGCCTCGGCTCAACCAACCCGATGAACTTGGTCAAAGCGGTCTTTAACGCATTAGAAAAACTGCGAACCCGTGAGGACGTGGCTCGCTTGCGAGGAGTGGAAGTCTAGACCGTTTCACGGTCTTTCGTGTCCGCGATTGACAAGATACACTTTGTTTTCGTGTCTCCGCGAGACAGAACCCACTACAGCGAAAGGTGATCGACACAAATGATTCTCAACGACGTCCATCAGGGAATTCACAAGCATAAAAAGCGTAAGCGAATCGGGCGGGGAACCGGTTCGGGACACGGCAAAACATCTGGTCGTGGCCATAAAGGTTACTTCAGCCGTTCCGGTTCCAAACGACGGACTGGTTTCGAAGGTGGTCAGATGCCGTTGATGCGTCGAATCGCCAAAAGCGGTTTCAGCAACGCACGGTTCACCACAGAGGTCGCGATCGTCAACATCTCGCAGCTTGAAAAAGCTTTCGAGGCCGGAGACACCGTCAGCCCAGAGACGCTAAAAGAAAAAGGCGTTCTCCGGGGGCGGTACAGCGTCCTCAAAGTTTTGGGCAAAGGTGAACTTTCCAAGAAGTTGACCGTCCAAGCACATCGATTTTCAAAATCGGCCGAAGAGCAAATTCAATCAGCCGGCGGAACCGTCGAGAAATTGAGCTAACGGATATTGGGCAATTCAAGATCGTTCAATTGTGGAATTTTTGCCTGTCCGTTACAGTTTCCGCGAAAGGGAGTTCGCAGCGGTGCGAACAACTGAGAAACCGACTGATTCCGCTCTAGGCGAACCAAGCCGGTCGCGCACGATGAGCGACCGCATCGCACGCCGCAAGGACCTCGGCCATGTTGGATAGACTGATCACTATCTTCAAGATCCCCGAACTTCGGCAGAAGATTCTGTTGACGTTGGGATTGTTGGCGATTTACCGCATGGGATTCAATATTCCCTTGCCGTTCATCGACCAGCAAGAGCTTGTGGATCGAATGCGCGATATGTCCGAAGGCGGCGAAGGCGGTCTCGGGCAAGTCATGCAAATTGTGGCATTGTTCTCAGCTTCGAATATCGGCAACAGCACGATTTTCGGCCTGGGTATCATGCCCTATATTTCGGCGTCGATTATCTTCCAGTTGCTCGGCAGCGTCTACCCGCCGCTTGAGCAGCTTCAAAAGGAAGGTGAATCCGGACGCCGCAAAATCAATGAATATACACGTCTTGCGACCGTCGTGATCTGTATCTTCCAGAGTTGGTTCTGGTTGCAGCAGCTTCGAGGTGGTTTTGGGTCCGGCGGTGGATTGATCATGGCGGGTTTCGACACGCCGTTCTTCCTCATCGCGGGCACGATCACGATGACGGTGGGTACGATCTTCTTGATGTGGATCGGCGAGCAAATTGATGCATTTGGGATCGGCAACGGAATTAGTTTGCTGATCATGGCAGGGATTCTCGCCCGGATGCCCTCGGCGGCCGGTGCAATGATTGGTCCTGCGTACGAGAAGGGGAGTTTGGCACTTGGTAGCGATACGGGAATCGAGCGATTCCTGCTACTTGGCGGGCTCTTCGTGTTCGTTGTTGTTTGGGTCGTTGCGATCACCAAAGGTGAACGGCGAATCCCAATTCAATCCGCGAAGCACGTTCGTGGCCGTCGGGTCATGGGTGGACAACGTCAACACCTTCCGTTGCGAGTGAACCAAGCCGGCGTGATGCCGATCATCTTCGCATCAAGCTTGTTGATGTTTCCTTGGATTGTGTTTCGGCAACTCTCAAGTTACTTCCCGCAGAGCACGTTTCTGCAACTGGCATCTTCGGTCTTCGGCGATCGTGGATACCTCTACAACATGTTTTACATCTCCTTGATTTACTTCTTCTGTTACTTCTGGACGGCTATTACTTTCAACCCGAAAGATATGGCGAACAACCTGAAGGATTACGGAAGTTTCATCCCGGGATACCGCCCGGGTGCACGGACGGCGGCTTATTTGGAACAGGTGATGGTCCGCATCACTTTTGTCGGAGCAGCGTTCCTCTCGATTGTTGCCATCATCCCGACGGTTGTCGCGACCTCGCTGGGAATTCCCTTCCTGATCGCGAGCTTCTACGGTGGAACTGGCTTGCTGATTGTGGTTTCGGTTTGTCTTGACTTGGTTCAGAAGATCGACAGCCACCTGACGATGCGGAACTATCCCGGTCTGCTGGATACAGAAAACTAGAAAGTTGGAGGCGACTCGGCAATTGTTGTACCGAACAGTTGCCGAATGGCGTCCTGACTGCTTATAATCTCCGATTCTACTTTGGCGGCCAAAATTGGTCGACGTTTTTTCATTGGTGAAGTCATGAAAGTCCGTGCAAGCGTTAAGCGTATCTGTGAAGGTTGTAAGATCGTTCGCCGCAAAGGCCGGATCTACGTGATTTGCAATAACAACGCACGTCACAAGCAACGTCAGGGCTAGGTCCTAACCCCACTTCGTTGTGTGACGGATTTCCCAAGTTTTCAAAGCTTTGTCTGATCGATGGTCCGCGTGAGCGGATTTGAGGAGTGTGTTACGTATGCCACGTTTGCAAGGTGTCGACATCCCCAACTCCAAGCCAACGTATATCGCGTTGACTTACCTGCATGGAATCGGGGACCGGACGGCGTTGGACCTCTGCCATAACTTGCAGTTGGATCCGCGAAAACGTGCCAAAGACCTGACAGATGATGAATTGGCACACATCAACAACTACCTCGACAAAGAGTTGACCATCGAAGGTGCTCTTCGCCGGGTGACTCGCCAAAACATCGCTCGTCTGCGTGACATCGGCTGTTATCGTGGCTTGCGACACCGACGAGGCTTGCCGGTGCGAGGCCAAAAAACACAGACCAATGCCCGGACTCGGAAGGGAAGCAAGAAGACCGTGGCTGGGAAGAAGGGTGTCAAGGACATGCGGCACTAAGCCTGACATGTTGTTGAGCACTCCTGGAACTGCATTATTCAGACATCGGTTTTCTTCAGTCTTCACGTTTGAATTCGAAGACCTCTCAGATATCTCTAGGAATTGACCGCTGTGGCGAAAGTAAAGAAAAAACGAGTACGGCGTAATGTGACGAAGGCAATCGCCCATATCAAAGCGACCTTCAATAACACGACGGTCACCATCACGGACGCAAATGGCGACGTGCTGACCTGGGCAACCGCTGGCACGGTTGGATTCAAGGGAAGCCGAAAAAGCACGCCCTTCGCCGCGCAACGTGCGGCGGAAACCTGTGCTGAGCGAGCTGTCAAGTTCGGTGTGCGGGAGATGGAAGTCCGCGTTAAGGGCCCAGGCTCTGGACGGGAAAGTGCAATCACCGGGTTGCAAATCCACGGCATCACGATCCGCTCAATCGAAGATGTCACTCCGTTGCCACACAATGGTTGTCGCCCTCCGAAGAAACGACGAGTGTGATCTCCTGAAGAATGCCCACATGGACGGCAGTTGGTAAGATGGTTTTCGGAAAACAATCACGCATTTTGCCAGCCAATTCTTATCTCTCGCTGACTGCTACCGCACACGAGAGTCCGCCGAAAACAACTGCTTGAGACGACGAGGGTTCTATGCGTATTCGTTGGCGTGGTTTGGAATTGCCCAGCCGGGTTGTTCCCGATCAGGACGTTTCGACAGATACTTACGGACGATTTACCGCTGAGCCATTTGAGCGTGGATTCGGTGACACGATCGGCAACAGTTTGCGTCGGATCCTGCTTTCCAGTCTGGAAGGTAGTGCGGTCACGCGTGTGAAGATTCAAGGCATTCAACACGAATTCACCACTATCCCAGGTGTGGTCGAAGACGTGACGGACATTTGCCTCAACTTGAAAAGCTTGATCGTCAAGAATCACTCGGCGGCCACAAAGACACTGCGAATTGAAAAGCACGAGCGAGGCGTGGTCACCGGTGCGGACGTCATTACCGACGACCAGGTCGAGGTGATCAACAAAGACTTGGTCATCGCTACGATGACGGATGATGTTCCATTTCACGTTGAATTGACGATCGCGAATGGTCGTGGTTACGTGCAAGCTTCGGAACACTTCGAGAAGGATCCGGAAGTGGGTGTGATCCCACTCGATGCGATTTTCTCACCGGTCACCCGCGTGCGATACGCCAAGGAAGACACTCGTGTTGGTCAACGAACCAACTACGACAAGTTAACCTTGGAAATTTGGACAGACGGAACGGTCACGCCGGAGATGGCGTTGGTGGAAGCGGCCAAGATTTTGCGGAAGCACCTCAACCCGTTCGTCACCTACAAAGAGCCAGGACCGGAAATGCCACCGGAAGCTGGGCTCAAAAATATGTCAACGGAAATCGGTTACACGCCGATCGACTTGGAGTTGGAAGAGAAGCTCGGCCAAAGCCTGGCGGAGTTGAACCTCTCGGTGCGGGCGACGAACTGCCTGGAATCGGAAGGCATCAACACGGTCCGCGATTTGGTCAGTCGAACAGAAGATCAGTTGCTGACCGTCCGAAACTTCGGCGAAACAACGCTCTTGGAAGTCCAGGAACGATTGAGTGCCCTGAATCTTCGGTTGGGCATGAAGCCGCCACAGACCGAGCCCGGTGCGACTTCCGGTTCCTAAGTCGTTTCATTTTGCAGATTGACCCAAACACTTTACAAGTCGGCCCGTAACGTATCGACTTGGTTTCACAGACAACGGATCGAACGCTATGCGTCACCGAGTAAAAGGCCGAAAACTCGGCCGGAATGCATCCCACCGTAAAGCCATGTTCCGTAACATGGCCTGTAGCTTGATCAAGTCGGTCGTGGCTGACGAGGACGCTGAGAACGCGCCGAAGCATCCCGGTCGGATTGTCACGACCGTGCAAAAAGCAAAGTCGCTTCGTCCGTTCGTCGAAAAGTGCATCACTTTGGCTCGTCGGGCTCAACCGCACTTGGAGAAGGCCGAAGAGTTCGGTACCTCTGCAGAACGGGGTAGCTCTGAATGGAAGTCATGGCGTGAGTCAGACCAATGGCAAGAGTGGGCCGCTGCAATGGCTCCCGCTTTGTCATTCCGTCGACGGCTTATCAGCGAACTTCGTGACATCGAAGCCGTGGAAGTGCTGATGAGCGAGCTTGGCCCCCGATATATTGATCGGGAAGGCGGCTACACTCGCGTGGTCAAGTTGGCAACGGTTCGGTTGGGTGACTCCGGCGAGCAAGCTCTGATTGAATTTGTCGGTGACGATCGCGATCGTCAGCGAACGACATCACGCTCCAGTGCCGCACCGGTTGTCGACGAATCTGAAGAAACAGAAACAACTTCGGACGAAGAAGCCAACGAGTCAGTTTCGTCGGAAGCGGAAGCTTCGGATGAAACATCAACTGACGCCACCGCTGAAGACGGTGGGGCTGACGAAGAAAAGAAAGACGATTGATTCGTCTCGAATCATCACAGAAATTAGAAACCGATACCTGTTAAACGGTATCGGTTTCTTTGTGCGCTAATTGCGAAGTCAATCGGATTGATTGGCCTTAATTGTTGGCAATACAACGGAAACCAAGATCGGGAACTCGGCGACGATGAATGTCGCGAGCGACTTCTTGCCGGAGTCTAGGTAGTGCAGTTCCGAGATGTTGCAGGACCTCTTCCGGTTGGACGTCCTCATCAGATATGGACACCGAAACCAGCAAATGTGTGGCGTCGGGAGCCGGGTCCACGGACATCACCAGCAAGCCACCGAGGACATCATCTCCGACGCTGCCTAACGCATAACACAGAGACCGTTCCACTTGTCGGCACAATTGGAGCGTTTTCCGTCCGTTTTGGCGGTCGGTTTGGTCAAATCGACGTAGTTTTTTGCCCATGATTCTCTCCAACGGACATAGTATGAAAGAAACAACTTTCAAAGCCCGCAGCCAATTCGTTTGCACGACAAACTGACAGCCCGAGTCACGCGAAACGAGCAAGTTGTTTACCGGACACATGTGGTGAAAATGGGGTTCGGCGTCATTTCATCGTCAATGGAGTAGCAACAGGTTTTGCGATCCTGGTTCGTCTTATGGTATGTTATGAAATTCCGGGATGAATTTGGCTGATTTTTCGGAGAAATCGGGTCGGGGAAACCTTCAACTGCATGGTGCAGTGCTAGATATATAGAAGCCCATCACGATTTTTAGTGTAATTTCCTTTATTTTCATTCATTCGAATTGTTTGGTGAGTCGTCACTGTCATGACCATGCAAGTCATTTTGACCGTTGAAGGCGGACCGCACAAAGGGCGGCGATTCACGTTTGCCGAGCACGACAATTTCATTGTCGGCCGCGCCGGTTGTGCTCACTTTCGACTGCCGCAGAAGGATCGATTTATCTCGCGAGTGCACTTCATGGTGGAGTCCAACCCGCCGGATTGTCGCCTATTGGACATGGGCAGCCGGAACGGAACGACGGTCAACAAGACGCGTGTCGAGGGGATGGCAGACCTCTTTGACAACGATTTGATTCAAGCCGGTCATACAATGATTCGGGTTCGAATCACGGATGACGCTGAGCAAGCTCTTGATCCACCTCCGCCACAACGTGATCGACCGAAGCCGTCGATGCAGCGTCCGGCAGACCCGATGGACCCCAAATCGAATCCGATCATCGCACCGGCACCACCCCCGGCGAATTCTAAGAACGTTACGGTTGCCATCGAAATTCCGGTGCTGTCACCGTCCGCGTTGGCTCTGCTGCCAGACGATTATCGCACGCAGATTTATAGTCAGCCACAACCTGTCCCTGGCTACCTGCTGGTCGAGGCATTGGGAACGGGCGGAATGGGAACCGTTTACTCAGCGATTCGGTTGAAGGATAACAGTGTTGTCGCATTGAAGACGATTCGGCCGGGCGGTGCGATCCGCGAGAACGACGTTAAACGGTTTATTCGCGAGACACAAATTCTACGAACATTGCAACATCCGAATATCGTCTCATTCCATGATGTCGGCGAAGCGGATGGCATTTTGTATTTCGCGATGGAATATGTGCGTGGACAAGATGCACTGGAGATGATGCAGAGCGCTGGCGGTCCGCTGCCGATCCCGCAGGGTGTCGCGATCATCTGCCAATTGTTGTTGGCGTTGGATTACGCCCACTCGCAGGGCGTTGTGCATCGCGACATCAAACCTGCCAATGTGCTACTCACCCAAGTCGATGGCCGCGGGGTCGTCAAATTGGCGGACTTTGGGTTGGCTCGGGTGTATCAATCGTCCGCCATGAGCGGATTGACCGTCATGGGTGAAACGGGTGGCACGCCCGCATTCATGGCTCCGGAGCAAATCACCAATTATCGGGACTCGCAACCACCAGTCGATCAGTTTGCCGCAGCCGCCACCTTATACTATCTGCTAACACAGTCTTGCATCCATGACTTCCCACCGGAGATTCAGCAGCAGTTACTGAAAATCCTTCAGGATGACCCGGTCCCGATTTCCAAACGCCGAAGTGACATTCCGCAGGACTTAGCAGATGTCATTCAGCAAGCGCTCGACCGGAATCCCGCCAAACGCTTTTCATCCATCATGGAGTTCCGTGAAGCGTTGCTGCCGTTCTGCCGATGAGCGCACTCGTCGTGTTTCACTTCTGTGTCGCATCCCAAAATCTGGATTTCCCGACGAATACGCAGTTCCAGCGGCAACACGAAAACTAGACCTGGTCTAGTCTAGCTCTCGGATTCGTCGAGCCCGAACGTCTTCAAAAGTCGCTCTAGGGCGGCTTCACCGTGTTCGTCGGCAATAACGGCAGACATTCGGATTTCACTGGTGTTAATCATCTGCACGTTGATGCCAGCGTCAGACAAGACACCGAACATCAATTCGCCCACACCAGTATGACTCCTTAGACCGATGCCCATCACACTCAGTTTGGCGATATTTTCATCGTAACTGATCTCCGCCCCCGACCAGTTTTCGAGCACTTCACGGAGCAGCAGCAAACACTCGCCCAAATCGCTTCGGGGAACCGTGAATGACACACTCGCATGCCCGCTTCGGCTGACGTTTTGCACGATCATGTCCACCATGACCCCGCCTTCGGCAACAGCGGTGAAGACCTCCGCACAGATTCCGGGGCGATCTTCCAGTTTGGTCAGTGTGATTCGGGCTTGGTCTCGATCCAGCTGAACTTCACTGACCACGATGTCTTCCATCGTCGCAAGTTTTGCAACGACATCGCGTTCGATTTCGGCCCGCGTTTCCAATTCGGCGGCGGTAGTTTGTTCGGAGGCGTACCCAACCGACGGTGATGTCACAACCGGTTCGTGTAACTGGAAGCCGGCATGAACCGTTTTCGCGGCTTCCTCGCACTGATCCCGATCGACGAGGACGGAAATTTTGATCTCACTGGTGGTGATCATTCCGATATTCACACCCGCATCTGCCAGCGACCGAAACATCTGAGCGGCCACGCCGGTGTGTGTCCGCATGCCGACACCAACGGCCGAGACCTTGGAAACATTCGTCCCGTGTTGAACTCGCCCGGTGCCCAACTCCTCGACGGCTTCTTCGGCGGCGGTGAGAGCCTCGGCCAAGTCGTCTTGGGGCACGGTGAAGGTAACTTCCGCCAAACCTCCACTACCAACGTCTTGCACGACCATGTCGATCGCAATTTTGCGAGACGAAAGTTTTGTGAAAATCAGACTCATGACGCCCGGTCGGTCTGGCAGTTCCACCAAGCTAACGCGAGCTTCTTTTCGCAGCAAAGCGACACCGGTCACAATCGGTGCATCGTCGGCAGATTGCGGAGCGATCAGCGTGCCGATGCCTTCGGATTGACTGGGACGCACACGCAACGGCACATGGTGTTTCTTGGCGAACTCGATCGAACGCGAATGCATCACGCCCGCACCAAGACTGGCCATTTCGAGCATCTCGTCGTAAGTCACGTGCGGGATCAAACGGGCATCGGAGATCAAACGCGGATCGGAGGTGTAAACCCCTTCCACATCGGTGTAGATCTCACATTCATCT
The DNA here is from genome assembly GCF_011634775.1 of Thalassoroseus pseudoceratinae. Classification (NCBI taxonomy): domain Bacteria; kingdom Pseudomonadati; phylum Planctomycetota; class Planctomycetia; order Planctomycetales; family Planctomycetaceae; genus Thalassoroseus; species Thalassoroseus pseudoceratinae. Next base: position 1,460,311 of record NZ_JAALXT010000001.1, read on the forward strand.
GCCTTCAGCACTGCGGCAAGTGCGGTCGCGGTGGTATCGCTTCCCCCACGCCCCAATGTCGTGATGTTCAAGTTTTCATCCACGCCCTGAAAACCACATGCGACGACGATTTTATCCTGATCGAGCAGTTCTCGAATTCTTTTGATGGAAATGCTTGCAATCCGTGCCTTCGAGAACGTCGAGTCGGTGACGATACCGATTTGCCCGCCGGTCAAACTCACAGCGTGTTCGCCAAGCGTGTGAATCGCCATTGCCATCAGCGAAACCGATTCCTGCTCGCCGGTGGAGAGAAGCATGTCCATTTCACGGGCTGGCGGTGCATCGGTGATTTCCGCCGCCAACGAAACCAGTTCGTCCGTTTTCTTTCCACGAGCACTCACGACCATGACGACTTGATGCCCAGCGCGTTTGGCCGCAACCGCGCGCGTGGCCGCTCGCATGATCTTCGTTGCGTCGGCTACACTCGTCCCACCAAATTTTTGCACGATCACTGACACGGTCGATTCGCCTACCAAATCCATAAAAATATGAGTTCAGGCAGCAAGATAGCATACGCACCGACTGCCGAAAATGATCGATTTCCGGAATCTTGACCCATCCCTGACATTGATCATTCCCGGCGATAAAATCGATTCACGACCGTTCAATCTATGAAAGGAACGCCGATGGCCGACCAAATCGTCCCAAGAATTGCCGAGTTCGATCGTCCTGCGGGTCCGGAGTTCCAAGGCCGATCGGTGGTCATGGGGCGGAATGGAATGATCGCGACCAGTCACCCGTGGGCCGCTCAGGTCGGGTTGGATATTCTGCGATCCGGCGGAACTGCCGTCGATGCCGCGATTGCCGCAAACGCCATGCTCGGGGTCGTTGAACCCATGAGCTGCGGGATTGGCGGCGATTTGTTCGCGATCTGTTGGGATCAATCCACTGGTCAACTTCACGGCTTGAATGCGAGCGGTCGTAGTCCAAAATCGCTTGATCGCAGTGTGTTCGCGAAACGCGGTCTGGAGGAAATTCCGTTTTCCGGGCCGTTGTCGTGGTCGGTTCCGGGCTGCGTCGACGGTTGGGAAGAACTTCGTCGCCGATTCGGTCAGAAATCGCTCGCAGAGATATTGGCCCCTCCCATTGAGACCGCAGAGCAGGGGTTTGCGGTTTCGGAGATCATCGCGTCGCACTGGTTGACGGCTGAAGATTCTTTGGCCGAGTGGGCGGATTCGAAACGCGTCTATCTGCCGAATGGAGTCGCTCCGAAAGCCGGGGAGGTTTTCCGCAATTCAGAATTGGCAAGTAGTTACCGTGCCATCGCTGAGCACGGACGGGATGCGTTTTACTGCGGTGAGATTGCCGGTCGGATTGTGCAATTCAGCAAGGAGAACGATGGATTTCTGACGGCTACCGACTTGGCGGAACATCAATCGGAGTGGGTCGATCCGGTCAGTACGAATTATCGTGGCTACGATGTGTGGGAACTCCCGCCGAATGGGCAGGGGATTGCCGCGTTGGAGATGCTGAATTTGCTGTCCGGTTTCGATGTGGCAGCGATGGGGCGACGCAGTGCGGACTTCGTTCACCTTTTTATCGAGACGAAGAAACTCGCATTCGCCGACCGAGCCCGATTCTACGCCGATCCGGCATTCGCTGCGGTGCCGATCGCGGAGTTGATTTCCCAATCCTACGCCGACGCTCAACGCAAACGCATTGATATGACCAAAGCCGCCACCGATGTGCCCGCCGGTGATCCGAAAATCTCTCGGGGCGATACTGTCTACGTCACGGCGGTCGACAAGGATCGGAATTGCTGCTCGCTAATTCAAAGCAACTACTACGGTTTCGGCTCGAAAGTCGTGCCTGGCGAAGTCGGCTTTGTGCTGCAAAATCGGGGAGCGTTGTTCGCGTTGGACGACACGCATCCGAATCGGTTGGAGCCGGGCAAACGTCCGTTTCACACCATCATTCCCGCCATGGTCACGCGGGACGGTCGCCCGTGTTTCTGCTTCGGTGTGATGGGTGGAGACATGCAACCACAAGGGCACGTGCAGGTGTTGTGCAATCTGCTGGACTTCGGTCTCAACGTGCAAGCAGCGGGGGATGCCACACGGGTGCAGCACTTCGGTTCTGCCACACCGACCGGGCAACCACAAGAACCGAACGGCGGTCGCGTGGCGATCGAAAACGGAATCTCAGAGGAAGTTCGGGCAGAACTCACGCGACGAGGGCATGAACTGATCGAATCCCCCGGCAGTTTCGGCGGCTATCAAGGGATTTGGATCGATTGGGAAAAAGGCGTTCTCCACGGCGGTACGGAATCACGAAAAGATGGCACCGCCGTGGGATATTAAAGGTTATTTTTGCTGTGTTTGATCTGCCGAGTCGTGCTTCAGCATGTCCAATGTTGCCATAGGGTTCATGCTGGGACTTGTCTCCGTCGGCGAGATTCTCGTTCACTCCTCTTCCGGGACTCGTTCGTTGACCCACGCGATCAACGCGTCTTGCATGGCATCGACGATGCCTTCCGTCGTTTGCTTGGTTTGTGGCAACTCAGCACTGGCAACCTTCGGCGTTCGAGCGAACGAGTAGTACTTGATTTTTGGCTCGGTTCCCGATGGTCGCACGGCGATTGTGTATGTTTCTTCGCCGCGTCGTCCTTCGAAAATGAGCAAGTTCCCTTCCGGTTTCGCAATTTGGCTTTCGACGCTGTTCTCCGGAACCGTCCGCTTTTCGCCGGTCTGATAATCGCGGACGGCGGTGAGTGTCACATCGCCGAGTTGGCTTGGAGGATTGTTGCGGAACTCGTCAAGAATCTGCCCGATCTGCTTTTGACCGGACGAACCTTTGCGAACTTGCGACTTCTGGCATTCAAAGAAGTAACCGAACTCCCCGTACAATTCTTCGAGGCGATCGAGCAGCGTTTTGCCCTCGGCTTGAAGTTCCGCCGCAAACTCAAGCAACAGCAACGCCGCGATCCCGGCGTCCTTGTCGCGTGCGTACTGACCGGCGAGATAGCCCAACGATTCTTCCGCACCGAACACGAACTGATCTGGGCCTTCCTCGTCCATCGTTTGACCGATGTACTTGAAGCCGACCAACAAATCGTTGATCACGCGGAAACTGCGTGCCTTTGCGATCTCTGCAATCAGCGGCGTTGTGACCAGGGTTTCGACGACATAGCCGCCCTCGACTTGGCCTTGTTTCTTACCGGTGACATAGTCGGCAATCAACGCACCGATTCGGTTGCCCGTTAAGTGTTGGAACTGGCCGTTCCCGTCTTTCACACTCACACCGAGCCGGTCGGCATCGGGGTCGGAGGCAAGAATCAACCCGATATTGGTTCCAGCTACCGCTTCGATGGCGGGCTCGAAGACTTCCGGCCGTTCTGGGTTGGGCAGTTGATCGGGTACGTTCGTGAAATCGGAATCCGCGTTGGCTTGCGGCTCGAAGATTTGCACTCCTGTGAAACCGGCATCCTGCAAAATCCGATACACCGAAGTCGCCCCGACACCGTGTAACGGCGTAAACATCGCGGCGATATCACGTTGATCCGACAGGCTTTGAGCCATCACGGCGTCAGCGTACGCCTGATCGACTTTTTCACCGACAATCGTGATGCCACCGGCTTGGATTGCGTCCTCCAGATCGACCATCGGGATTTCGGTGGCTTGGTAGACGCAGTCGATAATGCCTTTGTCGTGTGGGAACAGGACCTGTCCGCCATGACTCCAATAGGCTTTGAATCCATTGTCAGATGGCGGGTTGTGCGAGGCGGAGATCATCACGCCAATGTCGCAGCCCAGATGCCGAACCGCGAACGACAACGCGGGCGTCGATCGAAAGTCGTCGAACAAATCCACTTTAAGACCGTGAGCTGCAAACACACGAGCGGTCAGCTCGGCAAACTCGCGGGAGCGGTGCCGGGTGTCGTGGGCAATCACGGCTTTTCCGCCGGCTTCACCCCGCTCTTGCTTCAGATAGGTGGCCATTCCGTGCGCGGACTCGGCAATCGTCCGTTCGTTGACTGTCGCGGAACCCACTTCCGCCATCAACCCACGACGCCCGCCAGTGCCAAACGGAATCACTTCCCAGAAGAGAAGGTCCAACCGTTCAAAATCCTTGACCTCCATCATTCGCAAAATCGGATCCCGATAGGCCGCATATTGTGGTTCGGTCATCCAGCGAGTGATGTTCTCAACCGCACCGGCGGACAATTTGCCGGAGTCCTGACCCTCGGATAGTGTTTGTTCCCAGTCGGGCGAATTACCTGAGTTCGTCATAAGAGTGTCTTGAACCAGAATTGAGATGCAGAGATTCCGCGATGTCTCGCACACCATAGCATGTTTGTGCGGGCGATTCGATCGTATCCGCCGCCGAATCATCAACGGTCAACGTGGTTGTTCTTGGACCATGCCCGTTGACGCTATTCCAACCACTCTCGACGCGACTTCGTTCGCTGCACGTCTGTCTGCAGCCGTTTTTCTGCTGTGACTCCCGGTGAAGTCGGGAATTTGGGGAAACATGCCCGGGGAAATCGCTGTTGGAACGGTGCGTGCTGTGGGCGGGTTGATGTCAGCTCTTAGTTTTGAAACCTACTGATGATCGAGTGAAGGAGAACGGATGTTTTATCACGACGGCGGCAAACTGCAGTACCCAGTTCGCGTTGAAAAACCCAACCCACTTTTCGCAAAAGCGTTGCAACAAGCCATTGGGGGAATCCAGGGAGAGATTCGGGTTTGTCTTCAGTACCTCTTCCAAGCTTGGGGAGCGCGAGGACCGGTGAAATACCGAGACATGCTTCTCGAAACCGGAACCGAGGAAATGGCCCATATCGAAATGCTGGCAACGGCGGTTGCGTTGAATCTCGAAGGGGCTCCACTTGAGCAAGATGAAGCCGCCAAAGACCCAGTCGTGTATGCCGCCTTGGGTGGAATGAACATTCAACACGTGATCGGCACCTGCATGGCGGCAATGCCTGTCGACGCCGAAGGTGTGCCATTCAATTGCTCGCACGTGTACGCCTCTGGGAACATCGCTGCAGACATGCTCGCCAATGCGACCGCGGAATCTACGGGACGCATGCTGGCGTGTCAGTTGTGGAAAATGACCGACGACCCCGGCATGAAAGACATGCTGAGCTACATGATCGCTCGCGACACCATGCACCAGAATCAGTGGCTGGCCGCTTGGGAAGAACTGGGCGGAGCGAAGAATCACCCCATCCCCAACAACTTCCCACAAGAAGACGAGAACCAAGACTTTAATTACGCCTTCCAATCTTACGCCACCGACAACTCCGGATTCAAAGTTCCAGAAGGCAAGTGGACCAAAGGCAAATCGTTCGACGGACGCGGCGAAAATAGCGTGGTCACCATGAAGCCGCTCGGCGATAAACCGAGCTTAGGCAAAGCCTCCCCGAAGGCACCGGTTCAGAAGAGCCAGCAGTAGCCCGAATGGTTTATCATTTCCCAGACATCTTAGAAGGAATGAAATGTCATGACTGAGATAATCCGTCGCGAGGCCATTGCCACACTCGCTGGGACAGGTGCGTTAGCGTCACTGTTGGGACGTCCGCACACCGCGGGTGCATCGACGAGCGAACGCAACTCGACTGTTGCATTGGTGGAAGGCACGCTTTCCACGACCCACCGCAAAGGTCGACAACTTCAAGGTTTCATCGAGACCGGTATTCGTCACGGTCACGTTCTTTGCAGTCTTGTTCGCCAGGATGAACGCAACCCAGCCGTGCAATCCGTTTTCGCCGAACCAACACAGCACGAAGGGCGGCACGGTGTGGCCGTTAAAGTCTCGTTCTTCACCGAACCGGTTGGAGAACTGACCGTCTCGTTGCTACACGTTCAACCATCAAACGAAACGCAAGTTGCGAGGAAGGTGGCGGCAATCGACTAAGCCGTGTTGTTTCTCTCGCTCGAACAACGTGTTAGCATTGAGGCGTTCAAATCCGGGCCAGGCGGTTTGATCAATCGCTTGGCTTTTTTTGTGCCTTGTGAAAACGGAAGAAGCATCGTGAATCGAAACATTGTGCCGATGGTTGTTTGTCTCACTCTTCTGTACTCAACAAAAATGTTTGCTCAACAGCCGCAAGCGCGATTACTCCAGAACGTGCAAATTGATCGGGATTTGGAATACGTCAAGAACGGTCACGAACGGCATCGGCTCGATATCTACAGGCGGAAGAATGTGGATCAGCCGCAACCGCTTGTCGTGTGGATTCACGGCGGGGCATGGTTAGCCGGTAGCAAGGCGAGTGGCCGACGCATGTTGCAATTCCTGAAACACGACTACGCAGTGGCGAGTATCAATTACCGGCTCAGTCACCATGCCATCTTTCCCGCTCAAATCGAAGACTGCAAAGCGGCGATTCGCTACCTGAGAGCGAACGCAAAGAAGTTCAACATCGATCCAAACCGCATCGGTGTCGCAGGGGCATCGGCGGGCGGACACTTGGTAGCCTTGCTAGGGACTTCCGGTGACGCGAAAGAGTTGGAGGGCGACGGTGGCAACGCCGAGCAGTCCAGCCATGTGCAAGCCGTGGTCGATTTGTTCGGACCGACAGACCTCACGCAAATGGGTGGCAGCCACGATAATCCGAACTCGCCGGAAGCCAAGTTGATTGGCGGCCCGGTCCAAGAGAAGAAGGCCGAAGCCGCCAAGGCTAATCCGATCAACTACATCACCAAAGACGATCCGCCGTTTCAGATCCTCCATGGCGACAAAGACCGTGTCGTTCCGCACAGTCAAAGCGAACTCTTGACCGCCGCCCTCAAGAAGGCCGGTGTGCCGGTCACTTTTCACACTCTCGCGGGAGCCGGCCACGGTGGGCGACAATTTGAAAGCCCGGAGACCTTCCAACGAATCCTGGAATTTTTCGACCAGCATCTCAAGAAGTGATATCGGGGCGAGATCGCTTTTGGAATGGTTGGCGTTTGAGAATTTGCTCTTGCGTGAAGGCCATCAGGTCGATGGCGATATCGGCAACGATTGCTCGTCCCTTCGTCAACCATGCGGCCGCGAACGCCCAGAGGGCAATCCACTCGAGCCAGAAGATGACGTTGTAGTCATTGCCGATTTGCTGCCAATCGGCAGGTAACAGGAACAGAAACGTTCCCATCGTCAGCGTGCTCAAGAGAATGACGATCCCGCTGGTCCGGTAGACAAAATTCCGTTGCGGCGAATGCGGTTCCGCTTCCCGATTCGTCGGCTTAGAACTCGGAAAGTGAACCAGCGAGTAAAACGCCAACATGGTGAAAAAGACGCCGCCGAAAAACGAGTGCAAATAACCGGCCACGGTCACCGGTTCTAGCGGATCAGTTTGGGCATCGAGCGGGCACAATGCCACGCCGAGGGCGAACACACACCCCAGGTTCGCAGTCCAGTTTTCGATCCAATCGTTCCCGCGATAGCAAAACAGAAAGATGCCAATCGCACACAGCGTGCCGACGAACACGTCTCGCAACGGCGTGTGGTAGTAGCTGCTCATGTTGTCCTGAATGTCGATGCCCATCAGCCACCCGATCGGCCCCAACACAATCGGCAACAACAACCCACTCACCCCAATCGCCCGGCGAATCCCGATGTACGAGACAACCAACGGCTGAGCGGAACCAGGAAGTTCAGGGATCAATGGAATTTCCTATTTCTAAACCCAATACGAAACGGCCCCCGATGGACCTACCATTTCACGTTTTCGAGGACAACTTCGATTGATCGAATAATCCATTTGCGGTCGAAGTAATCGGTTTGAAAATATCGAATCGCCATTCGACTCATTGATAGTTCATCAACGAACCACACTTCCCGATGCAGTATGCCATCGAAGTCGACCTTCAAATACCATCCTGTTCTTGGTGGCGATTGGAGCCGATATGCTCGGTGATATTGTTCGGGAAATCTCTGCAGGAATTTATACGTTCCGTTCTGGACGGGAAACTCAATGCGTCGTCGAAGTTGAAACCGGCCGTCCTTCCAACAACACCAAACCACCTCAGTTCGCGGATATCGCCAACAGCCTTCGATTCCGATGAGTTTCATGTGTCCCCCGCAACTACGACTTCCCGTATTTCGGAATCTCCGGTTCCGGGACCTCGGTCAGCAAGCGCTCGATGACGTCTTCAGTTGCTAACCCTTCGGCTTGGGCTTGGAAGTTGGTGGAGATGCGGTGGCGGAGTACGGGGATGGCGACTTTGCGGATGTCTTCGACAGACACACTTGGGCGGCCGTCCATCGCGGCGACAGCTTTGCCACCGGCGATGAGATATTGTCCCGCTCGAGGGCCGGCCCCCCAATCGACGAGGTCTTTCACGAACTTCGGTGACATCTCGTCCTGCGGTCGTGTTGCCCGCACCAATCTTGCCACATAGTTGATGGTGAGCGGTGCGATTTCGATCTGACGAATCTGCTTCTGCAAATAGGTAATTGCCTTCGCGGACAACACCTTTCGCACCGGCTGAGTTTCCGCTCCGGTCGTGCTGGAAAGGATACGCTCTTCCTCGTCGAGCGAAGGGTAATCGACTTTGATGTTGAACATGAACCGGTCCAATTGAGCCTCCGGCAGAGGATATGTTCCTTCTTGCTCAATCGGGTTCTGCGTGGCGATTACAAAGAACGGTTCCGGGAGTGCGAACGTTTCCTGTCCGGCGGTAATTTCGCGTTCCTGCATCGCTTGGAGCAGGGCGGCTTGGGTCTTGGGTGGTGTCCGGTTGATTTCGTCCGCGAGCACGACATTCGCAAAGATCGGCCCCTGCACGAAGCGGAAGTTTCGACGACCGTCTTCCGATTCCTCCAGCACGTTGGTCCCGGTGATGTCAGAGGGCATCAGGTCCGGTGTGAACTGCACGCGTTTGAACGTCACGTCCAGAATTTGGGCAATCGTGCTGACGAGCAACGTCTTCGCCAAGCCGGGCACACCCACGAGCAAGCAGTGCCCACCGGTGAAGATCGCGGCAAGGATTTGATCGATCACCGTTTCCTGCCCGACGATCACCTTGTGCAGTTCTTCCTGCATCAACTCGTGATGCTTATTGAGCTTGGTCAAAAACTCGTCGAAATCGCGTTTATCCTGGGCCACGATGGTGCGGTCCTTGTTTGCTTGATGATGTGACAATGTCTGGGGTGACGATGTGAAATGATAGCCAGGAACACACCGTTCACACTCCATCACGAGGAAAACATTCCGCGCACGTAGTCTCTGATTGTAGGCAAGCCACCGTCAACGCACAAAGCCCCCAAGTTGAATCTCAGGGGCTTTGTCGGATGTTCAAATCAGAGCACACGGACGTCGTCCGTCTCTGGTCGCCATCGCTCAAGCAGCGCGGCGACGGCTGTTTTTGCTTCGCGATTGTTGCTGGTTCTTTGTCTCGCGGGCTTTGTCGAGGTTGAGTTTTTCGTCCTCGATTTCAGCTTCTGCATCTCCGGACGACAGACACGTCAGCATTGCTGGCAACATAACCAACGACACAAACAGGCATCCGCCAACACCGATCACCAGCACCAATCCCACGCTCGCCAAGCCACGATGAGCCGCCATCAACATGCTGCCGAAACCGGCCATCGTTGTGAGCGAAGTCAAGGTGATGGCGTTCATTGTGCTCGACGATGTTCGGTACCGTGTGCCACGCTGAAGACGGAAATCGTGCACGACATGCACCCCGTCGTCCACACCGATCCCAAGCACCAACGGCAGAACGATGAGGTTCGCCGGGTTCAGATCGATGCCAAAAACGGCGAACCAACCAAACATCAACAATCCACCGGCGACCGGGGGAACCATTGCGAGCAGGGCATCCCGAAGGTTTTGGTAATCCAAGATGGAAGCACTCGCGACAATCATCACCAAGTATGCCGAAATCAGAACTGTCGGACTGATCTCAATCCGTCGAGTTTGCAGCATCATCGCCGCAAATACCACGACCGCAAGCGGCGGCAGCAAGACGAGCAACTTCTGTTCTTTACACAGAAAATCCATCAACAACACAATGAGCACAACGGCCAATGCGTACAAAGACGCATTCCGGTAACTCTGTTGAATTTGTCGCGACGCCTCATGGTTCTGCAACGGCGTGCCGGTCACATTTGGATCGACCGAACGCAAATCTTGCACAAAATGCGCTAGCGGATCCGCGTCCCAGATTTCATCTTTGGGATAGATTTGCAACAACCATTTGCGGCTTTCGCCTTCCGCGGGGTTGCTGACGAATCGGTTCTGCAACTGTGTGGGAAGATCGTCCCAGCCCAGCGGTGCGGTCTCGGTCGCGGCAAGCAAGCCATGCAACTGGAACAACAATGCTCCGGTCGCACGTTGCTGGAAGCCCATCAGAAATTTCGATTGCTCATCCAATGACAACGCTTCGAAGCGGTCCAAGAATTGATCGACCTTGGCGGCGGCAGCGGTCGCGTCTGGATGTCTCACCCGACGCAACGCTTGCAATGTCGCTTCCATTTGCCGACCGCAAGAAGCCGGATTCAATTGTGGCATCAGCGGAATCTGTCGTGGCAACCGTGACAATCGCTGACGGAAGGCCAGAATCGAAGGCTGCGTTTCGGCGATGGAACTGGTTGGCAAGCGTGAAGCGAGGTCTTCAACGCGGTCGACCGTCGGAAGCTTTTCGAACTCATGACGCAACCGCCGTGCTTCTTCCGGAGACTCCGCCACCGAAACAGCGTAGAGCAGGGAATGGTCCGATTGTTCGAACATCCGTTGTTGGACGTCGACCGAATCAATGCCTTTAGCCTGCAAGTTCAACAGATTCGAGTCGTAGCGAATCTTCCATTCAAAGCCGTCGTTCACACTCACAACCTGCGAACCGAACCCGACCACCAACACGATCGAGGCGATCGCCACGAGACGTGGGAAGCGTGCGATGAAGTTGCGGAGAATGTGAAAATCGAACGGGGCGGGCAGTTGCTTCGGTGCCAAGTCACCATCGGACAACGCCACAAGTGCCGGCAGCACGAGGAACGTGCACGCTGCACAAATGAGAATCCCGCCGCCCGCAATGATGCCGAGTTCCGCAACGCCGAGAAAATCCGTGAAGGTTGCACAGAAAAATGCCAAAGCGGTGGTCAGTGCCGCCGTGACAATCCCGGTCCCCACGCTGGATGAAGTCTCTTTGAGTGCGGGTCGAAGTTCCTTGCCGCGATGCCGAATTTCCAAGTATCGGGCGAGGTAGTGAATCGCGAAATCGATTCCCAAGCCAATCAGAATGACTGCAAAGGAAACCGAAAGAATGTTCAAATGCCCAACTACGAGCGTTGTGTAACCGAACGTCCATGTCATACCGACGAGCAACATGATCAGGGACAAAAGTGGATGCCGGAGGCCACGGAACCCCACGAACATCAACACCGCGACAGCAATCAACGACACCACCGATGCGGCTGTCATATCGGATTGCGACCGCCGCATTTCATCGTTTTCGAGAACGGGAATCCCCGTCAGACCGATTTTCGTCTCCGGATACCGCTCGGAAACTTCGGCGATAATCTCGCGGAGCCGAGTCACTGCCGTGGTTGCACCGTCGAAACTGGAATCTTCGGTGAGATTCGGTTTTACCTGCACGAATCCCATCGTGCCGCGTTTGTTCATCAAGTAGGTGACGGCACCGGTTGCAAGCGGCACAGCACTTGGGATAACCCGCGGCCATGGGTTTTCGAACCCGCCAGAGTTCTCCAGGCTGCCGTTCAAACTCTCCGTCAGCTGATCAATTCGGTCCAGGAGTCGAGCTGTTTCCTCGCTGGACGTGACGACCTGATGCGGGAGTTGGTCATGTCGGCGTGCCTCCGCGTTCAGTTCTCGGGCAAACGCAGCGTACTGAACGTCTAATCGAGTTTGGTCCCAACGTCCGTTGATCGCCGAGCTGAATTGCTCCAGGTTTCGCAGTCCCGCTTGCAATTCCGCGGGTGTGAAGTATTGCAGCCCTTTGCGTCGGAGTTGCGAGGTGTCGATCCGATAGAGAACGTCACTAAACAGTTCCGGTTCACGTTCGAGACGGGGCCCCAAGTCATCGAGGATGCTGCGAATCAAATCGGAATGATCCGACTCGACAACGACGACGATATCCGATTGGTCGCCAAACTCCTCGGTGTACGCCATCCAACGTTGATGGTACTCCGCTCGCGGGTCGATGAGGTCGGCGCGTTGGGTGCGGAAGTCGAGACACACCGCCGTGTAGCCGGCAGCGGCGAATGAGACCAGCATCACTAGGCACAACGTCAACCTCGGGTAGCGGGAGACCGCTCTCGTGACGTGCCGCAGTGTGCAGCCGATGACTCCGCCATCCTGTTCGGAGGACTGGTTGGTGTGGGGAAACTGCATCCGTGCCGAAGCCGCTCTGGTCCGGAATTCAGAATCGCTTGCGTAGCCTACGTGCTACTAAAGCGGTGAAGTGAACGCCGAGGTGAACAAAAACGTATCAAACCACGTTGATGTCTGTCCCCCGAATAGCCCGAGTGAAATTGATAGGGAGACAGGTCGGCTTGTCATCTGGAATCGTCACCTTGCTCATCCTTGCTGCAAGAGAATCACCGTTTTACGGTCGTTCGGTCGGCATCCCGCCGGAGAACTCGACCGAGGCGGCACATTCTAACGCGAAACTCGAATTCTGGGCAACTGGAGTCTGATGAATCTCATTCGACCAAAGTTTGGACAACTCCGGCAAAATGAAGAAAGCCTCCCGATCGGAATCGAGAGGCTTTCGTATCGTTGTCAATCCACGAAAAATTACGCTTCGAACACGTCGGTCACGCCGGGAACCGGAATATCGTATTCGCCGTTTTTGTTCGGAACGTTTGGTGGCGTCGTGTCCCAGGTGAGGTTTTCTTCGGCCCATGGGTAGGCGTCGGCACCTTCGTTGAGGGCTTTGTCCCAGTCGACTGGTTTCCCGGAGTAGACAGCCATCCGACCGAGAATTGACGTCATCGTGCTGTGGGCACCGTATTCGCCTTCGTTGTACGACGTATCGTTACGAATGGCGGCGAAGAGGTCGTCGTGTTCGATCTGGTAAGGATCTTCGCGACGTTGTTTCTTCTTGTAGGTCCAGGTGTTGCCGTCTTGCGTGGTGTAACTGCGTCCGATGTTCGAGGTCCCTTTGGTTCCTTGAGCATGTTCGGAGACGCTGTTCCAGCAGTTACGGATATGTCGACACTGGCTGTACATCCGCGTGCCGTCGGCGAATTCGTACTCGACAGCGAAGTGATCGAAGATGTTCCCATATCGAGCGGCATCACGGACTTCACGTCCGCCCATCCCGTAGGCTCGAATCGGGTAAGCTCCCTTGACCCAGCAACCGACATCGAGGTTGTGAATGTGCTGCTCGGTGATGTGATCACCGCACAACCAGTTGTAGTAATACCAGTTACGCATCTGGTATTCCATTTCCGTCTTGACCTGATCACGGCTACGACGCGGTTCCCAAACACCGCCACTGTTCCAATAAACTCGGAGAGCGAGGATGTCGCCGATCGCTCCGTCTTGCAAAGCTTTGACGGTTTCCAGGTAGGACGGTTGGTGATGCCGTTGGAGCCCGACACCCACTTTGAGGTTCTTCTTCTTCGATTCTTCGACAGCTTTGAGAACCTTCCGCACGCCTTTGGCATCGACGGCGACAGGTTTTTCGAAGAAGACATGCTTGCCTTTTTCGATCGCATATTCGAAATGCACCGGTCGGAAGCCCGGAGGAGTTGCGAGAATGACAAGATCGATTTCGTCCAAGTCGATCAACTGCTTGTAGGCATCGAAGCCAACGAACTTGTGATCTTCATCGACGTTGACGCGATCTTTGTGCTGTTTGGACAACCGATTCAGCGTGTTGTTCATTTGATCGCCGAACGCATCGGCCACCGCGACGAGTTGGACATCACCTTTGGTCGAGAGGGCTTGCGATGCGGCACCGGTACCGCGTCCACCGCAACCCACCAAACCGATTCGGATGGTTTCATCGCCATTGGCGGCGTACGCACCGCGGGGCAAGACGATCTGGCTGACCACCCCCGCACCAACAGCGGCCGCCGTGGATTTGGACAAGAATTCGCGACGATTTGTCTTCTCGGTCATGGATGACTCTCCTCCGAAAGAATGGGACGACGATGCCGCCTTGCAAAGGCTGTTGTGGAGCGGTGCAAGTTGATCGTCTCAGAAGCGCTTGAAGATGTTATCTCAGGATACCGGCAACACGACCCGTTCACAATCGAATCGTGTTGCAGCGGGGTCGAGACACCGTGATTAGTTGGTGCTTCGTTGCAAGAAGCGAGCGTGTTCGGGCACGACGGGGTCGAGTTTCAACTTCTTCCGTTCTTCCGCCGTCGGAGGAGTCAGCGGACGTACAATACGGAATCCAACGTGGGTGCCGTCCGTGTAATACCAAACACTTTGCGGAATCTGGGGGTCTTGAATTTTCCAGTCTTCCGGCATGGATTCGTAGCGGGCGGCACTGCGGTGATGTTCCGGACCGCCATCGTACCATTGCGTCCAAGAGCCACCACGGACAACGCGGACTTCTTCTGTGCGAGGAATGTTCAACGGATTGATAGCGACTCCGTTGTTCTCTTTGGCAATCACGCTGAGCTTTTGATACCAATCGGCGTCGTACTCATCGAGACAGTACTCCGCGACGTTGCCATGCATATCGTGCAGACCGAACGGATTCGGCTTCTTCAGGCCGACCTTGTGATAATTGACTTCCCGCTCCAGACCAGCGTTGTCGACGTACCAGGAATAATCACCGAGTTTGGCGGGGTCATCGCCGAAGGAGTAAGCCGTCGTCGTACCACCACGAGCGGCGAATTCCCATTCGGCTTCCGTCGGCAAGCGGTAATAATGGCCGGTTTTGGCACTGAGCCATTTGCAGTACATCTGAGCCGCAAGCGGGGTCATTCCCGTGGCGGGGAAACCATCGTGACCGCTGTTGAAGGTCATGTCGGTGTAGGGTTTAGTCGGTCGCGTCACCGCATCGGCGATTTTGTCGCGATCGGTTGAGGGCAACTTGAGTTTCTCACGTCGGAGCACATCGAGATCGAGGTTCCAAATCTCGTATTCATTCCAAGTGACTTCGCAACGTCCCATCCAGAACGGGCTGACTTGTACTTTGACTTGCGGACCTTCATCCTCCTCGCGACCTTTCTCATCAGGAGGGCTGCCCATCAGGAACGTTCCGCCGGAAATCGGAACCATATCGAATGAAATCGTCGTGCCAGGAATCGTTTGGCTGTACGGTTTCATGTCGTCGGCGGTCTTTGCCTCGGCGACTTTCGGATTCTCGTCGGCATTGGGAAATTTCGGTTTTGCAGTTTCTTCGGCAAATCCGACGGAGACGATTGACCAACAAGCGATTCCCGCGAATGCTTGCATCAGCTTATGGCAGGCGGTTACGTTCGGCATTGATGAGACCTTTGGAGAGATAACAGATGAATCGCCCAAACACGTTGATCTCAAGCCAGCGCAATGATCGTCGTGTTGGAAAATCCAGTAATTTCGACTTGAGATGGGGATTTATCGCATGGGTTGTGATTGCGACGAATCCAGTTCAGGCGGCAAACGATCCGACACCCCCACCCGAGACACTTCAGGAGTTCACCTTCCGTGAAGTTCGCATGGGGGTGGTCTTCACACTCCGATTGTACGCACCAGACACACCTCGTGCAAACTCGGCGGCGAAGGCCGCTTTCGATCGGGTGGGCGAAATCAACAATGCCCTCAGCGACTACGATCCGGATAGTGAACTTAGTCAACTTGGTCGCAAATCTGGTCCAGGTCGGCCGGTGCCGGTCAGTGAGGATTTGTGGACGGTCCTCGTGGCGGGGCAAAAGTTGTCTCGACAATCGAACGGAGCATTCGATGTGACCGTCGGTCCAGTCGTCAAACTCTGGCGGTCAGCACGGAGACACCGCAAACTCCCTGATTCAGCCGAACTTCAGAACGCACGACAATTGGTAGGATTCCAGCAAATCGCACTCGATACCAAACGGCAGACTGTTGAACTCGGCCGATCAGGAATGCAACTGGATTTTGGGGGAATTGCCAAAGGTTATGCTGGCGATGAAATGCTGCGTGTGCTTCGTGAACACAAAATCACGCGTGTTCTCATTGATGCAAGTGGTGATTTAGTCGTCGGTGATCCGCCACCGGGCAAAACCGGTTGGCGAGTTGCGATCGCTCCGCTGACCGATGCCAATTCCGATCAAAAGTCCGAACTCGGCCAATCACGGGTGCTCTGTTTGCGGAACATTGCGGTCGCAACCAGTGGAGATGCGTATCAATTCGTGGAAATTAACGGAGTCCGGTATTCGCATATCGTGAATCCGAAAACAGGACTGGGATTGACGCATCGCAGTACCGTCACCGTGATCGCCCCAACCGGAATGGAAGCCGACAGCTTGGCCTCGGCCCTGAGTGTTCTTGAGTGGGATGCTGTCTGGAAGTTTGTGGAGTCTCGCGAAAACGTCGAAGCGTTCATTGCCCGCAACGAAACCCGGACGGCATCCGAAACAGGGCACGTTCGGCAGCAAACCTCCTCGAAATTTTCCGAGTTCCTCTGTGGTTCGACCGATCGATGAAGACTTTCCGAATTTTCGGCGACGCCGGTTGCCGGAGTGAGTTGGGCTTGTCACGATAACTGTTCAGTATCCGAAGTTCAGGCCGAGCCTGAAAATCCCCGAACACGTCGAGCCCGGCATTCCCTGGCCGACACAATTCTGACACCGTGAGAATGCGAGCGTTGAATTTGAAGAAGGTTTGCTGGCTGATCGTTGGGTGTGTGGCCGTAGCGACGAGCGGATGTACGTCGGACGATGCGAACGATGTTACCAAGCCACCGGAGTTGGTCTTTCGCGATGAGTCTGTCACGATCCGCGTCCCCGCAGATACGAAATTCGCAGAGATTTGGGACCTAACTCTCGCGGAATGGAGTGGAGCCACGGGTGCCGAGACGAACATCGTCACCGATGAGTCCTTGCAAGGACCGAGCCAATCCGCCGATGTCCTCGTGGTTCCACTTACCGAAATCCCTCGGTGGATTGAGCAAGACCAACTCGCACCGTTGCCGACATCAATTCGAGACGGCTCGGCGTTGAAGTGGCTCGATGTATTCTACGGCGTGCGGGAACATACATCGCAGATTGCCGGTGCCCCGCGAATCGTTCCGGTTTCCGTCCCAATCCTCGTGGCGTATTACCGAGCCGACTTACTCGCCGCCAAGAACTTGGAACCGCCCAAAACCTGGACCGAGTATCAAAAGTTGCTCGCGACACTCGATGAGTGGGCGCCAGGACTGACGGCCGTGGAACCGTGGTCTCCCGAATGGCGAGCGACCACATTCCTCGCCCGGGCCGCCTCGTCCGCCAAGCATCCCGATCAACTCTCGTACGAGTTTGATATCCGCACGGGGGAACCGTTGATCGATTCCCCTGGCTTCCAAACCGCTTTGGAATTGGTCCAACAAGCACACCCCTATTTGGATGACGATGTCGTCACCTACTCGCCTGAGGATTGTCGTCGAGAGTTGCTCGCAGGACGGGCCGCGATCGGCATCGCATTGGAATCTGGTCCCAACGAGACGCCACTCCCATTCGGCCCCAAAGGTTCAACATCCGAGACAGCCATTGAACGAGCCGAGGGAATTGAACTCACCATCGAACCGCTCCCGGGCAGCGCCCGGGTTTATGATCAATCGAAGTCCGCGTTCCAGGAGTTTCCGGAAGACCGCCCGCATCGTGTCACCCTGACCGGATTCGCCGGGTCGGGGGTGGCCGTTTCCAAGACGGCGGCGAATTCACAAGCAGCCTGGGATCTCGCGTTACAACTGTCGTCGAAAGACGTCTCTCAAACATTCCCGCCACCGCTTTGCAGCCCGGTTCGTGAGTCGCAAGCCGACATGCCCGCTATTTACGCCGGAAGTTTGTTACGACCGGAAGAGCAGGGGGCATGGATGAACGCCGTGCGAACGAGTCTATCATCCGACCAATGCATCACCGAACTGCCGTTGATCGAACGGGATCGTTACCGCAAGGTGTTGTCTTTGGAACTTATCGCGATGTTCGAGGGCGATGCCACGCCTCAAGAAGTTTTGCAGCGAGTCGCCGGGGAATGGCAATCCATCACCGAGAGTCTCGGTCAAGAGGTCGTTCGGAAGAGCTACCGCCGCGGCTTGGGTTTTCCCGCACCGTAGCGATTTCTCCCGCGTAAATTCTATTTTCCATCACCCTATCATCCGGAGCGAAAGTCCGATGTCCCACGACGTACCGAACGCCCTTCAATCGCGGTTGGCAGAGCACGATCAATCGCACGTGCTTCGCTGGTGGGACGAATTGGACTCTGACCAAAAGTCGCAGCTAACATCCCAGTTGGATGGTATTGATTTCGCGGTTCTCAATCGCTGTCTTTCCGCGAAGTCGACGGATGAGTCAGACACCCCCGCCGCGAAAGCTCAGCGAGCAACGCCCCCCACGGAAATTGTCCGCCTCCCGCAAACACCGGCCGAGTTGAAAGCGTACCAAGCCGCCGAAGAAACGGGGCAAGAGATGTTGCGGGCCGGTCGTGTGGGCGTGGTACTCGTTGCGGGGGGGCAGGGCACACGGTTGGGATTTCCGCATCCGAAGGGAATGTTTCCCGTCGGTCCGGTTAGCGGCTCAACCCTCTTTCAGATTTTCGCCGAGCAGGTCTCCGCACGCTCCCGTGATGCCGGCGCGATCATTCCGTTTTACATCATGACCAGCGAAGCGACGCACGCGGAGACAGTCGATTTTTGGGAATCACAGGAGTTCTTCGGTCTCGATCCCAGTTCCGTCCGCTTCTTCCAACAAGGTACGATGCCCGCCGTCGATGCCGAAACGCACCGGCTTCTGCTCGCCGAACCGCATCGACTGTGCACCAGTCCCGATGGTCACGGGGGACTTCTCGCCGCCCTGGACAAGAGCGGCTGTTTGGACGACATGCGACAACGTGGCGTCGATCGGTTGTTCTATCACCAAGTCGACAACCCCACCGTGAAAGTTTGCGACCCCGCGTTCCTCGGGTTTCACGAGTTGCGAAATTCGGAGCTGTCTAGCAAGGTCGTGCCGAAGCGGTCGGCCGAGGAAAAAATGGGCGTGGTCGTGGCCGTCGATGGCGTCACGCAGATCATCGAATACAGTGACTTGCCCCCCGATGTCGCCGCCCGCACGACTTCCGACGGCGAACTGGAACTCTGGTGTGGCAGCATCGCGGTGCACGTTTTCTCACGTGACTTTCTGGAACGCCTGATCGGCAGTGACGCCGCATTGCCATTCCATTTGGCTCACAAGAAAGTCCTGCACATCGACGGGAATGCCCGCCTCGTTCAACCGAATTCGCCGAACGCGATCAAATTTGAACGTTTCATCTTTGATGCACTCCCGCACGCCAAGACAGCCCTCGTGATGGAAGCCGACCGCGCTCGCGAATTCAATCCCGTCAAAAACGCCGAAGGTCAAGACTCCCCCGCCACCGCCCGCGCCGCCATCACCCGCATCGCCAGAGAATGGCTCCAAGCCGCCGACCAACCCGTCCCCGAATCCGCCGAAATCGAAATCGGCCCGCTCTTCGCATTGGATGCAGAACAGGTTCAAAAACGTTTTGACTCAGAAAATCAATTCGCCAGTCGCACTTTCTTCGGCTAAGCTAGTAACACCTGAACACATCGCAAATCTATTGAGTCGTTCAAGCGTGAATCATATGCCACAAGAAAAGCCTAATAAATTCTATTTCAAACAACCGTCACCCACGGATGCCCAAAAGACACTTATTACTGAGGCTTTCGCTGACGCCTGGCGTCCCATCAATGGGCTTGACCCAACACCCGAGGATCGTCGGTATGAGCTAACACTTCAGCATCCGGAAATGCGGCGGCGATTTCTCCATGCTTGCGTGAAGCGAGACTTCTGGACGAACATTGAAGATAGTTTGCTATCGCTGGAGTGGGAATATCGCGCGTTAAACATACTCGGGCAACTCCATGAAAATGGCGAATTGTAATTAAGATTCATAAAGCCGACTCCGGAAGCGTCGGGCATCGCTAGAGAGCTAAGTTAGCGACATTATACAAAGGGATTGATGAGAGAAGTTTTGTAAGGCGTCCCATTGCAATGCCGAAGAGACTGACGCATACCAAACCAGCAACCGTCCGGGTGCTCAAAAACACCTCTTTCGAAAGTCTGGTCGTCAGTTGGTTGATGCAAGATGGCTGGCAGGTTTTCGTGCCGATCCTCGACAATGCACACAAGACGGATCTGCTAATATCGGACGGGCCTCATTATTACCGCATCCAGGTCAAAACAGTCGATGCAGTCAGTGAGTCGCACGTTCTTGAGAACCGCTGGAAAGAATCGAACATTGACGTCGTCGTTGTGTTCGCCCGCAATTCAAATTGGGGCTACGTGCTCCCTGCATTCAAAGAAAAACGACGCAAGCTAAAATCAAAGGGACACCTTCGTTTCCAACAGACCAAAAACACGTTCCTCAAGGCATTCCATGCACTGTAGTTCCAGGCTGGGCCTGACGATTCCTTGTGGTCCTAGCCCTGAATACCAGACATAGCCTGACCTACGATGAACGCTCACCGTCGTTGTTTCTCGAAGCCAATTTGAGCAACCTCAACATGATCCGCCTCATTGGAAGTTCTATGGCGATTCGCAAAAAAGGCTCTCGGAAAATTGAAGTTGATGGCGTTTCCTATTGTTGGCGAATTCGGCGAAAGGCAACCTACTGCCAATGGGCTTTTGATTGTGGGACGCTT